>NZ_JBVKBI010000041.1:0-42471 GCF_055639035.1 Streptomyces sp. NPDC107654
AGCCCACCACCCTGCGGATATCTCACACAACCGGCATACCGCAACGATCACCCATCGTCAGCCCGTAACGACAACACGCCGCAAAGGTCAGTAACCCCCCGCTCCCCGATTCTTCGGCACTGTCAGATCCGCTGCCCACGACCTAAGGGCTGGAACTGCTGCATGCTCCGCCCCGCACGCGCACCCGACGCCTGCGCCCTCCGAGCCCGAAGGACCACCGATATGACCCGCCGCCCGGCCGCACGCCGCCTCCTCACCTGGACCGCCCCGCCCGTCGGTATCGGCGTCCTGGCACTGGCCGCCAAGTTCTCCCTCGGCATGCCCGGCTGGGCGGTCGCGCTCAGCACCGTGGGCGGCGCCGTCATCACCGCCCTGCCGGCACTGCTGCCACAGGAATCCGCGCACCGGCGTGATGTGTGGCGGGCCTGGTTCCGTCACCGCGAGCGCATGGCGCACCTGCGCATGCGCGCCGCCTCGGGCCGCCCCGCTGATCGCGGCGGCCTGACCGTCCCGCGCGTCCAGACCAAAGCTCACTGCGGGCCACCACCTATCGCGCATATGGGCCAACCAGCGTGCTCAAGGGCCATCTGTCCTGCTCAGTCACAGTCAGTGCCAGGGGCGGATGGTGACGGTGGCGTAGCCGGTGACGATGATCGGGTTGCCGAACTGGGCTTCGACGCGTACGGGACCGGGGGTGGCGGTGGTATCGGCTTCCATCTCGGGGAAGATGAGGGCCCACTGTCCGGGGTTGATGTTGAGGGCGGTGGCGCCCCGGGCGGTCAGGGTGCGGTTGCCGTCTTACCGTTCGGCGGTCAGTGTGAGACGCCCTTGTGCCCTGGCTTCGACATCCCCACCTTGTCCTGGGTGAACCGCAGGCCCTCAGGAGCGGTCAGAACGAGGTTCTGGGCGCCAGTGGAGGTCTGTCCGGTGTTGAGGAACTCGAGGACGGCGGGGTAGACCCCGCGCTCGCCCGGGCTGATGTTGGCCTTGTAGAGCTGGGTCTGGGTAACGCGGATGCTGACCTTGGCGGCGGTGTTGGTGACTTCGGCGCTGATCTGCACGGGGGGCCGCCGGCCGATGCTGGCGGAGCCGTCGCCGACGACACCGGGGGTGGCGGCGTCCTGGGCGCGCACGTCGAGGGTGTAGAGGAGGGGGGCGGTGTCGGTCTCGGTGGTGTTCAGGTGCGGATTGTGGCGAATGACCAGGGTGCGGCCGTCGTCCAGGAGGTCGTGGTCCAGGTTGCCGGTGATCGCGCCCAAGGCGGTGTTGGGGTAGGTGTAGGTGGGCCGGCCGGTGAAGACGAAACCGGTGGGTGCGGTCAGGCGCTGGTCGAGGTCGCCGGGGTTGACCGGCTTGCCGATAGGGGCGCGGAAATGCAGGTGGAAGCGTGCGCTCTGACCACGGGCGGCCTGGGGGAGGTTCTCCTGGTAGACGATGAGGGCCTGCTCGTCGTCGATGGGCTGGGGAACCACGATCGTGACGGGCAGGACGGCGGTATTGTCCTTGAGATTGAGGTCACCGCCGTACTGGATCTCCAGCATCGACTCGTACACCCCCGGTGCGGCGTCGTCCGCGGCCCGGACCCGAAACACGCCGTCCAGTCTGGCGCTGTGGGGGGCCAGGTCGGTACCGGTGAAGGTGCAGCTCAGACGGTGCCCGTTGTCCGCCTGGGTGCTTTCCAGACCCTCGGCCAGGGTGAGGACGACCGTGATGTCCTCACCGCTGGCGGTGGCCGGGCCGCGGTCGTGGATGGTGGCGCCGAGCTCGAACTCCCGGCCCCGGGTGTGCCGTCATCCCCAGATGACAGATCCGCCCATGGTCGTCACCGGTCTCGTGATCCTGGTGCTCCTGGGCGTCTTCTTCTCCGAAGTTTCCGGATTCGGAATCACTCTGAAGAGGCAGGTGGAAGAGGCCAAAAGTACAGCGCAGGACGCCATCCGAGAGACGAGACAGAGCGACGCGAGACACCAGGAGACCGCCGAGGACCTGGCCGACGGAGTGAGAGAGGCGCTCAGCAGGACGCAGCCCACCGGTAGGCCCGCCGAGCCGCCGGGTGACCCCGTCGATCGGCTGGCGGCGCGGTACAACGAGATCCGCTGGACCATGTCCAGCGGACGTGCTCGGACGCAAGCAATGAGCGACCTGGTGGACGAGATGGTCCGGCTGCTCCGGGGCGCCCTCCACAGCGGTGACCGCGGGATGCGGCTGGCCGCCGCCGCTTACCTGTACGCCAACCCGGACCCGGCGTGGGGGCCCGCCCTCGCCGAGGCAGCGGTGTCTGAGGACAAGCCGTTCAACGAGTACTGGGCGCTGAAGGCACTGCGCGAGGTGTTCAGGGGGCACTGCCAGCATCTGGACGACGCGACGAGGACGCTGCTGCAGCGCCGTGTGCGCGAGCTCGGACCGAGGGTCGACCGCTCCGAGCAGATCCGGAAGCTGCTACGGGACTGCCCGTCACGGCGCAACGGTGGGACCATGGTGTGAGGACCAGGACCGAAACCTCTTAGGTGATCGACCAGCGGGGACCGCTGTCAGCGTCGTTGGCCCACATGCACTGGGTGGTGCCGCTGTCCGTGACCGTCATCCCGAAGTCGTACAGGGAGGGACTGCCCACCTCCAGCCACGTGTCCCAGGCCGCTTCCACTGCGTCGGCCAGGCGCCGGGGGCCGCCCTGGGTGGCGACCGTGCGGCCCTCTCCGATGGCCGAGAACACGGCCCAGGACCGCTCGGTGTCGTGAATCCAGGCGTTGAGTCCGTCCGCGTCCCGGGCGAGGGACGAGTTCCACCGGCACATAGGCGTGTCCGTCCCACCGCCAGATGCGCTCCGGGGCGAACTGATGCCGGGGCAGTTCGTCGACGGCCTCGCGGATCCAGGCGGAGAGTTCGGGCCAGTCGCCCCGCTGGTCCATGGCGGCAGCCAGGGACCAGCGGAGGCTGTCGACGTCGGATGTGATCGCCACCATGGCCGGCTACTTCTTGTGCTTCCCGTCGCTGGGCGGAGGCGGAAAGACCTGCCCGTCGCTGTTCCCGGGCGGTGGGTTGCCCATGCCGTGGGGCCCCCGAACCGACTTCGACCCGCCGAGGGCGGCACGGTTGGCTTCGCTTCGGTGATCAGCAACCGGTCCATGAGGCCCACCGCCGCCTGCGTGGAACGTTCGAGCCCTGCGCGGCCTCGAAAGCGTTTCACCTGAGGGGGCGAACAGGTACAGCGGTTACTCCTCGGGCGCCCGGGTCCCTCCTGGGGAAGCGATGGGCTCTGCGGCTGAGAGACGCTCTTTCAATGCCGTCCGCCGCTGAGCCTGAAGTACGGATGATTGACTCAGTCAACAAACTGTCGGATGCGCACAGAGTTCACAGTGCGGCACCGAGGTCCGATAGAGATGATGTGCCTCCGTCTGACCGCCAGCAACAAGTCGCTGGGCGATCACAGCTGGATCTCTTCAGCGGTCGACCTGCGGTTACAGAGGGAGCTGTATGCCGAGTTCTTGCATGGCCGCCGAGGGTGGGCCGCCTTCGGAGCGTTCGGTTTTGTAGCCCTTGACTCGAGGCTGAAGGGTGCGGGGGTCGATGGCTTCGGCGGGAGCGCTCTTGGCGTACAGGCCATCGGGCTGGCTGTCACGGTCGTGGGGCAGGAGCCAGAAGACGCGGCGGCGGAAGGTGCCGGAGGCGCGGGAGGGTTTGGCGGTGGTGTCGAGGAGGGCGTAGCCGACCATGCGGCCGTCGCGGTGGTAGGCGGGCTTGCCCTTGCGGGTGGGCAGCCGGTCCAGGCTCTGGCGGACGTAGTCGAGGCGGTCGATGTCCTCCAGCCACACCAGTTCGGCTTCGTGGCTGATCTCGTCCTCGGTGATCAGGGAGCTCATGTGTGGTCCCTCTCCTGGTCGGTGAGCAGTCCGATGCCGGGGTAGTGCTTGCGCTGGTTGGACAGGATCATTTCCTTGGGTGAGGCCAGGCCGACGAGTTCTCGGGTGCGGGCGGCGAACGCGCGTGAGGAGACGGCTGGTGCTCCCTCATTGTGGCACCAGGTCCGGTAGGCGGCGTAGAGGGCGGTCTGCTCGGCGCGCAGGTCGGGGGCGAGGGTGCAGCACTCCTCATAGAAGCGGCCGGTGTGGTCCTCTGTTTCGGCGTAGGTGCTGGTAGCGATACGGACGCGTTCGGGGCCGGTGAGGTCGCGGTCGCCGGCGAGGTAGCGGCGGGCACCGTCGACGAGCCAGGCGAGGATGCCGGGGCCTTCCTCGGTGACGAGGATGTCCGCCAGGTTGTCGATCTTTCGGTGGTCGGGGACGACCCGTTCGAACGGGATCAGACGCATGCGCCGCCAAAACGCAAAGCCGCCGGTGCCGACTTCGGGGCGGTGGTTGCCGAGCAGCCACAGCTTGTGAGTGGGGTTGAAGCTGAAGAAGTCCTGGCGCATGCGCCGGGCTTTGATGCGGTCGCCGCCGGTCAGCAGTTTGACGCGGCCCTCGTCGAATTTGTCTCCCGGCTTGACCTCGGAGCAGACGATGACGCGCCGGCCGTGCAACTCGGCCAGGTCAGTGGGGTGGCCCTCGTAGGGGCGGGCCATGAGGAAGCCGGGTGGGGCAGCGTCTGCGTAGTCGCCCAGCAGTTTCATGAGCACGTCCAGGAGGACGGACTTGCCGTTCTTGCCGGAGCCGAAGAGGAAGGGCAGTACCTGGCCGCCGACGTCGCCTGTCACGGAGTAGCCCAGCAGCAATTGCAGGTAGGCAATCATTTCCTGGTCTTCGGCGTCGGCGCCGAAGGTGTCGGTCAGGAATCGGTTCCACCGGGGGGTGGGCATGGGTTCGGGGCCGACCGTGGTGGAGCGGGAGTGGAAGTCTTTGTTCGGGTCGGGGTTTTTGATGAGGCCGGTGCGCAGGTCGACGATGCCGTTGGGGGTGCACAGCGCGTAGGGGTCGGCGTCGAGTCGGGCTGCGTTGAGGACCATGCCGGGGGCGGACTTGGCTTGGGTGAGCATGGCGTTGATGCCTGTGGTGGACAGGGCGCGGCGGCGATGTGATTGCAGGGCCTGGGTGGTGAACAGGCCGCGGGGGTCGTGGGTTGCGATCGCTTCTGCGAGGTCGCCGGCGGCCCATAGCACGGTGTCGTCCTCGTCAATTTGCCACCGGGTGGTGTCCCACCGGTACCAGCCGATGCCGGGGACGTGCCGGTAGTCGTTGGCGTACAGCTTGACGAAGAGCTTTGCGTTCCCACGGTCGGTAAGGGTGTCCGGGAGCAGCCCTGCGGAGGTTGCTTCGCCGGCGGCGGCGCGGGATGCGTCCGCTTGTGCGGGCAGGGCAACGGTGGTGGCCTGGGTTAGGGAGGTCTGGTTGCGGATCTGTGCGGCGACGGCTTCGGGGTCGAACTCGAAGAGTGCTTCCGTCTCATTTCTAGGTGCCGTCATCGGGGGCCCCTTCCCAGGTGGAGGGGGTGCTGACGGCCGGCGGCCATGCCACTGCGGATGATCTGGGCGGCGCGACGTTCCTGGCCGGGGCGGGCGGCGGTCGCGGTCTCGGTGAGTGCCTGTTCGGCTTCTTCCTCGGTGAGCCGGCCTGCTGCAACGAGTCCGCCGAGGGTGTAGGCGGCCCGATTGAGGGTGTCGGAGAACCCGGCGCCTTCGGCGACTTGGCCGCAGGCCTCGACGGGGGCAAGAACAGAGGCGAGCATGCGCTGAGTGCGGCCGCGGCCGCCGCCCGCAGCGAGTACGGCTTGTTGGGCACGCGGCGGAACTGAGCGGGGGGCGGGGATGCTCGGGGCGGGCAGGTGGCCGGTGCGTTCCAGTTCCTGAGCGAGCCAGGTGGGCAGGGCAGCCGGCTCACGGACGCTGTCGATCGGGGTGTAGGTACCGTCGCGGGTGGTGGTGCCCGGAGCGATGATGTAGCCGCCGTGGGCACGGACGTCGACCTGCCAGGCCAGGGCGGTGCCGTGACTGGAACCGGAGGAGCAGCGCCAGCGGCGGCTGTCCGTGGCCCTGTACCAGACGTGCAGGCCGCCTGAGGGCGTGCGGACGCGCAGCGTGGTGTCGTCCTCCGCGGGGCTGCGCTGGCCGCGGAGGGCGGCCAGGACGGCGATGGTGTGGTATCCGTTGGCCAGGCCTGTGAGGTCGACGTGTTCGCCAATCGGGATGCCGGGCAGGATCCGGTCGCGGGTGGGCGGTTGGGTCCGGTGGGCGTCGATGTCGATGACGACTAGCCCGGCCGGGCCGCAGGCGATGCCGACGCCGAATTCCGGGTGCTCCCCCCACCAGGTGGTGATACGGCGTTGGTCGAGGGTGGCGGCGTGGAAGCCGTGGCACCAGCGTCCTGCAGGCAGGCAGGGGCACTCGGCTGGCGGGTGCGGGGCCGTGCGGCAGTGAGTACAGTTCCCAGCTGGGGTCTTGCGGCCGGCTGCGAGAGGGTGCACGGGCCAGCCGCGGCGCGCGCACCAGCGGGCGGTAACCAGGGAGGCAGCGACTGAAGACTCTGGGCCTGGCTTCCGTGAGTCGCTGCCAGGAGATCGCAGGTCAGCAGGCATTTGCACCCCCTATCAGCGACTGAAGCGACTCAACGATGGACACAGCCTAGCGAATGTAGCCCATGAGGTCGTGAAGCACATGCGAAGGAACCCTGATGCCGTGTCGATAGTGCGATCGGCAGGCCTGGACAGCGACCCAGCAGAGCGCGTAGCGACCGAGATGCGTTCAGTCGCTACTCCTCATGGCTACAGAAAACCGCAGGTCAGAGACCATCGGCGACCTAGAACAGCGACTGAAGCGACTGAAGCTTCCTATATATAACGCACACACGCGCACACGAATGTCCTCATATACTCCGACCTTGAGTCGCTTCAGTCGCTGTGAACCTGCCGCAACCGCGTTGACCTGCAGTTTTGTAGTTCCTGGGAGCAGCGACCGAACACTCGCTGAGTAGCTGTGCCTTCAGTCGCTGCCTGTCCTCCCTGTGCAGCGACCCAAGCGACTGAAGCGACTGAGCCTCCGACAAACGTCTGCCTCACCTCAGGCAACGGCGAACTTCGGCTGAGTCGCTTCGGTCGCTCTTGCCCAGCAGGCCTTTCCTCAGCTGCTTGGTAGCCGAGTCGGAGAACGCGATGCGGGCGCGGCGCCGGCTCTGCTGTTTTGGTCATCAGGCGACGGCCGGACGCTGACGGGCAAGGCGGGCGAGATGCTGCTCGCGAAGGGTTGCAATCCCTCACCGACGGCAAACGTTCGCGGCGATCCCATCCAGGGCGCCGACGAACTGATCGGCGATGGCCCGGTACGGGCAGGGTGCACGGCGTCGGCGGCCGCGGGGTCAAGCCGCTGCCGCGCATTGTCGGCGGGTGCCGACCGTTCGCTCATTGAGGCCTCAGTAGGGCGCGGCATGGGGATGTCTAACCAAGGTATCGCTAGGCCCTGGGAGGCTGGGACCGCTCCGGTGGAACCCGCGGCCGCGGACCCAGAACCTCGGTGGGCCCAGGTACAGCAGCAGTCGGCATTGACCAGGAAACGCGGGATCCAGGCCCCAGTAGCCCGCGGTTGCTAGACCGACTGAGGTGCCGAGCCGGTCGATGGTGACAGTGAGCCTTTTCCATCCTCAGTTTGGGCTGGCCAGATGCAGGCTGAGGACGGCCTGGACGAGGCTCGTGATCCGGGTGGTTGAGCATCGGAGCCGGCAGAGGAGCCGCCAGGACTTCAGAGTGGCGACGGCCTGCTCGACGAGTGCCCTGATCTTCGCATGGGAACGGTTGACCTCCTGCTGGCCTGTGGAAAGGCTGTTCCAACGGCCACGGTAAGGAGTGCGGACCGTGCCGCCGGCACCCTGGTAGCCCTTGTCGGCCCAGCAGTTGATGCCCGCCTTGGCGAGAGCATGGACGATGCCGTGCTCGCGTGCCGCCCGGACGTCATGGACGGCTCCGGGCAGGGCTGGTGAGGCCCACAGCAATCGGCCCTTCGGGTCGGCGATTAGCTGCACGTTCATGCCGTGCTTCTTGTGTTTGCCCGAGTAGAAGGGCCGGTCGGCGGCGATCCGGTCGATGGGCAGAAGCGTCCCATCCAGGATCAGATACGCCTTCATCGACGCGGCCCGTACGGCTTCGGCGAGTGTGGGTGCGAGGGCGGCCAGGAGCTCCACGGCCTCGGTGACGTAGCGGTAGGCGGTAGTGGTACCGACGCCGAAACCGGCTGCAAGCTGGGCGTAGGTGTGTCCGTTGCGGAGGTGGGCGAGGGCGAGCAGAGCCTGTCGACCCGCACTCAGCCGCCGCCATCGGGTACCAAGAGCTCGGCGACGCGCTTGCAGCCGGGCGGACAGGAAGCGAAGGGCAGAGCTGGACACGTCGACACCCGACGGGTAAACAAGCACGCGAAGCCTCTGGTGGAGACGGTTCTCTTGGTCGAAAGCCATCTACCAGCGGCTTCACCTGCCTGTCAGCATAACTGTCAAGCCCGCCCGTCAGGCTGGAAGGGCTAGCGCGTAGGTTACAGGGAGGACGAGTTGCTACGTTGTGAGGCGGTCGGCAAACGTTACGGCGGAGGATGGTGGGTCCTCCGCGACGTGGACATGAAGGTCTCGGCCGGTGGCGTTTTCGCGGTGGTGGGCAGCAACGGTTCAGGGAAGTCGACCTTGCTGAGGATCCTCGCCGGACTGTCCCAGCCCACCTCCGGAAGCGTGTCGGGCCGACCACCACACATCGGTTACGTACCGGACCGCTTCACCGCCCATGACCGCATCTCGGCGATCTCTTACCTCACCCACATGGGGCGCGTCCGCGGCCTGTCGGCCTCCGCCGCCCGTACCCGAGGCAATCACCTTCTGGAGCGGCTGTCCCTGGTGGGTGGGCGGAGCGCATCGCTGCGCGCGCTGTCGAAGGGCAACGCGCAGAAGGTGGCGCTCGCCCAGGCCCTGATCGTCCAGCCCGACCTGCTGGTTCTTGACGAGCCCTGGTCAGGTCTGGACGCCTCGGCCCACAGGGTCCTCGCCGAAATCATCGACGAAGTGGCCGCACAGGGCGGGGCGGTGGTCCTCACCGACCACCGCGAGGCGATCATCGAGACGCACGCCAGCGGCGTCTACGTCATCAGCGACTGCCGGGTCACCTTGCACGGCGGCCGGCACGCCGGGGGCTGGGCCTCGATGGTCGAGTTGATCCTGACCGCGCCGCCCACCGGCGTCATGCCGGTCGAGGTGAACTGGGCCACGCTGCCGGGTGTGGTGGACTCCGCCCGGCGCGGCGGGGAGGTCGTCCTGCGGGTGGCGCGGGAGCACTCGGACGCCGTACTGCTGACGGCGCTGCAGCACCGGTGGTCGGTGGCGGGCCTCACCGAGGCAGTGGGTGAACACAATTCCCGGTTCGATGAGGGGAGGACCGCCCTGTGATCGCCCTGATCCGCTACATGTTCACGGTGCTGCTGCTCTCCCAGCGCTACCTCGCGCCGCTACTGCTGTTCCTCGGTCTCGTGGCCGTGCTGACCAGCAGCGATGCCGGCCCGCTCACCGCGACCTACGCCTCGGTGGCCGGGGCCATGCTGCTGTGCTCGGTCTGGCTGACCATGGCACTGATCGGTCTCGAGGATCAGGCACACCGCTCGGTCGTCGTCGTCAGCACCGGCAGCCATCTACGCGTTCTGCTAGCGACGGTCGGGACGGCCGCCGTGTGGTGCCTGCTGCTGACGGCTGCTGGTCTGGTGCTGCCGCTGATGTTCGGAACCCACACACCCGGCCTTGCGGACCTGGCGCTGGGGACCGAGGCCCAACTCACCTGCGCTTTCACCGGCATAGCCATCGGACTGGTCTGCTCACGGCTGGTGTTCCGACGGCAGGGCTACGCGCTCGTCCTCGCCCTGGGTCTCCTACTGGCCGTGCTGCTGGGCAAAGGCGTTTCCCCGGTCAACATCATGCTCACCCACTTGCAGAATGCCTCAGACTCGACGGATGCCCTGGTGCCCACGGGTGTCCTGCTCGGCGTCGCCGCAGGCTTCTTGGTGGTCGGCGCGGCTATCACACAGGCGATCACCCTCAGAAAGGCATGAGCCCTGCGACGGTGTGCCTGAACCGGCGCAGGCCAAGTTGGAAAAGGCTCAGTGCATCTGAAATTGTGGTGTGTCTCGCCAAATGGCGAGCTTGATCCACTCCTGACCTGCTCGAAGGATCCCTGAAGACGACAGCCGACCCCAAGGTCGTGGCGGAGATCGCCCGCATCACCGATATCGACCCCGTCTGGCAGCGCAGCCACGCGAGCTTCATCTCGGTACGGATCGGCATGTCAAGGACCTCCTCCACTCCGACGGCTTGCAGGGGATGCCAGACGCCGGGGCGTCGTCCGGCGGCGTCTTTCGCGCTAACCCGGTCCTGGATCTGCGCGACGCTGCCGACCGGCTGGAGCAGGTGGACGACTGGCTCCGGCAATTTGCCTGCACGCTGGCCTGACCGGCATGGAGAAACTGGTCGGGTGCTACCAGGCTGCTACCCGGACAAGGTCGTAGCGCGTTGGCAGCGAAGCGCTTGCCTCCGCGGGATCCAGCTACCCAGGGGGATGAGGAGCTGGGCTACAGCTCGAATTCCAGGTGCTCGATCTCCGTGAAGTGGACCTCCTCCAGGCTGCCGGCTCGGCGGCCGTTGTCCTGGAAGTACACGTCCTTGAGCGCTTCGGCGGTGATCTGCTGGAACCGCTGGTCGCCGGCGCCGGCCTCCTGGGCGTCGAAGAGCCGGGCGGCGTACTGCGGGGGCAGGGCAACCGTCAGGTACCGGATGCGGTCCTCGTCGGTGGTGCCGATCGGCGCGGTGTACCCGAGCCGGGCGCGGGTGTCGATGACGATGCCACCGGTCGTCGCCGCCTGCTGCCGAGCCCTGGCGCGGACCTGCGGCTGCCACCGCTTCGCCACCTCGCGCTCCAGGCGCGCGGCGAGGTCCGGGCGGGGCTTTCTGATCTGGTTCTTCACGTAGCGTTCGACGGTGCGCTGGGAGATGCGCAGCAGCTGGGCGACCGCCTTCGTGCCCTTGAGCTGCTTGACCAGGTAGCGCATCTGCGCGGGCGCGCTCTTGGGCACCGGGCGGGTGAACGCCTTGCGCACCGCGGCGTCCAGGCCGTCCCCGAACAGGCTCATCGAACTCTCCTGCCCTCTGCTGTCGGTGACGGTGCCACCCTTAATGTATCGGGCGAGGTTGAGGTCGGGGGTGTCGAACCGGCTGAGGACCTCCTCGCCCCACAGCACGCTCTGGGTGCCTTCGTGCTTGACCAGGCCCGGGTTGACGCCGAGCCTGAAGCCGCTAGGCAGCGGCTTGCCGTCCGGGTAGGGCAGGAAGTCCAGCGGCGAGGGCCCGGCTGCCGCGTAGACCACGCAGTCGGAAAGGATCGCGATCGGGTACTGACCGATGAATGCCGCATGCTTGACGATCTTGCGGTGCAGGTTGATCTGGGTGAGGGAGATGGCGGCCGCGCGGATGTCCGGCCGTCAGGTCAGGCGAGGCAGGCCCGCCACGGCTCACTGCGCCGCGTCGCGACGCGGCCCCTACCTGCTAAAGGTGTCGCAGGTGGCTGCGGTACAACCATGGACGCCGATGGGGAGTCTGTTCACTGTCACGCATCGCGTGATCAAGCGGTTGGTCCGCCTCGCACGGGGGTGCGGGGCATCATTCTGGTTCGCGGACGCGGTCGGCGTCTGCGATGGAAGAGGGGATTTGCGTGCGTCATTCACTGCGTCTTGCCGTGGCAGCGGCCTTAGCGGCTTGTCTGACCGGCACTCTGGTGGCTGTCTCAGGCGGACAGGCCGTCGCTGCCGTGTCCAAGTTGGCCGACGACTTCAACGGCGACGGATACCGCGACCTGGCTATCGGGATGCCTGGAAAGACGGTCAGCGGAAAGGAGGGCGCCGGTGCTGTTCTGATCACCTTCGGCTCCGCTCACGGCCTGACCGGCAAGCACGTCTATCTCACACAGAACTCCGCCAACATCCCCGGCGCCGCTGGATACCAGGATTCCTTCGGCGGCAGCCTCGCCAGCGGCGACATGAACCGCGACGGGTACGCCGACCTGCTGGTCGGCAGTGAAGGAGATGTGTCGGGGAAGGGCTCGGTGACCGTACTCTGGGGCGGAACGTCACCGTTTCGCAGTGCCCTCGCGCTCCCCTCGGGACCGTCGTATCCCGGCCGCATGTTCGGCGCCGACATCGCCGTGGGTGACTTCACCGGCGACTCCCGCCCGGACATCGCCGTCAGCGGGCAGACATCCCTGCGGCTGTACTCCGGCACGTTCACCCCCACTAAAGCCCCAGCCGGGATCGACGTGAGCGACGCCGATGTCACCGGCAGCTGGAACCTGGCAGCCGGGGACTTCACCGGCGACGGCAAGGACGAACTGGCCGTCGTCCAGCAGAAAAGCACCCTTGTCTACGGCCAGAGCCCCGGCTCCGCCGACGCCGGCTCCTTCACCGCCCAGGCCCGGCTCGCCGGCGGTGACCGCGTGGCGGCCGGCGACCTCAACGGCGACGGCCGCGACGACCTCGTCATCGCCCTGTCCAACCCTCGCCTCAACCCCAACGGGCTGGCCGATCCCAGTCACGGCTCCGGTTACATCACCGTCCGCTACGGTGACCCCCACATCAACGGCGGCCTCGCCCCCTCAGGTCGCGTCTACCACCAGAACACCGCCGGCATCCCCGGTGACAACGAGAAGGAAGACGAGTTCGGCGCGGCCCTGTCCATCGCCGATATCAACGGCGACCACCGCGCAGACCTCGCCATCGGCATCCCCTCCGAAACTCTCGGCCGAACCTTCAGGGGAGGCGACGTGCTGGTGTTGCGCGGAAGCGCTGGCGGACTTACCACCTCCGGAGCCGCACGCTACTCACAGAACACCCCCGGCATCCCCGGCGGCGCCCAGAACAACGACGCCTTCGGTTCCCAGATCCGCCTCGCCGACTTCAACCGCGACGGCAAGGCGGACCTCGTCGTCTCCGCCCCACACGAACACCACGGCAACGGTGCCATCTGGCAACTACGGGGCAGCCGCAGCGGCCTGAGCACCAGCGGAGTCAGCGTCTTCGGTCCTAGGGAATACGGAATCTCCACCGGATCCCGCATCGGTGAAACCCTTCTCGGCTGAGAGTTCACGAACACCACATCGGTTTCCGGACTCCTTGCTCATCCCCGTCATGGGCCGGTACCCCGGCCCATGACGGGGATGAGCCGTGCGGTGTGGATGTCGGCGACGGCCGCACCGCCACCGGTGTGGCCCTGCGTCGTCCTCACCAGACTCGGCATGCTCTTCGGTCTCGGCTGCCGAGCCCTCGACCGGCACCACCCCCTGACCAGGCTGCCGGTCTCCGTCTCACGCATGGTCCCCGGTTTGCAGCCCCCCGGTCCAAGACAGCACCCCCGTCTACCGGCCAGCAGCGACCGCAGCCGGTCGGCGTCGATTCGGCCTGGTTGAGGCCGTCATACATCGCCCCGTGCCCACGGCGGTGTTCGGGCAGCAGCGTCAGCTCCACCGCCGAGTGCACCGCACCTGGTGCACACAACACCGCGTCCGCCAACTCGAACAGCTCATCGCGCCGCACGGTCAGACATGCGTACAACTCATTGCGCTTCCGCGAACGCTTCGCTGGGAACAGCTTCAGGCAGCAGACTCACGCTCACGGCTTTCGTCTCGGTCAGTGCACCTTGGTCGGAGCACATGATCAGACGAAGGCCGCCTCCGCGTCCGGAGAATACCCAGGTCAGAGGCCTAGTTCGGGACGTATTTCGAACGTCGGAACTGCCGCAGTGCCGACTGCCGGGGATGAGGCCACCGGGAAATGGGGTCGAAGCCTTATGCGCCTACCGTGCCTTGCACGAATCGCCGCAGGTGCGCACGTACGGCGTCGGGCTGTTCCAACCAGGGTTCGTGCCCAGCGCCCTCGATCCGCGTCAGCGGAAGATTGAGCCGGAGTGCGAGTGATTCAAGAGCCGACACCGGGCGGGGATCGGCGGCCCCACCGAGAAGCTCTGCTCGCGCGGGCAGGCAGGCGCGCAGCTCCTCCAGGTGTTCATCGAGCGGGTCAGCGCGTCGTTCCTTGCCGAGTTCACCGTTCATAGCCCAGTTGACGGGGCGACGCCGCCGGGCGCCCTGCGCGGCCCAGTGCCACCCGCGTTCGGGATCGGCGTGGTCAGTGAACCAGGCCAGCGTGAGCAGCTCGACTTCCTGCTCCTCTGTGCGGTCCAGCGTCTCCTCCAATGCACGGAGTCGCTCCTGCTGTGCTGCGGACATGCGGCGGTCTCGCTCCGCTCGGTCCCCGGAACACCAATCACCGACGAACGGCCCGCACATCAGCAGCATCGCGGCAACCCGGTCAGGGTGCATCAGGCAGAACCGGCTAGCCAGGTCGGTACCATAGGAGTGCCCAATCAGCACGGCCTTAGGCACGTCCCATGCGTCGAGCAACTCGGCGAGATCGTCGACATGCCGGGCGAGGGAATGGCGCCCCTGCCACGGGGACCGGCCCGTGCCACGCTGGTCATACCGGTACACGGGGGCAAGGTCCGCGACCATGGGGGCGACATCGCCCAGGTAGTCCGGCAGACCCGGACCGCCATGGAGCATGACTATGGGCGGCTTCCGGGTCGTGTCTCCCAGCGCTATCCAGCGCAACTGGGCCTCGTCGGTCATCGACGCGAGGCCTTGCGTCTCCATCGAGGTCACTGTGGAGAACCTACCGGTCTCACTGAGACTCCGCCGAAGGTTAAAGACTGCCCCGGCGGCGTGCTGGCGGGCCCGGCAGACGGTGGAGTCGACGTTCACGTCCCAGGTGATCAGGCCCTTCGCGTCGGCCTCGGCCTGCAGCTGGGTGACGATCCTGGCCCACGTGCCATCTCGCTGCCAGCGCCGGAACAGGTCATGGGCCCGGTCCCAGGGACCGTAGCGTTCTGACACATCGCGCCAGGGAGCGCCGGTCCGGGTTCGCTACCGTATGCCGTCTATAGGAGCAGTCGGACCAGGTGCACCGTGATGTGCAGCGCCTCGCCGGGCTTCAGGAAGAAGTCCACCGCCGCGCGCTCCCGATGGCGCGCCCCTTCAGGGAGGCCGTCAGCCTCGCCTCGGGTGAGGATCCCACCGAGTGCTGCTCCTGCAACTGACCGCAGTGAAGACCGTCACTCAGTCCGGAGGAAAAACCGTTGATCGGCCGCGCCGGTACATCGTTCTTCTGTCGCCTCGGCCCCCACGCGTGTGCTGTTGTCGGCGATGCCGATGCACTCGCTGCTGTTGGCCGGACGTAGCCGGAAACCCCCTGCGCTGTCGCTGGCGATGGGTTCGAGACGGAACAGGGTGGCCTGGGCACAGTTGTCCCGCGGCTCGAGCATGCCCTTTACCGGGCCGGTGTTCATGATGGTCAGGCATCCTCTTCCCTCCTGGGGATGGTGCCACTGGATGCGGTACAGGCCCCCGCCGGTCGGTTCAAGGTAAGTGCGCGGCACGGTGGCCTGGGCACAGGGGAGTTGGACAGCGACGGCGCTGCCATAGGCGCCGTCCCGGTCTCGGCCGTCGGTCAGGCAGAGGTCGGGCGTACGGCCGGGGCGGATGGTGACCCAGCCGTCGACGGGAGTCCGGGAAGTGGGGGGCGACGCGTCTGGATCACCGGAGCTGCCAGGGAAAAACCCCCAGGCGACCAAAAGCGAGCAGCGGGACCATGACCACGGTCACCAGCGCGACCGTGCGGCCCTTGACCCGGCGCGGCCTCGCACCTATCGAGTCCTCGATCTGCGGTTGAGCCTCGGCCTCGGACGCCGTAGCGGTCATGGCAGCGATGTCTGCAGCGATCCGGTCCCTGGCCTTCAGCCAGGCATCGACCCGCTGCCCTTCCCCGCAGGCACGGACAAACGCGGCCAGCACGTCGGGCCTAGGCAGGCTCGTCCGTCGCAGTACGTCGGCCAGCGTGCTGCGCGCCAGCGGGTCGCCGCTTCGCGCGGACCGCTCCTCCAATTCGCGATACGTCAACCCCGAACGTTCCTTGAGCTGCTGCATCGACCGGACAAAGCCGGCAGCATCTCGGGCTTTGTACGGCGACAACTCCCCCGGATCCCCCACGAACGTCATCGTGCTGCTGCCATGACACACGAGCAACGGCGGATTTGGCCATGCTCTCGCTGTCCGGGACGTAACCCGGACAAGGCCGTGACCAGCCCGGACAACCCAGCACTGTCCGGGACAGCCGGTTGACGTTGTCTCGGCCTGCCGACGGCCAGCAATCTCTGTGGTGCTGGGCCGGCCCAACTGTCGCCACGGTGCAGGTAGACCGCCGTTGGCCGGGTTCCTGTAACTCACCTCGCTGGCGCGGGTCAGCGGCACGAGCCCAGCTCACCACCTCCACCCAGACAAGGAGAGATCCATGCGTGTCGTCACGCCTTCGCGGCAACCATCGCCGGAGCCACCCTCGCGCTCGGGGTCACCATCCCCGCTCAGGCGATCCAGTCCTCACCGCAGAGCGCGGCAAGCATTCCCTCATGGTGCATCGGCGGTGCGGAATGGTCCGACCGCAACAGCTACGGGGTGGCCTGCGACGTAGCCTTCGCGTACTACGCGAAGGCTACGTGCTCCAATGGAAGCTCGACGAAGACGGCCAGGGGCGTGGTCACCAAAAACAACCACTGGTCCTACGCCTACTGCTCCGCCTTCGGATCCAACTACCGCGCGGTGCCCGGTACAGGCGGTCCCGTCAGGGCCTGAGGCTGCCCGGGCGCTCTCATGGTCCCCGAAGGAGAGACCATGAGAGCGCCCGGATCAACTCGCTGGCATGCCGTGTGCCCCGGCCTCTCCCCCACCCATCGGCGTCGCCACACTGTCGGCGGTACGGCGCGGGAGGCCGCGGCCGACGCCTAACCGGCACCCCGGCGCCCCTTCCTCTCTTGTTCCAGGGTTACTTACCGAACGACGCCGGGCCGTCGGCCGTTAATCCGGGGCAGCGTCGCAGCGTCGCAGCGTCAGCAGTTGCCTTTCGCGTACAAGAGACGGACTGCCCGGCGGTCAGTCGACCCTGGCGGCTGCTTGTTCGGCAAGGGCCTGTGCCAGTTCACCGAGACGTGCCGGGTCTCGATCAAGGCCTCTCACCCCGAGGATGCGCAAGAGATCGAAGAACGTCTCGTCCGAGGAGATCCTCGAGTCCAGCAGCATGGCGAGGGGGCCGGGCTCGTCGTAGGGCACCTTCCGGGGCTGCCGGTCGGGGTGTTTCGTGGTTTCGGAAGCTTCCGGCGAGGGCTCTTGCGTACGCGGCTCGGGAATGTCAGACGGTACGGGCTTGCCAGTCTCCGGGGAGCCGGACTGCCCCTGCCGATCTAGCGCTCCGTGAGCTGAGGCACCGCCGGCAGCACTGGCCTCACCCTGTGGAGGCTCGGCCTTCGGGTTGTCCCCGGGTTGTTCTTCCTTCGGCTTCGGCTTGGGTTTCGACCGGGCTGCCCTCTTGTCCTGCTCCTTGCGGGTCTGCTCCGCCTTGAGCTCTTCGAGAGCCGCTTCCTGTTGATCGGCCGGCTTGTTGCCGACCGCGCGCAGAAGTTCGATGGGGTCCTGGCCGATGCGCTCCTGCAGTTCGGGGGTCAGATTGAGCAGGGCCAGGCGTTGAGACACCCAGCCTTGCGAGCGGTGCAGGCGCTTGGCCAGGGCCCGCTGGCTGCCGTGGATGGCCAGGAGCCGTTGCAGGGCGCGGGCTTCGTCCATCTCTGAGAGGTCCTGGCGGTGGATGTTGGCGACGAGCGCGGACTCAAGGAGTTCCTCGGGGGTGGTGCCCTGGTCGTCGTCGACCATCACCTTCACTTCGGCCAGCCCGGCTTCCCGGGCTGCAGCCAGGCGGCTGCTTCCGTCGACAACGACGTATGCGGTGCCTTCTTCGAGGTCGGCTTCCTTGTCCGGGTAGGCACGGATGTACGCATCCCGGTTCATGATCGTGATGGCGATCTTCTGGCCGTGGTCGCGAAGGCTTCCGACGAGATCGGTGAGCTCGCCGAGGCTGGACCGTGGGTTGTCCGGGTTCAGGCTGATGAGGTCGGGGGACAGTTTTGTCGGCGGAGCGACACCTTCGGTTGGAACTCCGGTGGCGGCAGCGACTGCCTGACGGCGGGCACTGACCGGTCGTACTCCCCCACCGAAACGGCCGGCTCCGAGTCGGTCGGCCTTACTCACAACACCTCCCGGGCCAGAGCACGCATGCCCACAGCCTGCTGCGACTTGGGAGCGTACGACAGCAAAGGCCGCTTCACTCGGACCGCTTCCTTCTGTTCCTTGAGGTCTCCGATGAGTCCCACGACTCGGGGATCCTTTATGTCGACCCATCCCTGGAGCGACGAGGTAGCGATGTAGCCGCGGCGAGAGTCGTACAGGTTGACCACGATGCCGAGGTAGTCGATGTCGACTTGGAGGTCACCACGCAGGTCGTCGATCTGTGTGGTCAGGAGTTCGTAGGCGTCTGCGGAGCTGTCCTCGGCCTGCACAACGATCAGCGCGCCGGACTGTCCGGGCCGCTCTCCATCACGGCGGCGGCCGTAGTAGGCCGCTGCGTCCATGCTGAGTCCAAGGCTCGGGGGACAGTCGACGATGATTACGTCGTAATCACCCTCGAGCGGGGCGAGGGCCCTCTCGAGGGCGGCTTCCCGGGCTCGCACTGCGGAGAGACGCACATCGAGCAGGAAGGCGTCGTTGCAGGCGGGCAGGAGGTGGAGTCGGCCATCGAACGTGTCGTCGTCGATGGAAATGATGAGGTCGCGGAGTTCGCCCTTGGGGTCGCCCGCCATGTGGTTGGTGAGGCTGTCCCCGTTCATCGGCAGGGGAGAGGCACCCAACTGGTTGGTGAGGTGGCACTGCGGGTCGAAATCGACGAGGAGTACCTTCAGGCCTGGGCCGGGCAGGTTCTCGATGTCCAGGGGGTCGTCTGCCGACGCGTCTTCGCCTGTGTGCGTTTCGCTTTCCCTCAACGCCTTGGTGAGTGCCTTGGCCACGCGGACGGGGTGCAGACCGTTGGGGTCCTCGGCCAGTGCCTCCCCGAGACCCGCGGTGATCGCTGTCTTGCCGACACCGCCCTTCTGGTTGCAGACGATGATGCGGCGGGTGATCTCGGGCCGTTCCACGTCCGGCGCGGGATTGGCGTCGAGCCAGAGCTGGACGGACTGGGCAAGCCCCTGGGTGAGGGAGACCCGTCGGTCGGTTGCGATCTGCCGGAACTCTTCCCACTGCCCGGGGGGCAGGAATGTGGAGAAGGAGTCGGCGCCGGCGGTGTCGACGGTTACGGCGGTGGAGGCCAGGCTGCACCAGTCTCTGATGCCTTGTTCCACTGCAGCCTGGATCTCGACGCCGCGCTGGGCGGCTCTGACTTTGAGGTTTTGCCGGAGCCATCCCGGCAGTTTGGAGACGACCTTCTCGCGGTCGCTGGAAGACGCTGGCGAGCTCATGAGGACACCATACTAACGTCCAAGATCTTTCGTGCGATCGACACGTTAGTTACGCATCATTGTTGGGCCGTCATCCTCAGACGCTGGGCGATTACGACGTAATCACCCGCAAGTTGCCGCGCGGGTACCTCGCGATCGCTGCCAGAGCCGATGTCCTGCCTTGGACCGCGTCAGCCAGGTTGTGAGACTGAGTCGGCAAGGTGGCACTGGCTTGGTTGAAACCGTCGCTCGCCGCCCGATCTCTCACTGCTTGCGGTCGGCCCGTGTTAACTGGTTCGTGCAAGGAATCAGCGCCTGGGCCAGTTCATTGCGACAACACCAGGCACCATGTTGGGGCACTTGGCCAGAATACGGCAAGAAACGGTGATTACGCCGTAATCGTCAACTGTTGGCGTGTCCGTCCCGCCGGATGATCGTGCACGGGGCCCGCCTCCGCGTGGGCTGAACCGGCGTCCGGGCCCACATGCGGCGGTGGATGGCGACAGCCACGGGAGACGTAGAGGCTGAACGAAAAGGCGCGCCTGACAGTCCCTCACCGGACTTGGTCAGTCCGGCAGCCGTTACGCGACGCAGCCCCACAGGTCGAGTAGCGCCGATACCAAGCAGGGTGACCAGGCCCTATCCGCCTTGGCCCGGGCATCCGGGCACAGCCGTTCACCCCAGCCCCGGCAAATCCTCTCCCCCAGTCCAAGGTGATTACGTCGTAATCACCGACCGCTGCCGTGTCCTTCTGCCCTACGCCGGCCAACAAGCCGACAACAGGCCGCCTCGAGCCTCGCTCCGGATCGCCAGGCACCAACGACGTGCCGTCCCGAACGCTGACTCTCACCTGAAGGAGCCACCCAGCAGGCACAAATACGTGCTGTGTCCTAGCGTCGTAATGCCTTGCCGTACTGACAGGACTGGCAGGGCATGGGCGGCCCCGCGCCACGCCCCCTGGCCAAGGGGCCGTCCTCTGCCTCATTCCCCTCTCGGCCAGCCTGGTCAATACGAACGACAGCCAGCACCGCGCCAGCAATGAGGGCGCGGGGAGAGTGGCTGCATAGGTGGCCGATACGTCCCCACTCGTGGACCGCGAGGCCCTGTCCAACTGATACCCGTCACCGACTGACGTGCCGAAGAAACCCTCGAGCCGATTGAAATATGGTCCGACCAATGAGGCATGGGCCGTTCCCAAGGCGCACCTCATGCGACGGCGACGACGCCGGGTGCAGGGAACAGCGGCCGCTGCGCTGGTACCTGGTTCCGTCATGGGCGAAGGCCCGCAAAGTCGGCACACAGCGCATCAACGCTGCCGAAGGGCTATCCCGCAATGGCTCGGGAGCCCGTGGCCCTGTCATCCTGCAGGTTGGCAGCGGGGCTATGGGAACAGTTGAATGCCCTTGTGACGGACTGGACGCAGGTGGTCGATGCTCACGGGGCGGTTGGGCGAGTGCCACTGCTCCTGGATCAGGTGGAGCGAGAGGAAGTTCCGGAGGCGTGGGACGAGCTGTGGGACCGTCTCTGCCTCCACGGTGAGACGGTCTCCGCGGCGAGCTTCGCAGCTCTCCCGCGCTTGGCAGCTCTAGCTCCCGCGTGTGCCCAGGCACTCGAACTGGCCAGTGCCATCGTGCGCGGCACGTTGCGGCACCCCGACGGTGAAGCTCTGCTCGCGGGCTGTCCGAACGAGGTCGACCGGTTGCGGGAACTCGTGGACCAGAGGCTTCGGACGCGTCCGGCCGACTACAACCGGCTCTTCGGTGATCTGCTCGCCCTCGCAGGGCAGTACCACTGGAGCGCCTCCATGGGGGACTTCACCGACGACTTCTATGCCGTGTCCTGCCCCGACTGCGAAGCGGAGGTGACCATCGCCGTCGGCGACTACGGCTGCTACGCGGCCATCCGGGACTGGGATCAGGGCGACACCGAGCGGCGGCCGCTGCGGCCCGCCCCGGCCGAGGAGCTTCGCGACCCGGGCCGATGGATGCACGCCACAGCCGGCCGGGACGGGCAGCGGCGGCTCGCCGAGGGGATCAGGTACGTCTTTGGCAGGGCAGAGTGTCCGGCTTGCGCCAGTGTGTTCAACATTGCGGAAGCGCACACGACCGCGAACCTTCCTCCAGCCCCTGAAACGTACTGAACAGGGAGAGACGCCCGGGCCACTTGCGATGATCTTGAAATGGCTGGCGTCATCACGGCTTCGGATCCCGCGTGGATACCTCCCTTCAGCGGGCTGAGCCCAAGGCAATTCGGCAAGCTGATCACCGCGCTCCGGCGCGAGGGCGCCGACCCGGTCCGCAGAGGCCGGCCGTGGAGCCTGCCGCTGGAGGACCGGGTGCTGCTGGTCGCCGCCTACTGGCGCACCAACCTCACCCTGCGCCAACTGGCACCGCTGTTCGGGGTGTCCAAGTCCGCGGCCGACCGCATCATCGACCACCTCGGCCCAGCACTCGCACCCCAGCAGCGCAAGCGCTTACGCACAGACACCGTCCTGATCGTGGACGGCACCCTGGTCCCCACCCGCGACCACAGCATCGCCGAGCAGTCCAAGAACTACCCGTACTCCACCAACCACCAGGTCGTCATCGACGCCGACACCCGGCTCGTCGTCGCCGTCGGCCGACCGCTGCCCGGCAACCGCAACGACTGCAAGGCGTGGGAGCTGTCCGGCACGAAAGGCGCCGTTGGCCGCGCCACGGTGATCGCCGACGGCGGCTACCGGGGCACTGGCCTGGTCATCCCGCACCGCCGCGCACCCGGCCAGGCTGGCCTTCCGGCTTGGAAAGAGGAGCACAACCGCTCACACCGCAAGATCCGCGCCCGCATCGAGCACGCCTTCGCCCGCATGAAGACCTGGAAGATCCTCCGCGACTGCCGTCTCAAAGGTGACGGCGTCCACCACGCCATGCTCGGCATCGCCCGCCTCCACAACCTCACCCTCGCCGGGTGACCGGGGAACGACGCTGGTCAACCAGCATGCCGTAGATCATTTATGGGACAACGCTGAGAGAGAATGAGAGAGACCATGCACGGCAAACACGCCTTCACGAAGCACTACTGGCGAGATCCAGCGGATCACAGCCAGGCGGCCCGGGCCCAGCCATGATCTGGAAGGCTAGGGCCAGCACTGGGCTTGAGTGAAATCCCTAGGTACGGCGGTGGCGAGCGTGCCAGCCTGGTGAATCATGAGCAGTCACACTGATGATCCCCCCCACCTCGTCAACCAGACGCGACGCTTTGCTGCAGAGCGTTTCCCCGACGCCTTGAGCGTGGTCCTCGCAGGCTCCGCTGCGTCCGGCCGCGCCACCACCACCAGCGACCTGGACATCGCGGTTGTGATCGAGGACGGGGGTGAGACTCGCCGAGAGACCCTCCGCTTCGAGGAACGGCTGGTCGAGCTGTTCCTTCACACACGGGCTGGGCTCGACGAGCTCTTCGCGGCTGACGCAGCCTCACGCCGCGGCGTCATGCAGCGCATGTACGCCGACGGAATCGTGCTTTACGAGCGAGACGGAACGGCCACCCGCATCAAGCAGCACGCGGAGGACGCCCTCCGTGAGGGCCCCGGCGCTCTGGACTCCGCAAAGATCGAGAGTCAGCGGTACGTGCTCACCGAGGCGCTAGACGACCTCGCCGACGCCGCTGACGTCGTCGAGCGCCTCGCCGTGGCCAACGTCGTCCTCAGCACCGCCGCCGACCTCCTCTTCGACCACCGCCGGGCATGGACCGGAAGCGGAAAGTGGCTGCCTCGCCGCCTGCTGCAGGCCGACCCCGAACACGGGGGAGCCCTCCTGGACAGCTACCGCCGCCTCTGCCAGAACGGCCAGCCCGAAGACTTCGCCCATGCTGCGGTGGAAATCCTCGCCCTCGTAGGCGGAGCCCTCCGCGAGGGCTACGCCCGAACCTGGCACGCCGCTGCGGCGCCCGCCGCTGGCAGTGGCAGCTAGCCGGA
The DNA here is from genome assembly GCF_055639035.1 of Streptomyces sp. NPDC107654. Lineage (NCBI taxonomy): Bacteria > Bacillati > Actinomycetota > Actinomycetes > Kitasatosporales > Streptomycetaceae > Streptomyces > Streptomyces sp. NPDC107654. The sequence goes on from NZ_JBVKBI010000041.1 coordinate 23,305, forward strand.
GTCAATGGTCGGGAGGTGTTCGACGGCAACCTGGCAGCCGCGGGCGCGCACTTCGCGGGCCAGGGGTTTCGGTGAGCCCGGTTCCCCGGTGTGTGTACCGCCTGCACATCCGATGGCGACGCGGCGGGGGCCGGCGGGCAGGCCCGCGTAGTCGGCCAGGCTGGCGAGCAACTCGCAGACGCCCGGTGTCTTGGCCACGTCCTGGACGCGCGAGTTGAGGGCCGCGAGGCCAGGAGGGCCCGAGCGACAGCCAGGGCGCGGAGCCGCCTGTGGACGTCTCCGATCCCGTCGCCAGGGTGGGGGCGGGCGACCCGTCCGGCTCGGTGGGCAAGTGCAGGTAGCCGACGAAGATGGAAGGTACGGGTCAGGGCATGTCCGGTGCGGCTTGCGCATTCCGCTGCGTCAACTCCTACGGTCGCTCCTGTGGCCGGACACACCGGCCCGGCGAAGAAGGTGCGGCTATGGCTTGGTCGATCGCGGACGTAGCCCGGATGTCCGGGGTGACGTCCCGGACCCTGCGTCACTACGACGAAATCGGTCTGCTCGCTCCCGCGTACACCGGCAGCAACGGCCACCGCTACTACGAGCAGGCCGGACTGCTGCGGCTGCAGCAGATTCTGCTGATGCGGGAACTGGGCCTGGGGCTGCGCAAGATCGCGGCGGTCCTAGAGCACCAGGTCGATCAGGTGGCCGCTCTGCGCGAGCACCAGCGCAGGCTGCTGGCCGAGCGGGACCGCCTCGACGTGCTCACCCGCACGGTCGCCCGCACCATCGCCCAACTGGAGCAGGACGAGGAGACACCCGACATGGGAAAGATCAGCAGACCGGAGAACCTTTTCACCGGCTTCGACACCGCCCGCTACGAGTCGCCCGCTCGCACTCAGTGGCCCGACCAGGCGCAGCAGTCGGCGCAGTTCGCCGCCACGCTCACCGAGGCGGACATGGAGCGGCTGCAGGGTGAGGCGACCGCGGCCATGGTCCGCATGGCCCGCTTCATGCAGACCGCCACGCCGGTGACCGACCCCGGCGTGCAGGCCGAGGTCGATGCCCATTACCGGGGCGTCTGTCGGATGTGGACCCCGGACGCGGCCGCGTTCAGGGCCCTGGGGCAGAACTATGTCGACGACGCGCAGTGGCGCGCGGCTTACGACCAGGTCGCCGCCGGACTGGCCGAATACCAGCGGGACGCCATGGTCGCCTACGCCGACGCCCGGCTGAGCTGACCGGTCATCGGTTGCTGGGGGCTGCAGACCCCAGCAACCTGGCGCCCTCCGCCCCGCTCTCCGCCTTCCACCAGCTCCCACCACCTGGCAGTGCCCCCGGTGCGGCACCGACCCCGTCTCGGAGTACCCACTGTGATCCCCGCCCACAGGCCCCGCTACCACCGCCGTGAGAAAAACGAACTCCTTGCTACCTGCGTCTCCTTAAAGGTGCAGGGCGTGCGCTGGCGTGGGTGGGCGCTATGGCCGCTTCCCCTCGAGCGTGACTGGCAGTCGTGGTCGGCGTCGTAACAGCGCGCACGTCGAACGACCATGTTGTAGATGCCCGCGTGACGCCAGCTGGATCCCGGGGCGGGCTCGACGATGCTCCAGCGATCGACGCTGGCTCCGTCCGATGAGAGGAGACACACGGCCACTGCGTCGGGCATCCCACCCAAAGACGGTAGGGGAGGGAGGCGATTACGTCGTAATCACCGATCGTCGACCGTCCGGCCACCGTACCCTGCCCAGCCCGCAGCGGTCCTCACCCACCGAAGGAGCCACTCCCCGATGATCTCTGCCGAGCCCTTCACCCGGATCAAAATCCGCGTAGCCGCCGCCCTGTTCAACGGCGAACAGATCGCCCTCATCCACCGCACCAAAAACGGACAGAACCACTACACCCTGCCAGGCGGCAATGTCGAAGCCGGAGAACCCATCCATCACGCCCTCGCGCGCGAACTCGACGAAGAACTGGGCCTGAACCTCACTGAAGCGATCGATGTCCCGCGTCTGACGTGGATCCAGGACGCCATGGTCACCCGCCCCGGACCCGCCCCGCCTCGCAAACTCCACCTCGTCTTCCGCGTCCACATCGACAACTCCACGCGCGCTCACTTGCGCACCGTCGAGCACGACGACACCGCCGGCGCTGGCCACCTCACCTGGAGTCACTACAAGGACACGGCCGACAAGAGGCTGTTCCCACCTGTTCCGCTCGCCGACCTGACCACTCCGACCGCACCGATTGACGCCGCCCGGGCCCTCCTGCCGCCCCTGGACGACACCAACTACCGCTGGGTCTGATCCGCCGGGGAACGCGATGGAGCCCGTGCGGCGTTGTCCTTCTGAAACCATCGGTAAGCCCGCTGGCCCGTGGCAAGGAGTGATTACGTCGTAATCACCGACCGCTGACGCGTCGGGCCGCCGTGCCCTGCCCGACCCACAATGGCCCGTAACGGGGCGAGGGGGAGCCCAGGCATCGGGGTTGTGGCGGGACGTCCCCGAGCTCCCCGAATCGGCGGGACCGCGTCGAGTAGGAGCCGGAGCTGGGTGATGTCGTGTCGGTCGCCGCCGGTGAGGGTGGCGAGCAACTCGCGGAATCCGTAGGTAATCCGGAGGCGTCTTGGACGGAGGTTGAGGCCGTCGAGGTCGAGGACGTCGCGGGCGGCGGCCGGGTCGCGAAGCCGATTGTGGACGTCTTCGATCCGGTCGGCGGCGGGCGGGATGGGGGAGCCGTCCGGGCCGGTGAGCAGGTGCAGGTAGCCGCACGAGGTGAGACGGATCGGACATTCCTGACCATTTCAGAATGAGTTGAACCGCGAGTCTTGCGTCTAGCAATCTTGGTCGGCAAGGTGTTCGGGTGGGTGCTGATCTCGTTCCCCTGACCTGTGGGAGCGCGTGGCTCCACTCCTGCCACCCGCTCCTAAGCGGCGTCGCCGCTGCCACGGGAGACTGCGTGTTCCCGACCGGGCGGCACTCGCCGGGGTGATGTACGTGCTGCGGACCGGTGTGTTCTGGCGCGACGTCCCCGCGGAGACTGTGGGCTGCTCCGGGGTGACGGCCTGGCGCCGGCTGCGGACTGGACCGAGGCTGGCGCCTGGCCACGCCTGCACGCAGCTCTGCTGGCCGAGATGCGCCGCGCCGACCTGTTGGATCTTGAGCACTGTGCTGTTGACGGCTCGCATGGGCCCTCAAAAGGGATCACGTCGGTCCCTCGCCGGTCGACCGCGCCCGTCCCGGTTCCAAGCACCACCTGATAGTCGACCGGCACCGGACCCCGCTCGCTGTCACGCTGACTGGTGGCAACCGCCACGACGTTACCCAGTTGCTGCCGCTGCTCGACGCGGTCCCGCCGATCTGGGAGGCTGCGAGGACGGCCTCGCCGCAAGCCGCTGCACCTGTGTGCCGACCGGGGCTACGACGTCGACAAGTACCGTCGCCTGCTGTGGAAGCGCGGCATCAAGCCGGTGATCGCCCGACGCGGGGTGGCCCACGGTTCAGGGCTCGGCGAGGTGCGTTGGGTGGTGGAGCGGGCCTTCGCTTGGCTGCACCAGTTCAAGCGGCTTTGGATCCGCTACGAACGACGCGCCGACCTCCATTAGGGCCTGCTCGGACTGGCCTGCAGCCTCATCTGCCTCCGTCGTCTGCGCATCTCACGGTGAAGCGAGGGGTCAGTCAAGGATGATCGGATTGGTGAGTCCGGCGACGTGCCCGTTGGGATGACGGACCTCGATGCGGACGAATGCCGACTGCCCCGCCGTCGTGTCCCACTGCACCACTCCCGCCCCGCTACCGGGAAGAGATGCTCGATGGACCTTCCCTCGGTCGGTGTGAAAGCTGACGGCCCCCACCGGCACACCGCGTACTGCCACGTGCACTTCCACCTGCCCACCACGAGTCGCGAGCCGCTCTCCCACCTCAGCAACGCGGCCATCGGCACTGGCGGTGAACGACACGTCCACGTCCGCCGACTCGGCGATCCAGCTGCGTCCGGCGCGGATCCCGGCCAGGACTGCCTCCGTGCTCAGTTCTTCGGCGAAGACCACGGTGTGAGGGATGCCGATCTGCCCTTCCAGGTGGGTGTCGCTGTTGCCCATCGCCGGCCGCCACGAGCCCGACTGGAGGTCCGCAGTGAGGCTCCGCCCCCATTCGGCCAGCGCCGCCTCGTTGTCAGCGTTCCAGGGCCGGTCCGAAGTCCACAGTCCGTTCCACACCTCCACCACGTCGAAGCCGAGGAAGGGGAACATGAAGTTGCCCGACGGGTAGGGCGCATGCGGATGCGCGGCAACGCACAGGCCCCCTGCTCGGTGGACCTGGTCCAGGTACTTGTCAACCAGTCTGTCCCTGACCTGGTAGTTCCAGTCGACGACCTCGCCGGGATGGATGCCGAGCGCGAGCCAGTGCCCAGTCTTCGTGGTCACCTCTTCACCGAGAAGGATCAAGAAGTCATCGGCGGCCAGATGCCCCCAGACACCCGGGGCCGCGGCTGAGTTGTGCTCCGTCGTCGCGATGAAGTCGAGCCTGGCAGCGCGCGCCCGGACGGTCAGTTCTTCGGGGGTGAGTTTTCCGTCCGAGTGGACGGAGTGGACATGGCAGTCCCCGCGGTACCAGGCCGCTCCGCGTCCGACCGCCCGCGCCGACGGGAAGCTCAAACTCGACAAGGTTTTCCTCCCAGAGTCCTGTCGAGCCAACGCGCCGCCAGGGCAACCCATTCCATCGCCCACTGAGCACCATCTCAGTCGAGACATCAGACCAAGATCTCATTCTGAAACGATCAGTAAGAGTGCCCACCGCTCGGGGTGAGGGCAGGAACATGCCGAGTACCACGCCCGGTGGCAAAGGGCGGGGCGCGGCGCTCCGTGGTGGCGCTACTGGGTGGTGGTGTCGGTGACCACGAGGAATTGGTCCGTGCGCAGGTCCATGACGACCTGAGCGTTGGTGCCCTGGGCGCGCTGGTTGGCGGCGTACTCTTCGGCCGACAAGGAGCCGCGGAGGCCTCCGGCGGGGAACCGCTCCAGGACTGTGCGGGTCTGTGGGCTGGTGGTGGCCAGCAGGCGTCACTGCCGTTTTCGCGCTCGTGGAGGTCGATGAGGGTGGCGATGGCGTCGGGGTTGTCCGCCTCGCCAACCCACTGTCCGAGCGCGGTGAAGACGGGCACCCCCTCGCGGTCGGAGTCGAAGATGACGCAGTAGTCGCCGTAGCGGTCCATCACCAAGTCCCGCAGGATCGGGATGAGTCCGGTGTCCAGGACCTCCAGGGCGTCGACAGTGAGCCGAAGAGGCTCGCCGAGCGCTGGCGGCTGGACCAGGATGCCGGTGACGCGTAGCAGGTCGCCGGGCTGGATGCTGTTCAGCAGCTCGTGAGTAATCCGGGGGTCGCCGCTGGTGCAGGTGACGACCGTGTCGGGGGCGTCGTCGGGGAGCGCGTCGATGTCGGCGAGTCGGACGATCAGGTCGAAAGCGGCGGTCCCCATGCGCGGGCCCGGGGCGGGTATCGCGTCGACCATGCCGTCGACTGCGCAGTGTTTGGTGTCCATCAGCTAGTTCTCCGCCAGGTTGTCGGTGGGGCGGGGGGAGCGGGGTCGGATGGTGCGCTGGGCGATGTCCAGCAGCTCGCGGTTGCGCTGCTGCTCGTCGGGGGTGAGCGGGCGGGCCTTCGCGCCGTGGCGGTGCCAGAGCGGGGAGGCGGCCGGCGGCTCGGGGCAGGCGAAGGCGTGGTCGACGTCGTGTTCGGTGCTGCTCATGGAGGTCCTCCAGGTGGAGGTCAGGCGTGGTCGCCTTGGCCCTTGGAAGTGGGCTTCGGCGCGAGGTCGGAGGCGAACCGCCCGAGGCGGCCCTCGACGGGGTGGGCGGTGATCCAGTCCTCCGCGCATGCCTTGTGCACGGGCTCGCCGGAGCGGCCCGAGTGCTTGCCGTCGTACAGGGCGGCCGCGTCGGCGGCCCGCTGCAGAACGGCCATGTCGCGGGAACCGACCATACGCGGGGTCGCGGCGCCGACCGAGGCGGCCACGTCGGCGGTGCGACCGTCCTCGAGGAAGGCTGGGGTGTGCAACATGCGGACCAGCTGCGCGAGGCGCTGCTCGAGGCGGGCGGTGGGCAGCTCCAGGACGACGACGAAAGGCAAATCAGCGCGCTGGCTCAGACATGCCTCGCGCCTGGTCGCGGCTGGCGACCACCAGGTATCCATCGCTCTCGGGGTCGAAGGTGGTGGACTCCACCGTGAGCCCGACACTCCGCAACTGCGCCACGAGGTCCTCGTACCGGTAGGGCCAGATGGACAACCGCTCCGAGCAGGCTCGCACTGCCCCGTCCGGCTCGATCTGGGCGACCACGATCTCAAGGAAGTGTTCCTGCTCCCAGCGCTGCTTGATCTGCCAGTAGTAGCTGACGACCGCATCGCGGTCGTTGCGGCGGATGAGTCGATCGCGGACATCTACCCGTGAGCCGACGGAGCGCACGAGCTCCCAGTTGCGTGACGTGAGCACGAGGCGTCCGCCCGGATTCAGCAGCCGCGACATCGCTTCCAGTGCGGTCAGGCGCCCGGCTGCGCCCTCGGCGTGCCCGAGCGAGTTGCCGACGCAGAACACCAGATCGAACGTGGAGTCCTCCAAGTGGTCGGGCAGCTCGTCCCAGCTCGCGCGGAGGGCTCGAAGCGAGACACCCTGCTCGTCGGCGGCCTTCTCGGTCCGGCGAACCATCCCAATGCTGGCGTCTGCGGCGACCACGTCAAGGCCAAGACTCGCGAGACCGACGGCGAGCTGGCCGGTTCCACACGCGCAGTCGAGGACGCGCGCGTTGGGCGGCAGAGAGCCCACGACATCACTGTAGTAGACCGCGGCTGCCTTGGCGGGGGTCAACCTGTCGTCCCCGATCAGCCACTCGTATACATCGGAAAGCGCCCCATAACCAGCCACGGCGATAACCTCCATCACTCGACGACACGCGGGCTAGACCGCCCTGCGCTTCGGACCTTGCGCCTCGCTCTGTGCCGGGCCGTGTCAGCGAAGCATTGAGCAGGACCCAACCAGTTCCGGCCGCTGAGACTCCACCGGATTTCGTGGGAAACCGCGACACGCCGCACCGACGCAGATCAGGAGGCCGTGGCCGCATGGAGGATGTCGGCGTGGTCGAACGCCAGGCGCTCCGGCAGGTGGTCCAGGGGCCACCAGCGGGCGGTGCGGACGTCGTCTCCGGCGACGATCTGGGTGCTGGCCGGGACGACGGCGGCGCACGGGACGGTGGCGTCCCGGCGATCTCGGTCTTCAGCCCGGCGAAGACGCCCTTGACAAGGTTGACCGCCGACGCCGACTTCGCGAACCCCAGCACCGACGACGCCAGCCGCCCGAACTCGCCGGACACCGCCGTCATCCCGCTCTTCAGCGGCCCGCCGAGCGCTCGCCGCCGCGGTGATGTCCCCCTTCAGCGGCTTGAAGAAGGCCCCCTGCACGGACGACTTCAGCGAGTCGAACCCGGGTTTGAGCGCCCTCACTTCCTTGGCCGCCGCCTGCGCCGCCGGGGCCAGCCCCTCCAACGACTTCTCGAACTCCTTGGCGTCGCCCGTCAGCGCGGCCGTGAACGCATCCCCTACACCGGCCAGGGCAGCTTCAGCGTTCCGATGGCCGCCTGGAGGCCGAGGAACGCGGCCGGAGCCGCCGCCACGATGTCCACCGCCGGGGCGAGCGCCCCCGCCAAGGTCGCCACGCCCTGCGCGGCCCCGGCGGCTGTTATACCGATCGCACCGAGTCGTAAGCCCGGCCGCCAAGGTCCGGCCGATACCACCCGCGATCCCGGCCAGGCCCGCCAGCGACCGCGCGAACCGGTTGGTGTCAACGTCGCGTTCACCCGGACGTCGGGCGGGTTGTGCCGGCGTATCCGAGCGTCGAAGTCGTCCAGGTCGGGAACGACCCGGATCGACACCTCCTCCCCGGCAAGAGGGGTCCGCAGCCGCTCCATGAACACGCTGACGTCCGGCGCGACCGGGATGTTCAGCGAGTCGATCCCCGCGAGCCCGGCCAGCAGGCGGGAATCGAACCGGGACAGGTCCGGGTCCACCCGGATTGACACCGACAGCGAGCGGAGGCTGATATGAAGGTTCCGCTGGATTGACCGGGCGATGCCGTTCGTCGCCCGGTTCAGAGCGTCCTGGATCCGCTGGCCCAGCTGGCGGGCATCGGCGACGACCCCTGTGTCATCGAGGTCGATCGTGATGTGGACGGATCCGAAGTCCTCGTCTTCGCTGGCCACCAGGCAACCCCGCCTTCGCGTTGGGTGCCCGGCCCTGAACCAGTCGGCGTGGCCGTCCCGGTTAGCGCCCGGGACGGCCGTTGATCAGATTATCCCCGCTAGCGGCCCGTCAGCCGTGTGTCCTCGCCCACCAGCGCAGCCATCAGCGCCTGCGCATCGCCCGCGCTCATCGCCGCAGGCCTCGGCCGGCTGGCCGCGCCCGCACGGGCCCGGGCGTTCTTCGGCGGCGCCCACAGCTCCGCTCGCCTCCGTGCCCGCTCGCTGTCGTCCTTCGCGCCCGCGTCCAGCTGGGCCTCGACAGCGTTCAGCATCCGCTTCAGCGGCCACTCGTACGGGTTGACGCCCTGGAGGGTGAGGGCCCCGTCCCACGCGTCCCACCAGGCCGCGGCCTGTTCACAGAGCCGGAAGACGACCCAGTAGGGCGGTTCCCACTACCCGCGCCGTACAGCTCGACGACGGCTTCCAGCATCTCTGCGACCGCCCGCACCGGCAGCCGCAGCGCGTGCTGCACCCGCGCGCCCGGGTGCTCGGCGGCGAACGCCTCCGCCTCGTCGGCGTCCTGGAACGAATCCAGCACCTTGCCGTCCACGATGACGTCCAGGCGCAGGAAGAACTCCGCGACTCCGGCAGCATCTGCCGGGCGAGGAAGGACCCGCACCGCGCGGATCGTCTTCCGCAGCGACGTCGGGTCGGCGCCCTCCAGGTTCTCCAGGTCGACGCCCTTCGCCGCCTGGGCCTCCTGGAGCTCCACGTAGGCGTCGATGAACTCGTCCCCGTAGACCTCGGCTTGGGACTCTAGCTCGTGAGGGCCTACCTCGATGACGTGAGGTTCAGTGTTGAGCGCGATCGTTTTCCGCACGGGCCATGTCCTTGGGACCCGCTCCGTCGCCCGGCCCTCAACCAGTCAGCGCCCATGAGGGTAGTCGCACAGCAGAACGGCCCCGCACCAGCGTGCGGGGCCGTTCCTGGCAAGCGGCGTCGGAACTTCCCGAGGGGTCGGCGCCGCTGAGGTTCCCAGTACTACGCAGGTCAGGAAGGGCTTCAGCGGGGCTGGTCAGAGCGACGCAGGACCCACAGCACCACGACGGCGGGGACACCCAGCCCCAGGACGTACGCTCCTCCACCCGGGCTCGATCCTCACCTCCGCGCTCACGGCCCCTCCAGCTCGGTGCAGGGCAGGCACGGCGGCAGCGCCACCGTCACGGTCTGCTCGCTCCTGCCATCTGAAATGGAACGACGCGCCGATCAGCCCCTCAAAGAACCCGCCCATACTCCAGTTAGGGCGAGCTGTCCCTTGTGCGGGGGCCAGCCCCGCTCGAGCAACAGGACGCTGCCGTCGGGCGTCATGGGCACCACGTCGGCGGTGGAGCGGATCGTCTCGAACGAATCGGTCTCGGTCATGTTCGCCTCTCGGTTGGGTGGTTCAGTGGGCGGTGAAGTCGGTGACCACGAGGAACTGGTCGCTGGTGAGGTCCATGACGACCCGGGCGTCGGTGCCCTGGGCTCGCTTGGCGGCGGCGTATTCGTCGGCGGCCCAGGAGCCGCGGGGGTGGCCGGCGGGGAATCGCTCCAGGACGGTGCGCTGCGCGGGGAGGGCGGTCGTCATCGGAGGTCGCCGATCGCGTCGGGGTTGGCGGCCTCGCCGACCCAGCGGCCGGACGCGGTGAATACCGGGACCTGGTCGCGGTCGGCGTCGAAGACGACGACGTAGTTCCCGAACCGCTCCAGTACGAGGTTGTAGAGCACGAAGGCCGGGGCGGCCTCGAGGACTTCCAGGCCGTCGACGGTGACGTGGGCGGGGGCCTCGGGGTCGTCGGGCTGGACCAGGGTGCCAGTGACGCGTACGAGGTCGCCGGGCTGGATCTCGCTCAGCAGGACGTCGGCGATGCGCGGGTCGCCGGTGGTGCAGGCGTACACGGTGTCCGGGGCGTCGTGGGCGATCCGGTCCGCGTCGGCGGGGGAGTAGATCAGGTCGAAGCGAGCGGTTCCCCAGCCGGTGCCGGGGGTCGGGATCGCGTCGACGTAGCCGTCTATGGCCAGGTGCGTCTGGGGGTTCATCAGCGGGCCTCCGCCAGGGGCTTGGTGGAGCGCGGTCGAGGGGTGCGCTGCGCGAGGTCGAGGAGCTCGCGGTTGCGGCGCTGCTGGGCGGGGGTGAGCGGCCGGATCTTCGGGCCGCGGCGGTGCCAGAGCGGTGAGGCCGGCGGCTCGGGATAGGCGAGGGCGCGGTCGATGTCGGGCTGGGGGCTGCTCATGTGTGGCCTCCAGGTGGAGGTGAGGGGTTCAGGCGTGGTCGGTCGTCCCGCCGCCCCCCGTGCGTTCCAGAGGTCCGCGCAGACTTTGTGGACGGGCTCAGCGGGGTGGTGGTGCCGCACAGCACGCACGGTGCGGGCGGGCCGAAGTGCGAGTAGTGGCGCCAGTTCAGGAGCGGGCTGGCGCCACGGGCTGCTCCGGCGGTGTGGGCACCGCGCGCAGATGGCGGCGCCGGGCGGTCACGGCCGCAGGTGCGGGAGCTGCTGGAGGACTTGGTCGACCAGGTGCTCGGTAGGGCGAGGGCTTGGACGTCGCTGACCTCCATATGCCACGCCACGGGCTGCGCCCACTCGGTGCAGGGTGGGGAGCCGTCCGCGTCCTGGTGGCAGCCGGTCAGCCGGGCGACGCCGATCACGGCGCCGGTCGACAGGTCGCGGCCGCAGATCGTGCGGGCGATCAGCGGCACACGCAGGGCGGGCCGGTCGGTCTGCTGGCTCGCGTGCAGCAGCAGCCCGCCGCGCCACGACCAGGCCCGGGGCCTGTTCTCAATCGTCTTGGCCCCGGAGAGAAGGCAGGCGGCGTGCGGCTGCTTGACGCTGATGCCCCGGATCCAGTCGGCCGCCGGCGGAAGGGTCGCGCTCATGCCACTCGCCTCCACACGGCCGCGCCCGGTCTGCCCGCGCGGCGCCCGTTGACGGTCGGCGTGGCGGCGTGCGCTGCGGTCGCCAGCATCGCCTTCCCGGAGTGCTTCCCGTCGTACAGGGCTGCGTCGGCCGCCCTCTGCAGGCGCGTCAGGTCGCGTCCGCCGATTACGTCCGGGGTCGCAGCGCCGACCGAGGCGGCGACGTCGACCGTGCGGCCGTCGTCCAGGGTGACCGGGGTGTGCAGCATCCGGACCAGCTGCGCGAGGCGCTGCTCCCGGCCTTCGGCGGGCAGCTCCAGGACCACGGCGAACTCATCGCCTCCGAGCCGGCCGACCGCAGCGCGCGGGCCCGCCCAGGCCGTGAGCCGGGCCGCGATCGACGCAAGGACGGTGTCGCCCGCCGCGTGCCCGAGGCCGTCGTTGATCTCCTTGAACCTGTCGGCGTCGGAAGCGCGCGGGTTCCCGGAATCCTGAACGTTGGTAAGCCGGAACCTGCATGCCAGCTGATGGCTGCGGCGGTCCCACGCGCGGGTTCCGGGCTAGCTGACGGGACATGGTGAGCGAAGCCCGGTTCTGCCAGGAGGATCGGGAAGACCACAGCTGATCTGAAAGACGCATCCCGCCTGGGACTTCGGCTTCGACGACGGCGACGAACTCACCTGGCGACTGCCCTGACAGGCTGCTCTGTACGATCACCGAATACTGGGCGCTGGTCCGCCTGTCCTGTGCGGAGATCAGCAAGGGGTGCCCTGTCCGGATAGTTGAGGGAGTTGGCGGGTGTCCGCTTTGGACTTCTACGCTCACGTCGCCGTTTGCGGTGAGGTCCTGGGAGTTGGCCTCGGTGCCGACCCGGAAGCCTGGGAAGCCGCCCTGGGGGCGACATGCCTCGATGTTCCCGGTGGTGGCCTACTGCGGCGGGACTACGGGCTCGTGGAAATCAACTTCTCGCCGGACCAGCCAGGGCGGCAAGGGCAGATGTCGTGCTTCGGCTTCGGCGTGAAGATCCAACGACTGCTGTACGACCAGTCCCCGAGCACCGTGCCGTCCCCGCTCTCGCGGGCGTACGGGGAATTTGCACCCAGAGTCCCCTTCAAGGAACTGCAGACCGCCATCCTGGCCCTGGGCCACACGATCGAACTCGACAAGCACACCACGTCGAGTGACATGGACTGCTTTCGCGTATCCGCGTCCGCCGCCCGCATCCACGTCGTCGCTGACCCTGACCCGTACGGGTCAGGCGACCCAGATCCAGACGGACATCAGAGGGGCGACGTCTGGTCCGTCGACGTGTGGTGACCAGCTGGCGACCTCCCAGCAGTGTCCGTGATATCTCTTCGCTACGAGGAGCGCCGGGCAACGATCACCTGCGCGGCGGGCAACGATCTGAAGAGCCCGCCACTCAAGCCCCCCGTGCCGCATCCAACCGGCTAGCCCGCAGGCCAATGTGGGTTCGGCGTGCCGTCATCGCTCATGTGCGCCCGTCGCCAGATTTCGTTCCAGTGGAACGGGGTCTCCGGCACGAACCGGTGCCGCTGCCCGCACGGACATGGCGCCAGCGCCCGCGCGCACCCACGGCACAGCTCGACCCAACCGTGCCCGGTCGAGCTCAGCACTCGTGGTCCCTCATCCCCACAAGCCGGGCAGCCGGGCGGATCAGCACCGTCCAAAATCGCGTTCTGCCGCCGGACGTACTCGGACAGACGCAGCGACGGGTGGCGAAACGGGTCTTCGAACCAGGCCCGGTCGGGGCTTTCCCACCAACTCTGCAGCCACCACGGCCGAGGGTTCGGTACAGCCCGCCGCCCAGCCTGCTTCTCAGCCCGGCGCTGCGCTGCGTACTCGTCTGCCCGCACGAGCCACAGCACCCGCGCCTCGTGCAGTTCCTCCACCGCCCGCGCCAGCGCGTCCGGGTCCGCCTCCAACCGACGGGGGATCGCCGCGCTGAGCGTGAGGTGGTGGTATGTCGCCCGCAAGCCGTAGGGAGCAAAAACGGTGAGGCAAGTGCGCAACGCGCTGTGCCGCCGGTGGAGAGGGAGCCGGGCGTCGTGCACGCGAGCTCGGTGGGTCACGAAGCTGGTCATGATGTAGGCATCAGGTCCAGTGCCCGTGCCAGGGCGGCAGTGACGGCGGCAGCGTGTGCCGGCAGGTGTTGTTCAGCCCAGGTTTCGGCAAGGCTGAGGAAGTCCTGCAAATCCTGCTGGGCGCCGGTGACTAGCGTGCCTATCTGGTCTACCGACAGCTCGATCACCGGGCTGCTGTCCGTCTCGTGGGCGTCGAGCGTCAGCCGGACGATGTCGCCAAGACGTTCAGCCGTCGAGGACGGATCGTGGCCGAAGTAGGCGCAGCCGGTGCCGTTGAGCACCTCCAGCCAGTCGCGCCAAGTCTCCAAGCCGTTGCAGCAGCCCGGCTCGACGAAGACGATGTCGGTGGCGTTGTCGGTCACCCGGAAGCCGCCGGCGGCGAACAAGTCAGGCATGGTGAGCAAGCCGTGCAGGAAGGCGCCGAGCGGGTCGGTCGGGCACGGCCCGTGCTCCTCCTCCGGCTCGAAGTCGTTGCAGTCGGCGATCTGCATAACCGCCGTGCCGACCTCCGCCGGAGTGAGCTCTCCGTTCAGCACGAGGTAGCCATATGACTCGTGCTCGCGAACAGGCCAGAGCGCGAAGTCGTCGGCTGCGGAGATCTCCAGAACGGGTTGCATCACAATCACATGGGGATGATGCCGGACCCACTGCTACACCGCCACGGGCTTTCAGCTGGCATCGGGCTCGGAGCAGGCCCACTACCTGGGCAGTTTCGCGGTGCGCTCCGGGCAGGCGGCGCTGACATAGCGCATGGCAGTCTGCGCGGTGATCCCGAAAAGCCGCATCAGCTTGAGGGGATCACCAGTGGCAAACGCCTCGTTGAGCATGCGGTCCTGCCGCAGGCCGACGAGGGTGACGTTCTTGGGGAGGGTCCTGCGAAGCAATGTTCTGCTGACTACCGGATGATCCGGGTCGAGGGCAGTCTTCTGGCTGACGAGAAGGTTGGGGTTCGTCGATGCCGGCCAGCGGTGGTGACGATAGGCCAGCCACTCGCTGGCGAGTCGGTGGGTGAATTCCTCCAGGTAGAGGGTGTGCCGCAGCAAGCCGCGGCGGACTTCGAGGGTGCCGCGGGCAAGGTTGAGATCGGTTGTCCGAATCGTGCGGAGTTCTTCACCAGGCAGTGCGTGAACGGCCACCAAGGCGATGACCAGGCGGCTGAGCGGAGACTTCGCGTGACCGATCAATCCGGCTAGGAGGTCGCTGCGCACGGACTGCGGGAGCCCCTTGAGGTGGCCGACCGACAGCTGGCGAGTCGGATCCCGGAACACCATCCGTTCCCTCTTGAGCGCCTTGAACAAGCTGCGCAGGCTCACCGCGACCTGCTGGCGCTCTCGTCCCGACAGGCCGGATACCACCGCCTCAATGTGGTCAGTGGTGATCTTTCGCAGAGTGGTCACGCCGGCGGCTGTCCACGTGGTGAGGACGGGTTCAATGTGGGCGAGGTAACGGCGAATGCTGCGGTAATCGCGGACATCGCCCTCGCGGCGCCCCTGGCTGCGCAGAAGGGTCACCCATGCGTGGATCTCGCTGGCGAGGGGGTCCGGGAGGACACTGATCGTGACCTGGATCCATGCGAGATTCACGTCCTGGCGGCGGTCTGGATCATCAATAAGCAGGCCATGAGAACGGAGGAACTGACAGACGGGCTTGGCCGCGAGAGTCGCAGAACAACTGGCCAAATCGTGGACATCGCGCTCCAGGATGGCGTTCTCAGCGCCGAGCCAGTGCACCAGGATGGTCAGAGTGCGGATGTTCTTGCGGTAGTCAGGTGTCCGACGATCGAGGATGAGTTGGTCGAAGTCCTCGACCAGCCGCCGAGCTTCTTCCGACAGCGGCAATTCGCCAGGACCTCGGCGTCCCAGGCGGGCCAGCACAGGTGACCAGTCGCGCCGGGTATTGAAGAGCGTTTCCTGCCCGCGGGCGGCGTGAGGCACTGCTGTCCCGTCGGCACCACGGAGCGGTTGGTTTCCGATCAATGGCTGAACCCCTGCTGTAGTACCGGCGGGCAGGTCGATCTGGAGTTGCGTGGCTCGCGCCGGGTGACTCCCTGCCTCGTCGAGGAGGCGATATGGGTAGCACCCGCGACAGTGACCGCCACGCGACGGAAGGTCCTCGCGCCAGCAACGCAGGCACCGGCTTCGGGCGTACTTTTCGCGCCAGTGCTTGCAGGGGTTGCAGCGGAACCCTCGCCAGCCACCGGGGATCCAGGCATGGCAGTCCTGGCACTGGCGCGGCGTGAGCGGCGGCCGGGGTGCCGGAACGGTGATGTAGGGCGTGCTGGGCTGATCGGCCGGGTAGAACCGCAGAGGCTCCGACGCCTCAGCCAGCAGCCCAGCGCGCAGGAGGATCACACGGACCGCGTCCCCTCTGCCCGGCAGCTCCCGCAGGACCGCTTCGGGCACCAGATCGGTTCCCTCGGCCTCCCTGACTGCCAAGGCGAGACGCACCATCTCGGCGACCCTGTAGTACCACCCCCGGCTGAAACGATGCTCGCTCGCCAATGCGACGAGCACCTCTCGCGCCCGGCCCCAGCCGGGTACCGGGCGGTCGGCGATCGCCCTGACCGTCGTCTCAGTCAGCGTCCTGGGCAGGGTAAACAGCGGAACCTGCCCCCGAGTCGCCGACTTCAATACCTCGGCAGGATTCTCGTCGAGGTTTGTGCGTGCTTGGTTGAGCTTCCGCTTCCAATCCGCCATCACATCGCGCCCGCCGCCCACACCCCGGCGCAACGGCCGTGCCGAAATCGACCCGTCTCGGTAGCTCCCGATCGTCAATTGAAGGGCACGCGGTCGCGCCCCCTCGATGCCCAGGGCCCACTCTGCGTCGTCTTCGGCCCGGATGGCCTGCAGGCAGGAACGGCACAGGCCGTCGGTGTTCAGGTAGCCGTCATGGCGGCAACGCGGGCACACGCCTCGCCCTCGATGTTTCTGCTGCCAGCCCTTGCACCCCGCGCACACCCAGCTGTGGTGCAACAGGACCCAGCCCAGACACGACTCGCAACTCCGGGCCACACCCCGGTCCGCCCCCATCGGCTGTCAGCTCGGCGGCAGCGAGCGAGGCCCGCTGCCGTGCCGGGCACGCGGCACCGGCCGCAGCGGGCCGGCTGGCAGCTGCGTCTCAGCGCCAACGGCCTGCTGGCCGGACTCCGGCGCCGTCTGTGTGTCTGCGAGCGGCTCCGCTTGAAGCAGATCAGCAACCGTGCAGTTCAGCGCCGTACAGATCTTGTCGAGGTCGTCGAGGCGGACTGTGACCGGGGCACCGCCCCACAACGCGGCGACCTTGCTCAGCGAGGGGTTGAACCCCACCTGCTGGAAGGCCGCTAGCACCTCGGTAGGCCGCCACAGGTCACGCTGGGCCGCCACCATCCGCAGATTCCACTTCACCGCAGGTTCCCCCTGTCCATCACCAGTCGTTGCGCCGCCTGCGAGCTCGCGGCCAAGTTCGCCACCTCGGGATCGGCGTGCGCGGTCGCCATGTACCGAAGTGTCGTGGTGGCCCAGTCGTGCCCGAGGACCTTCTGCACCTCCCACAACGTCATCCCGCGCTCGTAGTTATGGGTCGCGCAGGCGTGCCGCAGCAGGTGCGGGAACAGGTCGGCGACCGGGCCCGTGAGGTAGTTCGTAGCCGCGGCGTGCAGCGACCGCCGGAAGGTAGAAGGGACGATCGCCGGGGCGATCGGTAGATTCAGAGCCGCTACCGCAGTCGGCTTGCGTTCCGACGGCCACAGAGGCGCCCGTGGGTGTTCGGCGTCGTCCCCGAACTCGCCCCGGATCTCTTCGATGTACCACCACAACAGGTCGCGCCCCTCCTGGAACATGTACGCCTCGCGAGGCCGGGGCCCGGAAGCGCGGGCACCCTTACCTTCGACAACGAAGCGACCCCACTGGCCGTGCTCCCAGTGAATGTCACCCATGCACACCCCGCACAGCTCTGCGGCACGGACACCGGACAGGTACGCGACCTTGGTCATCACGTAGTCGCGGCAGGCGACGAAGTACTTCCGTGCGTTCGGTAGGTCCTCGCGCCAGCGCGAGAAGAAGTCGCGCATCGCCGTCTGTGATGGCGGGATCCGAAGTCCGAAGTCCCCACGGTGCCGGGGCCGGTTGAACAGGTCGATCGGTGACTCAACTGCAGCACCAAAGCGGCGCATGATCTCGCCGGCATACCGCTGTTCTAGGAAGGCAAAGTACGCGTCGATCTTGTTGATCTTCGCGCGCAGGGTCGAAGGCGCTCGTTTCCCAGGTCCCGCGAAGTACCGGTCGACCTCTCTCGGCGACAGCTGCCAGGGAACCGTGCCGTAGTAGTTGCATACTTCGATCACTGGCTTGACCAGACCATCAAGGGTGGCCGGTGCCAGACCTGCCGCGTCCCGGGCCCACTGGTACTCCGAGAGCGTGTCGAGGAAGAAACTCTCCTCATCATGGGCGGAAACCCGGGCCTGCCGGCGGCGCTGTAGCGTCACGACGTCCGCCAGCCCGGACTCCACCGCCACGGCTGCCGGGTCCACCGGAGCGGCGGAATCCCCCGCAGGGCTGAGGAGCCTCAGCAGACGACTTTCGGAATCTGACACGATCCCGGAAATTACAGGCACCACTCGTGGAATCTGCGAGTTACTGCGGAGATCCCACACCTTCGAGTGAAGGCCCGCCACAGAGCGATCTAGCTGCTGAGATGCGGATCCGCCGTGTCACACAGCCTTGAAGGAACCCGCACGTACTCCAATAACCATGACCACGGTCGTGTCGTCGCCGTGGCGGGCCAGGAGCCGGCGGGCCCGGGCGGTGTAGGCGTCGCGGCGCAGCAGGCCGGTCAGCGGGTCCTTCCGGGTCGCGGCGAGCTGCTTGTGCAGCGCGGCGGCGTGGATCGCCCAGCCGGTCAGCGGCAGGGCGGTGCTGGTGATCAGGAGGGTGCGCGAGCCGATCCGGCCCTGCGCACGCAGAACGGAGTCCATACTGAGGATCTCCCTCTCGTCTTGCACGGGTTGGGTGGGCCCGGGGCAGCCGTCGAAGCCGCCAAGCACGTGCGGCTGTCCCGGGGCAGAGCTACATCTCGAAGGGCTTGGAGTTGAGCCAGCTGTACGGGCTCCTCCAGGGGCCGGCCTTCGCGGCGGGCCAGTCGAGCTCCCAGCCGGGCCGGTATCCGCAGGCCGACCAGCCGTCCGGCCGGTCGTGGGGGATCTCGCGCCCGGCCTCCGCTGCGGCGCGGGCCGCGTCGTAGACCTCGTGGGCGGCCTTCATGGCGGCGTCGCGGTTGTCGGCCCAGCCGGTGAAGACGTGCACCCCGCGAAGGGTGGGCGTCTCGGTGCTCCGTATGGGGACGTCGACCTCGTAGTACGGGGGTTGGGTCATGACGTCCGTCTCCTCTCGTGATCGCGGTGGTGAGGGACCACCGCGACCGCCCCGGCCCCGGCGTGGTGGCGGGGGTCGGGGCGGCACGGAGGTCCGTCAGCCGTGGATCACTTCGAGGTCCTGCGCCTCGAGGTCGTCGTCCTGGTCGTCGCCGTTGTTCGGGCCGTGGGCGGTGCAGACGATGTCCTCGTCGTCGTCCAGGTCGCCGTTGAGGGCGCGGAACAGGCAGGTGACGCTGTAGGCGGGCACCCAGGCCCGGCCGGTGCATTCGTCGTCGTGCGGGCACGGCACCATCACGTCGAACCCGACGTCGCCCTCGCCGTCGACGTCGGTGCGCAGGGCGAGGATGAGGTACTGCTGACCGAGGCGGATCTCCGCGACGCGGTCGCCGTCGGCCACGTTCGAGCCGGGCTTCCACTGCCACAGCGGCAGGATCTCCTCGCCGAACACGCGGGAGACGAGGTTCAGGTCGCCGAGGCCGGCGCTGCCGTCCAGGCCGAGGTCGGCTTGCCGGGTCTCGCTCAGGCGCTCTAGGTGTGCTGTCCGGAGAGGTTGGTGACGCGGCTGGCTGGTGGTTGGCCGCTGATGCCGGTGTGGGGTCGGTGGTAGTTGTACCAGTCC
>NZ_JBVKBI010000042.1:0-36675 GCF_055639035.1 Streptomyces sp. NPDC107654
CAGATACGACAAGCGCGGTTACGTCTTCCTCGGGACCGCGACCGCCGCAACCCTCGTCATCTGGCTCCGGGCATGATCGGCCGGACAAGTCCTAGCCTCACGGACTAGCCGTACGCCCGGGCCGGAGACGGTCGTACGGCCGCCGCCACCGCGTCGGCCAGCGGGGCGACCTCCTCCTCGGCGAGCGGTGAGATCGTGACGCGGACGCCCTGCGGGGAGGCCAGGCGGAAGCGGGCCCCCGGGGCCACCGCCCAGCCCGCCTGGACGAGTCGGGCCACCGCGGCCGTCTCGTCGGGGACCGGCACCCAGACGTTCATACCGCTGCGGCCGTGGGCGACGACACCCCGCTCCGCCAGCGCGTCCACCAGACCGGCCCTGCGGACCCGGTACGACTCCGCCACCGCCGTCCGGTCCACCGTGCCGTGCGTCCACAGGTGGGCCACGGTCCGCTGCAGCAGCAGGCTCACCCAGCCGGGGCCGAGGCGCTGGCGGCCCCTGACCCGGTCGACGGTGACGGGGTCACCGGTGAGGACGGCGAGACGCAGATCGGGGCCGTAGGCCTTGGCGGCGGAGCGGGCGAAGGCCCAGTGCCGGGTGGTGCCCGCGAGGGGATGCAGGGGCAGGTCGACGATGCCGTGGCCGTGATCGTCCTCGATCAGCAGGGTCTCCGGGTGGTCGCGCAGCACGGCACGCAGGGCACGCGCGCGCGTGGCGGTCAGCGAGGCGCCGGTCGGGTTCTGGGCCCGGTCGGTGACGATCACGGCACGGGCCCCGGCCTCCAGGGCGCGGCGCAGATCGTCCGGGCGCGGCCCGTCGTCGTCCACGCCGACCGGGGCCGTGTGCAGGCCGAGGGCGGGGACGAGGTCGAGGAGGCTGCCCCAGCCGGGGTCCTCGACGGCGACCGTGTCGCCGGGGCGGAGGTGCGCGGCGAGGAGGCGTTCGACGGCGTCCAGGGAGCCGGAGGTCACGGTCAGCGGGCCGGCGGGCACGCCGTCGGCGTCCAGTTCGGCGCGGGCGACGCGCGCGAGGCCGGCGTCCACGGGGTCGTCGCCGTAGAGGACGGGCCGGCCGTCGCTCGCCCCGGCCGCCGCGGCGAGCGCCGGGGCCAGGCGGGGCAGCAGGGCCGGGTCCGGATTGCCCGTGGAGAGGTCGCGCCCGCCGGGCGGCACCTCCACCCGCAGTTGCTCCCGGCCGGTGGTGGCAGGCCTGGGGCGGACACGGCTCCCCCGGCGCCCGGCCGTCTCGATCACCCCGCGCTCGCGCAGTGTGCGGTAGGCGGCCGCGACGGTGTTCGGATTCACCCCCAGCCGCTCCGCCAACTCCCGCATGGACGGCAGCACCTGGCCGGGCCGCAGCTCCCCCGCACCGACCGCCCGCTCGACACTGGCGGCGATCTCGGCTGCGCCCCGCCCACTGATCCGATATTCTCCTAGCACAAAGAACATTATGCACTAGTACGAAAATCTTCGCACGCTCGCCGTCATCGAGGGGATCATCATGCAGGGCACGACCGAGGACACCCGGGCCACCGCCTACCAGCCGACCGACCGCACCGTGCCCACGCGCTCCGCCGACCGGGCCTCGTACGACGCGGAGCTGGTGCACGCCATATTGGACGAGGGGTACGTCTGCCACCTGGGCTTCGTCCGGGACGGCGCCCCTGTGGTGCTGCCGACGCTGTACGGCCGGGTCGGCGAGCGGCTGTACGTCCACGGATCCACCGGTTCGCGCCCGCTGCGGATGACCGGCCAGGCCGACCCCGGTCTGCCGGTGTGCCTGACGGTCACCCATGTCGACGGTCTGGTGCTGGCCCGCTCCGCCTTCCACCACTCGATCAACTACCGCTCGGTCGTGGTGCACGGCATCGCGCACGAGGTCACCGACCCCGAGGAGCGGCGCCTGGCCCTGGACGCGCTGGTCGACCACGTCGTCCCGGGCCGGGCCGCCGACTCCCGGCCCGCGAACAGGAAGGAGCTGGCCGCCACCGCCGTCATCCGCCTGGACCTGGAGGAGGTCTCGGCCAAGGTCCGCACCGGCGGCGCCAACGACGAGCCGGACGACCTCTCCCTGCCGCACTGGGCCGGCGTCGTCCCGCTCCGCAAGGGCTACGACACCCCGGTTCCCAACGCCGACCTGACGCCCGGCATCGAGCTGCCCGACTACCTGGCGGCGCGGTAGCAGCGCGGGGCGCCCCTCACTCAGGAACCGTCTTCCGCCGGCCGGCGCCACGGGCCTCGCTCACGGCGAGGCCCGCGACGGCTCCGAGCAGCAGCAGGGTGCCGGCCACCGTGGCCGCCGTGAGCCGTTCGCCGAGCAGGACGACGGCGAGCACGGCCGCCGTCACCGGCTCCAGCAGCATGATCACCGAGACGGTGGCGGACCGGACGACGGCGGCTCCCGCGAAGTAGAGGGCGTACGCGAGGGCCGTGGGCACGGCGGCGATGTAGAGCAGCAGCCACAGCAGCCGGACCGGGTGGGCCGTGTGCGGGAGCAGCCCCTCGTGCACCGCGAACGGCAGCAGACACAGACTGGTCACCGCGAAGGCCCCCACCGTGGTGCCGCCGGCGTCCGTGCCACCGCTCCTCCCCCACCAGCGGGTGAGCAGGGTCATGACGGCGTAGCCCGCCGCCGACGCCAGGGCCTGCAGCACACCCGCCGGACGGACGGTCGCGGCCGAGCCGGCGAGGGTGAGCACGGCCAGCCCGGCGAGCGCACCGGCGACCGCGGTGACACCGCCCGCGCCGAGCCGCTCGCCGAGCAGCGGCCGGGCCCCGAGCGCGATGAGCACGGGGCCCGCGCCGAGGGTCACGACGGTGGCCACGGCCAGTCCGGTCGACGCGACGGCCGCGAAGTACGCGGTCTGGAACACGGCGAGACCGAGCCCGGTGGCCAGGGCCCGCGTGATCCCGCGGCGCGTGGACCCGGCCGGGACCGTGACCGTCGCCGTGACCACACCGGTACGGCGGACGCGCGGGCGCAGCAGCCGGCCGGCCGCGAGGAGGGCCAGCCCCAGCGCGCAGCGCCAGAAGGAGAGGGCGAAGGCGCCCAGGTCACTGGCCCGGTAGACCAGCGAGGCGGCGGCGCCGGCGGTGCCCCAGGCGGCACCGGTGATGATCAGATACAGCAGGCCACGCCCGACGGGCAGGCCGGACGCAGGGCGCGACAAGGTCGACGTGGAAGACAAGGGGATCTCTCCGCAGAAGCGCACGCGTACGTGCGGAAGTTCGGGGGCGTCCCCGCTTCGGCGGGGCGCACGGACTTCTTCTGCGGGCAGCACCGTCCAGCCCGGCGCGTGCGCGCCGGGCGATGACCCGGAGGCCCGCCTCAGGCGGCCGGGGGCGGAAGAACGCGTGCGTGCTGCGGCATGGGCCGGACTCTAGGCGGCGGTGCCCCGGGCGGACAACTCCCTTTCCGCGCCGCCCGAGGCGACCGGTTCCGGGGAGCCCTCGGCCGGGGTGGAGGACTGGGCGATGAACGCGCCGACCAGGACGACCGCGCCACCGGCGACCTGCGGCGCGCTCAGGTGCTCGTCGAGCAGCACCCAGGCCAGCACGGTCGCGATGACCGCCTCCAGGCAGGCGACGACACCGGCGACCTGCGGCGACAGCCGGCGCACGGACAGCACTCCGGTGACGTACGCGATCACGGTGGCGACGAGCACGATCCAGGCGAGCAGGGCGACGGCAGGTACGGCGGTGCCGCCCAGGTCCGCGGAGCCCGCGAGCGCCGACCAGTCCATGCTCCAGGGCCGGGCCACGACCGTCAGCACGGCGGCGCCGACGAGCAGCCCGTAGGCGATGACACCGAGCGGGTCCGGCGCCGCGTCGCCCGCGTCGCCGCCCTGGTCGGACAGGACGAAGTAGCCGACCTGGCAGCAGGCGGCGCCGAGGGCCAGCACCAGGCCCAGCGCGTCGAAGCTCAGGCCGGACCAGACCTCGACCACACAGGCGAGGCCGCCCGCCGCGAGGACCACGCCGAGCGCGGCGGCACGGGTGACGGGCCGCCGCTGCACGAACCGCACCCAGCCCAGCACCAGGGCGGGGGCCAGGTACTCGACGAGCAGGGCCACGCCGACCGGGATGCGGGACAGCGCGGCGAAGTAGCAGGCCTGGACACCGGCGACGGCGAGCAGCCCGAACCCGGCGAGCAGCGCGGGCCGGCGGCGCGGCAGGTCCCGGTGCCGTACCGCCAGCGGCAGCATCACCAGGGCGGCGCCCGCCACCCGCAACCACACCACGTGCAGCGGTTCGAGACCCGCCTCGATCAACGGCTTGGCGGCCACTCCGGACCCGCCGAAGGCCAGCGCCGACACGATCGCGAGACCGAGCCCGGCGCCCTTGCCGGGGCTGTGGTGACTGCTCACAGACGTATGCACCGGCACATGATGACAGGTGCCGACAGGAGCGTCATCCCTGGTGACACCTGTCTCAGCTGGTGGACCGCTGGAAGTACGGACGGCACGGACGGTCAGCAGGCCGCGCCGTCGTCGGCGTGATCGCCGGCTCCCGCCTCGATCCGCGCCGACAGCTCGCTCGCGGGGATGCCGGCCCGTTCGAGCACCTCGACGGCCCGGGACCGCGGGTCCGCGGCGAGCGCCGCGAGCAGGTCGGTGCCGCCGACCCGGGGCGCGCCCCGACTCCGGGCGCGGGCCGCCGCGTCCGCGAGCGCGGCGGCCGCGGCGGGGGACCAGCCGTCTCCGCCCCCGCCCGCGGGATCGGCGGGAGCGGCCGGCGCGGGTACGACGGGCACCGCACCGGAGTCCTCCACGCCGGCCTGCCAGCGCAGGCCGTAGCCGATGCTGCGCTGTACGAGGTAGCCGAGGAGGCGGGCGAGCCGTTGCGGTCCGCCGACGGCGGCGCGGACTTCGGGGTCGTGTTCCAGCAGGGCGTGGAGGAGATGGGCGGTGTCGGTGTGCCGGTCCCCGTCCCGCACGGCCCGGCGGCGGGCACCGGCGATCACCGCTGCCAGCTCGGCGTCGAGCCCGGCAGCGCCGTCCGGGTGCGGAACCGCTCCGTCCTGGGCGGTCCGAGGGGCTGTACGGGGTTGCACATCCCCTACCTCATCAGCCGCGACGGGACGGGGCATCCACGAGGGGAACCATTTTCGCGTCCCACGCCGAGTGGACATCGCCGACCCGGATCTCATCCTTACGGAGGAGATCCGACCGATCCCACGCGGGAACGGCCTTCCCCCTCAGCGCGTTCCTGACGCTCCATCAGTATTGAATGTTCGCGCCCCCGCCGCTACGTTCCGCGACACCGTAGCCCGATACGCCCGATCCGAAGGGGTGGTCGCATGGCCGAAGTCAGCGCGGAGGCACGCATCCAGGCGCCGGCCGAGAAGGTGTGGGCCCAGCTCACCGACTGGCCGTCGTACGGGGCGTGGAACGCGACGCATACCGGCTTCCCCCAGGGCGGTCCGCGGACGCTCGCCGTGGGCGGCACGTTCCAGGAGAACATGAAGCTGATGGGTTTCCCGGCGGAGGTCGACTGGACCATCGAGGAACTGGAGCCGGCCCGGGTGTTCGCCATCCGCGGCAAGGGCCCGATGGCGGTGACCGTCGCCACCCGCTACACCCTGACGCCGGACGGGGACGCGACGACGGTACGGATCGACGGCGAGTTCACCGGCGCCGCGGTGTCGCTGATGGCGGGCAGGCTCAAGGACTCGGCGACGGCCGCCCTGCACGAGTCGCTGCGCAAGCTGGACGGCCTGGTGGCCTGAGCCGGACACGCGTGGACGGCCTGGTCGCCTGCGTCCGGACACGCGTCGACGGCCCGGTGGCCTGCGCCGGACACGCGTCGACGGCCCGGTGGCCTGCGCCCGGACACACGAAGGCGCCCCGCACGCGTCAACGCGCGGGGCGCCCGGGCCGTCGCGGGGGCGACGGCACCCGCCGACGGGCTCAGTGCTCGTCGGCGAGGATGAGGTACAGCTTCTTGCGGGCGTCATTGACGACGGCCAGCGCCTTCTCGCGCTGTTCCTTGCTGCCGGTCTTCCAGACCTGGCCGAAGGCCTCCATCAGGCCGAAGCCGGCCTGGCGGATCTCACCGAGGGCCTCCCAGTCGACCCCGCGCGAGGCCTCCTCCCAGGGAGCGTCCGCCACCTCCTCGACGGCGGCCCGCCCGCTCTCGGTCAGCGAGAACAGCTTCTTGCCGCCCTCGCTCTCGCTGGCGATCAGCCCCTCGTCCTCCAGCAGCTGGAGGGTGGGGTAGACCGAGCCGGGGCTGGGCTTCCAGGCGCCGCCGCTGCGTTCGGCGATCTCCTGGATCATCTCGTAGCCGTGCATGGGCCGGTCCTTGAGCAGGGCCAGGATCGAGGCGCGCACATCACCTCGCCGCGCCCGCCCGCGCGGACCTCCTCGCCCGCGCGGCCCCCAGGGGCCCGGGCCGAATCCGGGCCCGCCGGGGCCGAACCCCGGCCCACCCGGCCCGAAGGGACCGAAGGCGGCCCGCCGCCCCTCGAAACCGCCGAAGCCGCCCATGCCCCGCCGGCCGGGGCCCTCGTGCCGATGTCCACGCTCGAATCCGTGGGTACGCATCGCGATCACTCCATTCCATCGCTGATCTGTCGCATCTACATCGCGTATCGTTCGCGATGGCTCAACGATATATCGGAACCGATCGCATGACAAGCCCCTTGTGTCGGCGAGACGAGGAGCGGATCATCGCCCTCGGCAGGAGAGGGCGCGAAGAGCTCCTGCCGGGGTGTTCGTCGAAGGGGCCGCACGACAGGCGGGCGCCCGACTGGAGGCACAGGTGAAGAGCGCTGACATGTCCCGCGGTGCTCGTCTGGCGGCCCACGGTGCCGTGTCCACGTCGCTGGCGCTCTGCAGTGATCGCAGACTGCGTGAACTCGTGGACGGAGCCACTCCGGTGGGTTCCGGCATCGGCGGGAGGACGGTACGGCTGGAAGTCGACGGGACCCCGGTCTTCGTCAAGCAGGTACCCCTGACCGATCTGGAACGACGGCCGGAGAACGTCCACTCCACCGCGAATCTGTTCGGAGTGCCTTCCTTCTGCCAGTACGGCATCGGCACGATCGGCAGCCCGGGGTTCGGAGCCTGGCGGGAGCTGGCCGTGCAGACCATGACGACGAACTGGGTGATCGCGGGCGACTACGAGGGTTTCCCGCTGATGTACCACTGGCGGGTCGTACCAGGGCCTGGCCGGCCACTTCCCGAGGAGCTGGCCGACGCCGAACGAGTCGCCGCGTACTGGGGAGGGGGACCGGGCGTACGCCGCCGGATCGAGGCTCTGCGGCGGTCCACGGCGAGTCTCATGCTGTTCCTGGAGTACATCCCGCAGAACCTGCACGACTGGTTGAGCGTTCAGACCGGGGCCGGTGACGAGGCGGCCGGGCAGGCCTGCGCCATGGTCGACGGCGAGTTGCGAGCCGGCACCTCGTTCATGAGCGCCCGGGGGCTGCTGCACTTCGACGCCCACTTCGAGAACATCCTGACCGACGGCCGCCGCCTGTACTTCGCGGACTACGGCCTCGCGCTCTCCTCCCGCTTCGACCTGTCCCGGGCCGAGGCCGCCTTCCACGACCGGCACCGGAGCCACGACCACTGCTACACGGCCTCGTACCTGGTGTACTGGCTGATCACTACCCTGTACGGATACGGGTGGGACGAGCGCCTCGCGCTGGTGCGCGCGTGTGCCGAGGGGGAGCGTCCCACGGGAATCCCGGAGGCGGCCGCGGCGATCATCACTCGCCACGCGCCGCTCGCCGCGGTGATGTGGGACTTCTTCCGCACGCTCCGGGAGGAGAACCGGGAGACTCCTTACCCGCTGGAGGCGATCCGCCGGGTCGGAGAGCAGACCGGATCGCTTGATGCGGTGACGGTGCCGTAGAGGTCCCCGCGACTGACAGCCGGTGATGCGGTCATCTCCGACCGAGCCGACGCGGCTGTCTCAAGCCGGCCCTGGACTCAGCCGGTCCGGTTCGCCGGGCGCAGGGGACAGCCCGTGCCGACGCGGGCCGTGAGGTCGACGCGGAGGACCGCCAGTGCGGCCATGCGCTCGTCGACGACGCGGATCTTGTTCCGGAACCGGGCCGACAGGGCCTCGGCACCGTCCGGCGCGTCCCGCAACTGGGCTCCATGCGGGCGATTCGGCAAGGGTGAACCCGAGCGTCTGCGCGGTGCGCACGTACGGCAGCCACACCACCGTCTCCGGCGGGAGGTCGCGGTAGCCGTCGGGCAGCCGGTCGCCCTCGATCAGGCCGGTCTTCTCGAGGAAACGCAGCGTGTCCTTGGACACCCCGGTACGCGCCGCCAGCTCTCCGATGCGATTGACACCCTCACGGCTCGGTCGAGTTGACCTCGGAACGCACTCCGCTTCCAGCGTGAGCGGTGCCCGGGCGAGCCCTTCCCAGGAGGTGCACCCTGCCGCCCCCGCCTGCCCGCGCGTCGTCCGAACCGGCGGCTGGTACGACCTGATCGTCACACCCCCGGCTTCGGGATCCCCTGGACCTACACGCTGGTCCACCGCCTGCTGTCGGCCGGAGGTGACGCGGCAGGCCCGCGCTCACCTGTAGCAGGCCAACGCGCCGGCCCACGGCGGACCGCGGGTGCCGTGGCGCTTCCTGCCCGTGGAGGTGTCGTTCGGCATCGTCCAACTCGCCCCGCGGCTGCGGGTCCGCGCCACCACGGCCGGCCGGGAGTCCGTCCGGCGCTCGTGAATCAGGCCGACAGTCGTGATCAGTCCGGCACTCGCGAATCAGTCCGGCACTCGCGGATTGGCCTTGGTCCGGTGGCCGCCGCGACCGCTAGCGTCGGCGTCATGCGCATTCGAATCGTGGACGCCTTCACCGACCGCCCCTTCGCCGGCAACCCGGCCGGAGTCCTGCTCCTCGACGACGTCTTCCCGGACGACGACTGGCTCCAGAACGTCGCCATGGAGGTCAACCACGCCGAGACGGCGTTCGCGCACCGGCTGCCCGAGGGCGGCGAGGCGGACTGGGCGCTGCGCTGGTTCACGCCCGTCGCCGAGGTCGCGATGTGCGGGCACGCCACCCTCGCGACAGCCCACGTCCTGCACACCACCGGCGCGCACGAGGGCCCGGTGCGGTTCGCCACCCGCAGCGGTGTGCTGATCGCCACGCCCGCCGCGGACGGCTCGGTCACCCTCGACTTCCCGACCGCCCCGCTCACCCCGGTCGACGTTCCGGCCGGGGTCGCCGAGGCGCTGGGCGCGGAGCCGGTCGCCGTCTTCGACACCGGCCCGAACGTCGGCGACCTGCTGGTGGAGCTGGCCGACGAGAAGACCGTCCTCGGCCTTTCCCCCGACCACCGCGCCCTGGGCGCCTACTCCTCCCGGGGCGCCATCGCCACCGCCCGCGCCGACGACCCGGCCCGCGGCTACGACTTCGTCTCCCGCTGCTTCTTCCCGAACGTCGGCATCGACGAGGACCCTGTCACCGGCAGCGCCCACACCGCGCTCGCACCGTACTGGTCGCCCCGGCTCGGCCGCGACGACCTCACCGGGCTCCAGGCCTCCCGCCGTACCGGGCTGGTCCGCACCGGTCTGCGGGGCGAGCGCACCCTGCTCACCGGCCGCGCGGTGACGGTCATCGAGGGCGAGCTGCGCGCCTGAGGGCCGTCTAGGCGGTCGGCAGCCAGCCCACCTTGCCGGCGAGGAGGGCGTAGCCGACGAAGGCGCCGATGTCGAGCAGGGAGTGCGCGACGACCAGCGGACCGACCCGGCCCCAGCGACGGTAGAGGAGGACGAAGACCACGCCCATGACCATGTTGCCGAGGAAGCCGCCGATGCCCTGGTAGAGGTGGTAGGAGCCGCGCAGGACCGCGCTGGCGACCAGCGCGGTCCCCGGGGCCCAGCCCGACTGACCGAGCCGGCGCAGCAGATAGCCGACGACGATCACCTCTTCGAGGATCGCGTTCTGCAGCGCGGAGAGGATCAGCACCGGGTACTTCCACCAGACGTCCGGCAGTGCCTCGGGGACGACGGTGAGGTTGAAGCCGAGGCCGCGGGCGGCGAGGTAGAAGGCGATGCCGGTGCTGCCGATCACCGCCGCGACACCGGCGCCGCGGGCCAGGTCGGGCCAGGGCCGGGTGCGGTCGAAGCCGAGGGTGCGCAGGCTCGTGCCCTCGCGCAGCAGCAGGTGGGCGACGAGTGCCACGGGGATCAGCGCGGTGGCGATGCCGAAGAGCTGCCAGGCCAGGTCCAGCCAGGGGCGGCCGGGCGCGGCCGAGGCGTTGAGGGTGGCCGCCTGGTCCTTGAGGCCGCCCGGCTTGGTGACCGAGCCGATGAAGCTGATCAGCGCGGACACCCCGCTCGCCCCGAGCGAGAGCCCCAGCACGAGCAGCGTCTCGTCCCGCAGGACCCGCCGCCCGCGCTCCCCCACCGAGGACTCAGCCACCGACCCAGCCTCCACCTGCACCCCTGCCTCCAGCGACCTCACGGGCCCATGACCCACCTTCGCGTGGCAAGGATCGCAGAAGGAACCGCGGCGAGCGCGCGCCGGCCCGCGAAGCCCAGCGCCACAGCCTCCCGACACCCACCGACCCCCGGCGCCCCGTCCTGACGGCACCGACTGACGACCGCCGCGCACCGGGACCGGGCGTCCATCCGGACGGCATCCATCGAGCCCGGCGCCTCACCCCCGGACCGCCGGGCCGGAGGAACGCGGCCCCTGGGCTGTGGGGAGCCGGCGGCGGGCTGAGCGCCGTACGGACCGCCGGTCCGCACCGTGGAGCTGAGCGCCGTCGCGAAGCGGCGGCGGCTCCCCTCACCCCACGGATCCCGGCACCCTCACCCCAGCGATGCCGGCTCCGGCAAGCCCACCGGCCACGTGTGCACCGGCTCTCCTCCATGCATCAGCTCGGCGTACCGCCGCGTCGTCGCCGCGAGGGCCGCCTCCCGGGACAGCCCCCGCTCCAGTGCCCGGTGGAAGGTGGCCGCCTGCCAGGACGCCCCGTTGACCCGGCGCCGGCAGCGTTCCTCGATCACGCCCAGGTAGAGGTCGCGGTCGGCGGCCTCCACTCCCCACGCGTCCAGCCCGGCCGCCGCGAGCGGCAGCAGCTCGTCGCGGACCAGCGTGACCGCGTCGACCTCGCTCGTGCCGCCGTAGCGTCCCCGCCGGGGCCAGACGAAGCGGGCGTCGATGCCGTAACGGCAGGCCGCGTCGAAGTTCGCCTCCGCAGCGGCGAACGGCAGCCGTGTCCACACCGGCCGGGACTCCTCGGCGAGGGCGCGGACGAGGCCGTAGTAGAAGGCCGAGTTGGCGATCACGTCGGTGATGGTCGGACCGGCCGGCAGCACCCGGTTCTCCACGCGCAGGTGCGGGACGCCGTCCGCGATGTCGTACACCGGCCGGTTCCACCGGTAGATCGTGCCGTTGTGCAGGACGAGCTCGGCGAGCTTCGGCACCCCGCCGGCCTCGATGACCTCCAGCGGCTCCTCGTCGTCGCACAGCGGCAGCAGGGCCGGGAAGTAGCGCAGGTTCTCCTCGAACAGGTCGTACGCGGAGGAGATCCACCGCTCGCCGAACCAGGTGCGCGGCCGTACACCCTGCGCCTGGAGCTCGGGCGGCCGGGTGTCGGTGGACTGCAGGAACAGCGGGGGCCGGGACTCGCGCCACAGCTCGTGCCCGAAGAGGAACGGCGAGTTGGCGCCCACCGCGATCTGCGCGGCGCTGGCCGCCTGCGCCGCGTTCCACACGTCGGCGAAGCGGTCGGGGGTGACCTGGAGGTGCAGCTGCACGGAGGTGCACGCGGCCTCGGGCACGATCGACTTCGAGGTGCAGACGAGGTGCTCCACGCCGTCGATGTCGAGCCGGAAGTCCTCTCCGCGCGCGGCGACGATCTGGTCGTTGAGGAGGGTGTAGCGGTCGACCTCGGAGAGGTTGGAGGAGACCAGGTCGTCCCGGCCGAGGGTGGGCAGAATACCGACCATCACGATGCCCGCGTCCACCTCCGAGGCCTTCCGGTCGGCGTAGGCGAGCGAGGTGCGCAGTTCCTCCGCGAGCTGATCGAATACCCGGCCACCCAATCGGTGTGGGGCTATGTTGACTTCCAGGTTGAACATGGCGAGTTCTGTTTGGAAATCGCGACTCGCGATGCGCTCCAGTACCTGCCCGTTCAACATTCTCGGCATGCCGTCGGAGCCCGCGAGATTCAGTTCGATCTCCACTCCCATGAGGTTCTTGGGGCGATCGAATCGCTTCTCGCGCAGCAGCCGCTCAAGCCCCGTCAGGCACTTCTGGAGCTTTTCGCGGTATCGCTGGCGATCGGACAGGTCGAACTGCCCTGCCACGACCTTCTCCCCCATCGAACTGTCCCTCCTCGGACGGGCGGGCCGACGATCCGGCCGCCGGGCTCCCGGGTCAGGAGGGATGATGCCCAGCGGAAGCGATCGATAACGTCCCGCGCGGGCTCCTCGCCCGCTACTCTTTCTGAATGTTCCCGGCGGCACATTCACGAGGCATGCCGCAGGGCGTCCACCGGGTGCCCCCGTTGCCTCGTGAAAAACGCCGACGACATTCGGCCGACCGTTACCGGTGCGTAGGCCGAGGTCAGCGGCGGGGGGCCGCTCCGGAAATCGGGATGATTTCCGCAAATCGGCGGCGTAATTCTATCTTGCCGGGTCGACCGGAATCCGTTAGCTGAAACACCGGCCGAACACGCGTCGTATAAACTTCGTCCGCAAGGCACAAGGTTGGCGCCCTCGGTGCTGGTTTCCGCGGTGTTCCTGTCGTCACGGTTGACGGGCGGCAGACCGAGCCGCACTCTCTTTCACACCGACACGGGCCCCCACCTCTCCGGCCTTCCGTGAGCAGACAGCGCCGTCCGCCCCACCCTCCTCGCGCCGCCGCGCCTGTCGACTGAGAGGCGACCCACATGCCCCTGCACGTTCCTCCTGCCCCCGCGCCTGCCCTGCGCTCCGTCCTCACCGCTCTCGGCTCCCCGACCGCGGTCCGTGAGGCCCGTACTCCCTCCCTGCGTGCCGCGCAGGGTCCCGCGACACCCGAACTCCCGCTGCCCGTCCACGTCCTGGACCGGATCACCGCGCAAGGCCTGTCCGCGACGAGGCTGACCGGCTGGCGCTTCCTGATCCGGTGCGGCGACCGCGCGGTGGCCGCGGCCGAGACCATGCTCACTCCCGACGGCTGGGCCTTCTCGCACTTCTTCGAGGGCCCCTACGTCGCCTCCACCGAGCGTGCCCTGCAGCAGGCGGAGACGCTGCAACAGCCGTACCAGGCGCGCCTGCTCTCCGTACCCGGTCTCTACATGCTCACGCTCTGGCTGCACGGCGACTGCTCCGGCGACGGGTCCGGGGGCCATCCGGCCGCCACCGACCTGCTGGTTCCGCTGGCGCCGGCACCGCCCGGCATCTCGGCACACCGCCCGTTCCGGGTCGCCGAGTTGCTTCCGGTGCTGACCCATCGCGCGACTCCTCTCCCACTGCTCGGCTCGCCGGTCCTCGGCTCACCCGCCTGACCTCCGCACGCGTACCCCGCTGCCCCGAAGGGAAGCGGGGTACGCGTGTGCTCTACGCCTCTCCACCTCCACGTCTCCGCACTTCCACGACGCCACGGCGTCTGCCCGCTCCTGCGCCTCCACGGCTGGACCACCGGGACTAGTCCCATCCGGCCACCGAGAACCACCCGAAGGGACAGTGCACTTGGGCTGAACCGTCCGGGCGGGTGACGCGTCCTGAACCTGTGAGAAGCGGTGCCGCGAAATCCCTGCGGAATCACGCCCAGAGGACAACACTGGGTCCCGACCGACTCTTCATTCACGGGGGACGGACATGATCACGTCAGAGCGAAAGATCCCGCCCATGTGCCAGCACCAGACACCGTGCCCGACAGCCGAATCCGCCGACCGGGAGTCCGCCCGCCTCGTGGCGCACCACCCGGAGCAGGGGTGGAGCCTGCTGTGCAACGGCGTCCTGCTCTTCGAGGACACCGGTGAGCTGCTGCCGGACGGCCGCATCATCGCCCCGCACCGCCCGCTGGGTGCGGGTCAGGTGATGACCGCCGCCTGAACGCGGCACAGTGACCTGAGGGGCCGGCCCGCACGCACCCGGTGTGCACCGGCCCCGACGTGTGTCCGGACATGACCGCGCACCGTAGCGGACCGCTGGCGCAGTGCTTCCCACGAGTCGAACCGGCCGCAGAGGATCCCCGCGTCGCCGGATCCCGTGGCGGGGGCGGAGTCGGCGAGCGGCGCGGGCCGTCCGGCTGGTCGGATCGCCGGTACGGGAGTGGGATGGGAGGAAGGAGCGAGGACCTCGCAGCCGGGCACCCGTCGGGAGCCGCACCCCGCCACTGCCCGGCCGGAACGGTGGAGTCATGTCCGGTAACCACACCCCGGCGGTCGCGCGGGTGGTGGTCGGTGTGAGCGGCTCCCTCAACAGCGTCACGGCCCTGCGCCGGGCCGCCGCGCTGGCCCGCCGGCTGGGAGCCGAACTGTGGCCGGTGCTGGCCTGGGAACCCCCGGGCGGCGACCCCGCCGCCCGGCGCGGCCCCGCCCCCGGTCTGCTGGTCGCGGAGTGGCAGCGGCTGGCCAGGCAGCGGCTGGCCTCGGTGCTCGACGAGATCTTCGGCGCGGAGGGCCCCGGCGTGCCGATGCACGCGCTCGTCGTCCGCGGCGCCCCGGGCCGGGCCCTGGTGGCCACGGCGAACCGGGACGACGACGTCCTGGTCGTGGGCGCGGGCCGGCGCGGGCTGCAGCGGGCCTTCTCCGGCCGGGTCTCCCGCCACTGCCTGACCCACGCCCACTGCCCGGTCCTCGCGGTCCCGCCGTCCCCCCTGGAGTCCGACCTGCTGTCCGTCCACCGCCGCAACACCTGGCACCTGCGGATCGACACGCGGGGGTTGTGACGGGGACGGCATTCTGAAGGGGACGGGGTTGTGACGGGGACGGGGGTTGTGACGGGGACGCGTCTGCGGCCCCTCCGGTTACGGCCGACGGCGGGGGCCGAGCCGGGGCCGGGGGCCCGGGAGCCGGGAGCCGTAGCCCCGGGAGTCGTACCCCCGGGAGCCGGGAGCCGGGACCCGAGAGCCGGGAGCCCGAAAGCCGGGGGTGCCAAGGCCCGGAAGACACCAGGCGGGGAAGCGCCGCCCGCCCGTCAGAATGCCGTCAAGGCAGCGCGCCGACGGCTGCCGTCGGACTACCGTTTCTCCTATGGAGTACCGCGACGACACCCGCCCCCAGACGGCCGGCTCGCACCCGTCCGGCGCCGGGACCGCGGTGTACGACCGCGACTGGACCGAGGACGTGCGCCGTTCGGTCCGCTGCGCCGGCGCCCTGCTGGGCCTGCTGCTGGGCGTCGACTGGACGGCCGGCGGACTGACCTGGTGGCGTGGGGCCCTATGGCTTCTGCTGGCGGTGCTGCTGCTCCTCGTCCTGTTCCCGGTCCGTGTGTCGGCCGGCCCCGGCTGGCTGGCCACCCGTCGTCTGCCGTGGCTGCGCACCCGCCGGGTCCGTACCGACCTGCTGGCCTCGGTGCGCCCGCTGGACGGTGTCACCCAGCGCCTGGTGCTGCGCGACACCCGCGGCAACCGGGTCGAGATCGACCCGGAGGTCCTGATCCGCAATCCGGCGCTGTGGTACCGCCTCGCCGAGGGCGCCCGCGTCTCCGAGGCGGCCGGCACCCTGCGCTGCGGCACGGACGCCCTGCACCGCCTGGCCCGCCGCGTGGACCGCGAGACCGCCCTCGGTGTGTTCCGGGCGTCCGGCCTGGAGTGACGCTCGGTGGCCGCCGCCCGGCCGGCCCCACCCGCACCCACGCGCCCGGCCGGGCGCCGGCCCACCGCTCCCGGCCTCCCCTTCTCCCTGCGGCCACGTCACTCGGGCGTCATTCTTAACGCAAGATTGACGCCTCCCGACCCCTGATCCACGGGCCCGAGCGTCACGCTCTGCTTACGCTGGTGCCGCCATCCGCGTGATGGCCGACAACATCTGAGCCCGCATCTCTGGAGCACGCCGATGGTCACGACCGAGCGCCCTCCCAGCACCAGCCGCCTGCGCGCCTGGATGCTGGAGGGACTGTCCGACATGGGCAAGGGCGGTGGCCACACCGGACCGCACGCCGAGCCGGAACCCCCGCACCAGGGCCAGCGCTGGTGGCGGGTGATGTGCCTGACCGGTGTCGACTACTTCTCCACCCTCGGCTACCAGCCCGGCATCGCGGCCCTGGCGGCCGGCCTGCTCTCGCCGGTCGCGACCATCGTGCTGGTCGTCGTCACCCTGGCCGGCGCTCTGCCGGTCTACCGCCGGGTGGCCGACGAGAGTCCGCGCGGCGAGGGCTCCATCGCGATGCTGGAGCGCCTGCTGTCGTTCTGGCAGGGCAAGCTCTTCGTGCTCACCCTGCTGGGCTTCGCGGCGACCGACTTCCTGATCACCATCACGCTCTCCGCCGCCGACGCCTCCACCCACCTCGTGGAGAACCCGCATCTGACCGAGGCCCTGCAGGGCAAGCAGATGCTGATCACGTTGTTCCTCGTGGCGCTGCTCGGCGCGGTCTTCCTCAAGGGCTTCCTGGAGGCCGTCGGAGTGGCGGTCGCCCTGGTCGGCGTGTACCTCGCCCTCAACGTCGTCGTCGTGGTCACCGGCCTGTGGCACGTCGTCACCGCCGGGCACGTGATCACCGACTGGAGCAGCGCGCTGACCACGGAGCACGGGAACGTCCTCGTGATGATCGGCGTGGCGCTCATCGTCTTCCCGAAGCTCGCCCTCGGCCTGTCCGGCTTCGAGACCGGTGTCGCCGTGATGCCGCACGTCCAGGGCGACCCGGACGACACGGAGGAACACCCCAGGGGCCGGATACGCGACACCAAGAAGCTCCTGACCACCGCCGCGCTCATCATGAGCTGCTTCCTGATCACGACCAGCTTCATCACCACGCTGCTGATCCCGGAGAAGGAGTTCAGGACGGGCGGCGACGCCAACGGCCGCGCGCTCGCCTACCTCGCCCACGAGTACCTCGGCAACGCCTTCGGCACGGCGTACGACGTCTCGACCATCGCCATCCTGTGGTTCGCGGGCGCCTCCGCCATGGCCGGCCTGCTCAACCTGATGCCGCGCTACCTGCCCCGCTACGGCATGGCCCCGCACTGGGCGCGCGCCGTGCGCCCGATGGTCATCGTCTTCACCCTGATCGCCTTCCTGGTGACCTGGATCTTCGACGCCAACGTCGACAAGCAGGGCGGCGCCTACGCCACCGGTGTGCTGGTGCTGATCAGCTCCGCCGCCATCGCGGTGACCATCGCCGCGCGCAAGGCGGGGCAGCGCGGCTGGACCATCGCCTTCGCCGTGATCTCGGCGGTGTTCCTCTACACCACCGTCGTCAACGTCATCGAGCGCCCGGACGGCGTGAAGATCGGCGCCTGCTTCATCGCGGGCATCATCCTCGTCTCGCTGCTGTCCCGGCTGGCCCGCGCCTTCGAGCTGCGCGTGACCAGTGTGTCGCTCGACCCGATGGCGGAACGCTTCATCCGGGACATGGCCAGCCGGAAGATGCGGTTCATCGCCAATGAGCCGGGCCACCGCGACAAGGCCGAGTACCGCGACAAGATCGACCAGATCCGCACCGACAACGACATGCCGGAGGAGGAGGACTTCGTCTTCGTCGAGGTCACGGTCACCGACCCGTCCGAGTTCGAGGCGAGCCTGACGGTGCGCGGCGAGGTGCTGCACGAGCGCTACCGGGTGCTGACGCTGGAGTCCGCATCCATCCCGAACGCCCTCGCCGCGCTGCTGCTGCACGTCCGTGACGTCACGGGCCGCACCCCGCACATCTACTTCGAGTGGACCGAGGGCAACCCGTTCGCCAACTTCCTCCGCTTCTTCCTCTTCGGCCAGGGCGAGGTCGCCCCGGTCACCCGCGAGGTGCTGCGCGAGGCCGAACCGGACCGGGACCGCCGGCCGCGGGTCCACACGGGCTGAGGCACAGCACACCCCACGACCCCGGTTCCCGGCGGGTGGCCCTATCGTGACCGGCATGCAGTCCTACACCATCGGCCAGGCCGCGCGCCTGCTCGGCGTCAGCCCGGACACCGCCCGCCGCTGGGCCGACGCCGGCCGGGTGACCACCCACCGCGACGAGTCCGGGCGGCGGCTCGTCGACGGCAGGGACCTCGCCGCGTTCTCGGTGGAACTGGCCAAGGCGGGCGGCGCCGAGGAGGAGGCCTCGCACACCTCGGTCCGCAACGCCTTCCCCGGCATCGTCACCGCGATCAAGCTCGGCGACGTCGCCGCCCAGGTGGAGATCCAGGCGGGCCCGCACCGACTCGTGTCGCTGCTGACCCGGGAGGCCGTGGAGGAACTGGGCCTGGAGGTCGGCATGGAGGCCACCGCCCGCGTGAAGTCCA
Organism: Streptomyces sp. NPDC107654; assembly: GCF_055639035.1. Taxonomy (NCBI): domain Bacteria; kingdom Bacillati; phylum Actinomycetota; class Actinomycetes; order Kitasatosporales; family Streptomycetaceae; genus Streptomyces; species Streptomyces sp. NPDC107654. Next base: position 18,343 of record NZ_JBVKBI010000042.1, read on the forward strand.
CGAACGTGCACATCGACCGCACCTGACCCGACGCGCTCACCACTCACTCCTCACCCCACCCCTCGCCCTCACCGCTCGCCGCGCCCCGGCACAGCGGCGTTCGACGTGCCCCCCCGGAACGAGAGCACCGTACAAACGCACATGCGAGCCACACGCCACTACTTCCCGGCTCATGCGAAGCAACAGGAGACTTACACCTGGCAGATGCGGCAGTATCATCGCGGCACGGCCGACACCCGGCCGTACCAGGGGCGCGACAGCTGTCCGACAGAACCCTAGGAGTAGATCCGTGATGACCCGTTCCGTGCGCCGGACCCGGCGGATGCTGAAGCTGGCCGGTGCGGGAGCCGCCGCCCTGATGGCCCTCAGCGCCTGCTCCTCCTCATCGGACGCCAAGAAGACCGGCGCGTCGGACGCGTCCGCGTCCCCCAAGCCGTCCGGCACGGTCACCGTGTTCGCGGCCGCCTCCCTGAAGGAGAGCTTCACGACCCTGGGCAGGGAGTTCGAGACCGAGCACCCCGGCACCAAGGTCAGCTTCAACTTCGGCGGCAGCGACACCCTCGCCGCCAGCATCACCGGCGGTGCCCCCGCGGACGTCTTCGCCGCCGCCAGTCCCAAGACGATGAAGATCGTGACGGACAGGGGCGACGCGACCGGCACGCCGGCCACCTTCGTCCGCAACCAGCTGGAGATAGCCACCCTGCCGGGCAACCCCGACAAGGTGGCCTCCCTGAAGGACCTCACCAAGTCCGGCCTCAAGGTCGTCCTGTGCGACAAGAGCGTGCCCTGCGGCGCCGCCGCGCAGAAGGCCCTGGACGCCGCCGGGCTGAAGCTGACCCCGGTCTCCTACGAGCAGGACGTCAAGGCGGCGCTGAACAAGGTGCAGCTGAAGGAGGCGGACGCCGCGGTCGTCTACAAGACCGATGTGAAGGCCGCCGGTGGCAAGGTGGAGGGCGTGGAGTTCCCGGAGTCCGCCGACGCGGTCAACGACTACCCGATCGCCCTGCTGAAGGACGCGCCCAACGCCGAGACCGCCAAGGCGTTCATCGCCCTCGTGCGTTCCGCCAAGGGCCAGAAGGTGCTGAGCGAGGCCGGGTTCCTCAAGCCGTGACCCCGCTCGACAAGCCCGGCGCCGCGACCGGTCCCCGCACGGACCGGACGCGGCGCCGCCGCGCCGGCACGGGGGGCCGGCGCGGGGTGCCGTTGCCGTTGCTGCTGCCGGGCCTGCTCGCCCTGGCGTTCCTGCTGCTGCCGCTGCTCGCGCTGCTGGTCCGCGCGCCCTGGCGCAGCCTGCCGGACCAGCTGACCAGCGCCGAGGTGTGGCAGGCGCTGCGGCTGTCCCTGGTCACCGCGACCGCGGCGACCGCCGTCAGCCTCGTCCTCGGCGTCCCTCTGGCCTGGCTGCTGGCACGTACGCAGTTCCCCGGCCGCGGCCTGGTACGGGCCCTGGTCACCCTCCCGCTGGTGCTCCCGCCGGTCGTCGGCGGTGTGGCCCTGCTCCTCGCCCTGGGCCGCAACGGCGTCATCGGCAGGTGGCTCGACTCCTGGTTCGGGATCACCCTGCCGTTCACCACGACCGGGGTGGTGATCGCGGAGGCGTTCGTCGCGATGCCCTTCCTGGTCATCAGCGTCGAGGGCACCCTGCGCGCCGCCGACCCGCGGTACGAGGAGGCGGCCACCACGCTCGGCGCGTCCCGCTTCACCGCGTTCCGCCGGGTCACCCTGCCCCTCATCGCCCCCGGCATCGCGGCCGGCGCCGTCCTGGCGTGGGCCCGTGCACTCGGCGAGTTCGGCGCGACGATCACCTTCGCGGGCAACTTCCCCGGCCGCACCCAGACCATGCCCCTCGCGGTCTACCTCGCCCTCCAGAACGACCCCGAGGCCGCCATCGCCCTCAGCCTGGTCCTGCTGGCCGTATCGATCGCGGTCCTGGCAGGCCTCAGGGACCGCTGGATGACGACGACATCATGACAACTCCCCACCCGACCAACCCCGAGCCGCCGACGTCCCACGCCGCGCCCTCGTCGGACAGCCAGGCAACCCCCACCGGCACCAGCCCCACCCGTCCCCCAGCCCCACCCGCCGACCGCACCAACACCCCTCGGACCTCGGCTGCACCCGGCGCCACCGACCACAGCGAGCCCCCAGCCACACCCGGCGTCCCCACCGAGACCGCCGAGCCCTCAGTCAGGCCGACCGACGCGACCAACCCCACCGAGGCCTCAGCCACCAATGCCGCCAACCCCAACGCGGCCTCAGTCACACCCGGCGTCCCCACCAACCGCAGCGTGCCCCCAGCCACACCCGGCGCCCCTACCGAGGCCTCCAAGTCCTCAGCCGTACCGGGCGCCCCCACCGCCCCCGCCAAGGCGCCAGCCGCACCCACGCACGCGGCACCCGCAGCAGCCGCACCGGCCCCGGCACCTAAGCCCGCACCAGCACCAGCACCAGCCGACAACGCTCAGCCCCCACAGGGGCCACCCGCACCCGACGACGAAAGCCGCACGGGTGGTGCAGGTGGGAACCCTCATCCGCCCGAAGGCCGGCACCCGGCCACACCCCCGCACCCGACCACACCCCCGCACCCGCCGACGCACAGGCACCCCCACCCCCACCCCCACCCCCCCGCCCTCGACGCCCACCTGATCGTCGACAGAGGCACCTTCCACCTGGACGTCACCCTGACCGCCGGCCCGGGCGACGTCCTCGCCCTCCTCGGCCCCAACGGCGCCGGCAAGACCACCGCCCTCCGTGCCCTCGCCGGCCTCACCCCCCTCACGGCCGGCCACCTGCACTTGGACGGCACCCCCCTGACGGACATTCCCCCGGAGTCCCGCCCGGTCGGCGTCGTCTTCCAGGACTACCTCCTCTTCCCCCATCTGACCGCCCTGGACAACGTCGCCTTCGGCCCCCGCTGCCGCGGCGCGAGCAAGGCGGAGGCCCGCTCCCGTGCGGCGGCCTGGCTGGAGCGGATGGGCCTGGCCGACCACGCCGGCGCCAAGCCCCGCCGCCTCTCCGGCGGCCAGGCCCAGCGCGTGGCCCTCGCCCGCGCCCTGGCCACCCACCCCCGGCTGCTGCTCCTGGACGAACCCCTGGCGGCCCTGGACGCCCGTACCCGCCTGGAGGTCCGCGCCCAGCTCCGCCGCCACCTGGCCGCGTTCGAGGCGGTCTCGGTCCTGGTCACCCACGATCCGCTGGACGCCATGGTGCTCGCGGACCGGCTGGTGGTCATCGAGCACGGCCGGGTCGTCCAGGAAGGCACCCCCGCCGACATCGCCCGCCACCCGCGCACGGACTACATCGCCCAGCTCGTCGGCCTCAACCTCTACCGGGGTCGAGCCGCCGGCCACACGGTACGGCTCGACGCGGGGCCCGCGATCACGACCACGGAGGAGCTGTCCGGACCGGTCTTCGTGGCGTTCCCGCCGTCCGCCGTCACCCTGTTCCGGGACCGACCCTCCGGGGCCAGCGCCCGCAACCTGTGGCGCTGCGAGGTCGCCGGACTGGAGACGCACGGCGACCAGATCCGCGCCGACCTCACCGGCGAGCTGCCGCTCGCGGCGGACCTGACGACCGTCGCCGCCGCCGAACTGGACCTGCACCCGGGTGCACCGGTCTGGGCGACGGTCAAGGCGACGCAGACCCACGCATACCCGGCCTGAGCGGACCGGCGCTCTACGGTGGGTGCCCATGACCCTGAGCATCCGCAACCAGCTCCCCGGCACCGTCACCGAGGTGCACTCCGGCGAGGTCATGGCCACCGTGAAGATCCGCCTGACCGGCGGCCAGGACCTCACCGCGGCCATCACCCTGGAGGCTGCCCGGGACCTCGCCCTGTCGGAGGGCGCCACGGTCCGCGCCCTGGTGAAGTCCACCGAGGTGTCCCTGGCCACCGCCCCGGTCCACCGTGTCTCGATCCGCAACCAGCTGCCCGGCACCGTCACCCACCTGTCCACCGGCGGTGCCATGGCCACCGTGCGGATCGACATCGAGGGCGGCCGGCTGACCGCGGCCATCACCCGGGAGTCCGCCGCCGACCTGGACCTCGCCGAGGGCACCCCGGTGATCGCCCTGATCAAGTCGACAGAGGTCGCCCTGGCCACGTCCTGATGCCCGACCCCCGACAACTGCCACCTGACGACTGCCACCCGGCACCCGGCACGCCGACACCCGCCACAACCACAACCACATACGAAGGGCCCCGCCCGGACGTCGTCCGGACGGGGCCCTCACCCACGGCTCACTCAGTCCTCGTACGCGTCCAGCGGCGGGCAGGAGCACACCAGGTTGCGGTCACCGAAGGCCTGGTCGATGCGGCGCACCGGCGGCCAGTACTTGTCGGCGGCCGAGACCCCGGCCGGGAAGACTGCCTCGTCGCGGCTGTAGGCGTGCGTCCACTCACCGCCGAGCGCGGCGGCGGTGTGCGGGGCGTTGGCCAGCGGGTTGTCCTCGGCGGACCACTCGCCGGAGCCGACCTTCTCGATCTCCGCGCGGATGGCGATCATCGCCTCGCAGAAACGGTCCAGCTCGGTCAGGTCCTCCGACTCGGTCGGCTCGATCATCAGCGTGCCGGCCACCGGGAAGGACATGGTCGGCGCGTGGAAGCCGTAGTCGATCAGGCGCTTGGCCACGTCGTCCACGCTGACGCCGGTCGCCTTGGTCAGCGGGCGCAGGTCGATGATGCACTCGTGCGCGACGAGGCCGCCGGGGCCGGTGTAGAGCACCGGGTAGTGCGGCTCCAGGCGCTTGGCGATGTAGTTCGCGGAGAGCACGGCCACCTGCGTGGCCCGCTTCAGACCCTCGCCGCCCATCAGACGGACGTACGCCCACGAGATCGGCAGGATGCCCGCGCTGCCCCAGGGAGCCGCCGAGATCGGGCCCACGCCCGTCTCCGGGCCGGCCTCCGGCTGGAGGGGGTGGTTCGGCAGGTACGGCGCCAGGTGCGAGCGGACCGCGACCGGGCCGACGCCCGGACCGCCGCCGCCGTGCGGGATGCAGAAGGTCTTGTGCAGGTTCAGGTGGGAGACGTCACCGCCGAAGTGGCCCGGCTTGGCCAGTCCGACCAGGGCGTTGAGGTTGGCGCCGTCGACGTACACCTGGCCGCCCGCCTCGTGGACCCGGGCGCAGATGTCGGCGACGTGCTCCTCGAACACCCCGTGCGTCGACGGGTAGGTGATCATCAGCACCGCCAGCTCGTCGCGGTACTGCTCGATCTTGGCGCGCAGGTCCTCGACGTCGATCTCGCCGTCATCGGCGGTCTTGACGACGACGACCTTCATGCCGGCCATCACGGCGCTGGCCGCGTTGGTGCCGTGCGCGGAGGACGGGATGAGGCAGACCGTGCGCTGCGCGTCACCGTTGGCCCGGTGGTAGCCGCGCACGGCGAGCAGACCGGCCAGCTCACCCTGCGAACCGGCGTTCGGCTGGAGCGAGACCTTGTCGTAGCCGGTGACCTCGGCGAGACGTTCCTCCAGCTCACGGATGAGCGTGAGGTAGCCCTCGGCCTGCTCGGCGGGTGCGAAGGGGTGCAGCTGCCCGAACTCGGGCCAGGTGACCGGCTCCATCTCGGTGGTCGCGTTGAGCTTCATGGTGCAGGAGCCCAGCGGGATCATGCCGCGGTCGAGCGCGTAGTCGCGGTCGGCCAGCCTGCGCAGGTAGCGCAGCATCGCGGTCTCGGAACGGTGCTCGTGGAAGACCGGGTGGGTGAGGTAGTCGTCGGTGCGCAGCAGCGCCTCGGGGAGGGTGTCCCCGGCGGTGGCGTCCAGCGCCTCGATGTCGCCCGCGACACCGAAGGCGGCGAGTACGGCCTCCAGCTGGGCCCGGTTGGTGGTCTCGTCGCAGGCTGCCGAGACGTGGTCGGCGTCCACAAGGCGCAGGTTGACGCCGTTGTCCCGGGCGGCGGCGACGACCTCGGCGGCCTTGCCGGGCACGCGCGCGGTGACGGTGTCGAAGAAGGCACCGTGGACGATCTCCACGCCCCCGGCCTTCAGGCCCTCGGCGAGGATCGTGGCGTAGCGGTGCGTACGCCGCGCGATGGTCCTCAGACCCTCCGGGCCGTGGTAGACGGCGTACATGCCGGCCATCACGGCGAGCAGCACCTGCGCGGTGCAGATGTTGCTGGTGGCCTTCTCGCGGCGGATGTGCTGCTCACGGGTCTGCAGCGCGAGCCGGTACGCCTTGTTGCCGTCGGCGTCGACGGAGACGCCGACGAGGCGGCCGGGGAGGCTGCGGGCGAACTTCTCGTGCACGGCCATGTAGCCGGCGTGCGGGCCGCCGAAGCCCATCGGCACACCGAAGCGCTGGGTGGTGCCGACGGCGATGTCCGCGCCCAGCTCGCCCGGCGAGGTCAGCAGGGTCAGCGCGAGCAGGTCGGCGGCGACGGTGACGAGGGCGCCCAGCTCGTGCGCCTGGTCGATCACCGGCTTGAGGTCGCGTACGGCACCGGAGGCGCCCGGGTACTGGATCAGCACACCGTTGATCTCGCGCTCGGCGATCTCCGCCGGGATGCCCTCGCTGAGGTCGGCGACGACGACCTCGACGCCGGTCGGCTCGGCTCGGGTCTCGATCACCGCGATGGTCTGCGGCAGCGCGTCCGCGTCGACCAGGAAAAGGCCCTTCTTGTTCCTGCCCATGCGCCGGGACAGCGCCATCGCCTCGGCGGCCGCGGTGCCCTCGTCCAGGAGGGAGGCGCCGGACGTGGGCAGGCCGGTGAGTTCGGCGACCATCGTCTGGAAGTTCAGCAGGGCCTCCAGACGGCCCTGGGAGATCTCCGGCTGGTACGGCGTGTACGCCGTGTACCAGGCGGGGTTCTCCATGACGTTGCGCAGGATGACCGGCGGCGTGAAGGTGCCGTGGTAGCCCAGGCCGATCATGGAACCGAGGACCTGGTTGCGGTCGGCGAGCGAACGCAGCTCGGCGAGCACCTCGGCCTCGGTGCGGGCGCCCGGCAGGTGCAGGGCCTCGGCGTTCTTGATCACGTCCGGGACCGCGGCGGCGGTCAGCTCGTCGAGCGAACCGTACCCGACCTGCGCGAGCATCTTGGCCCGCGCCTCCTGGTCGGGGCCGATGTGGCGCTGCTCGAACGGGATGCCCGCTTCGAGCTCGGAGAGCGGAGTGCGATGGGCGGTCATTGCGGAGGCCTCCTGGGTCTGACGCGACCTTCGAGGGGCACCCCGGTACGGATACCCCGACGGCCTCCCCCTCTGTCATCTCAACCTGAGAGCTTCACCGGGCGCCCGGGGACGCCGGCTTTCACCGTCGGTGAGGGCGGAAGCCGTCGACATCCGCCCTGCTTTCCAGAGTGACCTCGTCCGTGCGGTACGTGGGCCTGAGAGATTCCGGGGAGGAGTTGCTCCTTCGGCGCCTCCGACGTGGTCGGAGGACTCTCCCGCACGGGGTCAGCAGCCGCTGTCAGCGTACCAGCGAGGTCAACGCCGGAGGCTTCGAGTGGCCGCCTCCGTGAATGTGCTCTTTCGTTGTGCTTACGGATGAGTTGCGACCACGTGGAGGGAGAGGGACCGTGCAGACCGACATCGATCCGCGCAACCTGATCGGCCGCAAGGCGTTCGACCGCAATGGCACCAAGATCGGCACCATCGACGAGGTGTACCTGGACGACGCCACCGGTGTGCCCGAGTGGGCGGCCATACGCACCGGCCTGTTCTCCCGGGACGCCTTCGTACCCCTGGAGCCCAGCGAACTGGTCGACGGCACCCTGCACGTCCCCTTCGAGCGCGCCCTGATCAAGGACGCCCCCGACTTCGGAGTCGGCCGCCACCTCTCCCCCGAGCAGGAACTCCAGCTCTACCACCACTACGGCCTCGACGTGGCCTCACCCCCCAGGGTCCCGGACCACGACTTCGGCAAGCTGGCGGGCTCGGAGGAGGCCTGAGCCGCCACGTCGCGGACCAACGGCAGCGGATCGGCACCCTCCAGCGCCGGATCGTCCACGAAGAACGTCCGTACCCGGCCCGGCTCGGACCGGGGTGTCTCGAACCGCACGGTCACCCGTCCCAGCCCGCTCCCCTGCACCCACCCGTGCCCGAACTCCGCGTGCCGCACATCCTGCCCGGCCCGCCACTGCCGTTCGACGGTCTCCACCCGCACCGCCACCGTCTCGGCGACGGCCTCCTGCGGCGCCTCGGCGGCCCGCGAGGGCAGGGCCTGCGCGAACAGGTCCTCCTGCGTGTAGTCGGCGAGCCCGGACACCCCCACCCCGAGCAGCCGCACCCCGCCCGTGGTGTCCACGGAGTCCAGCAGCCGCGCCGCCGCCTCACGGATCACCGCGGGGTCGTCCGTAGGCCCTCGGAGCGTCTCGGAGCGGGTCAGCGTCGAGAAGTCGTACCGCCGCACCTTCAGCACGATGGTCCGCCCGGACAGCCCGGCCTCGCGCAGCCGCCGTACGCACCGGTCGGCCAGCCGCTGCACCTCCAGGCCCACCCGCAGCCGGTCGTGGATGTCCACGTCGTACGTGTCCTCCACCGACACCGACTTGGTCTCCCGCTCGGCCACCACGGGCCGCTCGTCCCGGGCCAGGGCCATGGCGTACAGCGCGTGCCCGTGCGCCTTGCCGAGCAGCCGGACCAGCTCGTCCTCGCCGGCCTCCGCCAGCTCCTCCACCGTGGTGATCCCCGCTCGGCGCAGATGGTCACCGGTGGCCGGCCCGACCCCCGGCAGGGTGCGCACCGACATCGGCGCCAGCAGCGCCCGCTCCGTGCCCGGCTCGATCAGCACCAGGCCGTCCGGCTTGGCCTGCTCGGAGGCGATCTTCGCCAGCATCTTCGAGGCGGCGAGCCCCACGGAACCGGTGAGACCCGTGACCGCCCGGATGTCCGCGCGCAGCTTCTCGCCGGCCCGCCGCGCCGACTCCTCGTCCCGGGCCGCTCCCCCGGCCTCCAGGTCCACGAACGCCTCGTCCAGGCTCAGCGGCTCCACCAGCGGTGACAGCTCCCGCAGCAGCGCCATCACCTGCTCGCTGATCGCCCGGTACAGACTGAAGCGCGGCACCAGATAGGCGGCGTTCGGCGCCAGCCGGCGGGCCTGCGCCATCGGCATCGCCGAGTGGACCCCGAACACCCGTGCCTCGTACGACGCGGTGGCCACCACACCGCGCGGTCCGAGCCCGCCCACCACGACCGCCTTCCCGCGCAGGCTCGGCTTGGACGCCTGCTCCACCGAGGCGAAGAAGGCATCCATGTCGAGATGCAGGATCGTGGGCGCGTTTCTCACATCTCCGATGCTGCACCACGGCACTGACAATGCGGTGGTGCAGAAGCGCCCGACCAGGGCGCCCCGCGGTCAGACCGCCCGGTTGCGGCGCCGCGCCAGCTCGTCCGCGGGGTTCTGCCCGACGAGGGTCTCGCCGGTGTCGATGCGCTCGCCGTGCAGCTGTGAGAGCGCGCTTTCCACGTCCCCCCACACCACGCCGACGGCGATCCCGAAGATGCCCTGTCCGCCCTGGAGCAGGGCGTGGACCTCGTCCGGCGAGGTGCACTCGTACACGGTGGCACCGTCGCTCATCAGGGTCATCCGCTCCAGGTCACGGAAACCGCGTTCCCTGAGGTGCTGGACGGCCGTGCGGATGTTCTGCAGCGACACCCCGGTGTCCAGGAACCGCTTCACGATCTTCAGGACGACGACGTCCCGGAAGCTGTACAGCCGCTGCGTTCCCGATCCGTAGGCGGGCCGCACACTGGGCTCGACCAGGCCGGTGCGGGCCCAGTAGTCGAGCTGCCGATACGTGATGCCGGCCGCCGCGCAGGCCGTGGGCCCGCGGTAACCGATCTGTTCGGACGTCATGGCCGCCACCCCTCCGCCGTTCGGCACCGCCGTCGGCAGCTGCGGAGCGTGATCGACCGCGCTGCCAGGATGGGGGTGAACCCCGCCTGAGCGCGGCCGCGGGCTCGGGGGCGGGTACGGACCGCTCTCCCCGAAACTGCGTCCGGGGGCACCCCCAGCCGTACCGTCGCCGCTGGTTCTCACGCCGACCTCCGTCCTTGACCTGCCTTCTCGACGGTAGGCAGTCACCAGGGGTGCGTCAACGATCGCCACACTCGGCACGCCGAGTGATAATCACCCTAGGAGTGGTTTCCCGTGTCCCACCGCGGGGAAAGGCTAGCCGAATGCCCTGACGGGGTCCCGGAGGACGCTCTCACTGGCCGGCGGCAATTGCCGGTGCGCGGGCCGCGCGAGGCACCCGCCCCGGCGGAAGCCCGGAGCCGACGGGGTGGGCCCCGGTCTCACTGGCTGCTGGTGCCGAAGTCCTCGGGCGAGATCTGGTCGAGGAACTCGCGGAACTTCTCCACCTCGTCCTCCTGCTCGTCCGGGATGGCGATGCCCGCGTCGTCCAGCACCGTGTCGCTGCCGTAGATCGGCGTTCCGGTGCGCAGAGCCAGCGCTATGGCATCGGAGGGGCGGGCACTGACCTCGACCCCGCTGGCGAACACCAGCTCCGCGTAGAAGACGCCTTCCCGCAGATCGGTGATGCGCACTTCGGTCAGCTCCTGGCCGACGGCCTCCAGCACGTCCTTGAACAGGTCGTGGGTCAGCGGCCGCGCGGGGGCCATGCCCTGCTGGGCGAAGGCGATCGCCGTCGCCTCCCCCGGTCCGATCCAGATGGGGAGGTAACGGTCGCCCCCCACTTCGCGCAGGAGCACGATCGGCTGGTTGGAGGGCATTTCGACCCGGACACCTACGACATCGAGCTCGTTCACACAGCAACCCTAGGCCGTGCCCGGGACGTTTGGGTAGTCGGGCCGGGAACAGGTGCCCGATCCGGCCTCTCCGGGGCCCTCCGCCGTCAGGGCAGCCGCACGCCCAGAGCGGTCTGCACCAGGGCCGCGTGCAGATTCACCGTGAGGGCCGCCAGCTCCCTCGTACGGGCCTCGGCGTGCGCCCTGGTCTGCGGGTTGCGGTGGCGCCTGAGCGGGGCCACCACCTGGTCGACCAGCCCCGCCTCACGGTCGGCGGCGGCCTTCATCACCCGGAGGTGACGCGGTTCGATCCCGAACCGGCCCAGCTCGGCGATGAGCGAGGCCACGGTCACGGCCTCGGCGTCGTACGCCCCGTCCTCCAGGGGAGCGAGGAGCCCGTAGGACTCCCACTCCTTCAGGTCCGCCTCGTCGATGTCCGCCGCGGCCAGCAGCTCCGCCCGGCCGACCCTGGCCACGGTGGGACCCTCCACGGGCACCGGCATGTCGTCCCCGGTGCGCTGGCGCCCGACCACGGGCAGCGCCACGGCCTCACCGCGCTCCATGGCGTCCAGGTGCTCCCGGATCACCTTGAGCGGCAGGTAGTGGTCCCGCTGCATCCGCAGGACGTGAGCGAGGCGCTGGACGTCGCCGGGGCTGAACTTGCGGTACCCCGACGGGGTCCGCTGCGGCTCGATGAGGCCCTCCGACTCCAGGAAACGGATCTTGGAGATGGTGACTTCGGGGAACTCGTCGCGCAGCACGTTCAGCACCGTGCCGATGCTCATCAGCCCACTGTCCCTGGCGGCGGTACCGCTTCCGGCACCGCCGCTCGGTGTTTGAAGCATGGACCTTCCCTGGAGGGTTCCCCCGGACGTCAGTCCGGGGGTGGGTCAGATGCCCTGCCGGCTCGCGTAGAACACCAGCCGGTACTTGCCGATCTGCACCTCGTCACCGTTCGACAGAGCGACCTGGTCGATGCGCTCCCGGTTGACGTACGTGCCGTTCAGGCTGCCCACGTCGGCCACCGTGAAGGAGCCGTCGGGGGAACGCCGGAACTCCACGTGCCGCCGGGAGACCGTCACGTCGTCCAGGAAGATGTCGCTCTGCGGGTGACGGCCGGCCGTCGTGAGGTCGCTGTCCAGCAGGAAGCGGCTGCCCGAGTTCGGACCGCGACGCACCACCAGCAGCGCCGATCCCAGCGGCAGCGCGTCCACCGCGGCCTGCGCCTCCGGGGAGAGCATCGGCAGCGGCGTCTGGCCGGTGGCCTCGGAGTCGTACGCCTCCAGGCCGGAGATCGAGATGGTGGACGTCGTCTCGGAGGCCCGCTCGGGCGCCACCCCGGGGCGCAACGGCGCCCCGCAGTGGGAGCAGAACCGGGCGTTCTCCGCATTCCGGTTACCGCACCTCGTACACACCAGGACCGACATCGACGGATCCTCCTGCCGCGGCTGCCCCGCCGGGGCATTGGACGCGTACGGGCCGGAGGCAAACCCTCCACCCGTACCTGAGGTTGACGGTTGCCCGAAACCTATGCCGCCGGACTGGGCAGGGTCAACTGACGCCGCGCCCTGACCTCCGGAAATGTCACCGGCCGGACCAGCGACCTGGTCCCGGAACAGCGGGCGCTGGCCCTCCGCGTCAGGCTGTGCGCGATGCCGGGCGGTCGCGTTGTCCCTGCCCTCTCGCGCGCTCTTGCCGAACAACTTCGCAAACAACTTCACGGGCGATTCCCCTTGACCGAAACAGACCCGCCCGTGGGGCAGGACGAACCCTGATTGCCTACACCGGCCGAGCCGGACATTCTCACAACGTCCGTATCCGCCAAACAGTTTCCACCACGCACCACCTCTTCGGTGCGCCGACCCCCCGCAACCTCATGCCCCTGCCGGACGACCCGCATGCACCACCCGTTCACTGGGAGGACGACCGAGCGTAGTCAGGCCGCTTCGCCTGTCGCAAGGCGTCCACGACGATCTTGTCCGACTGCTCCACGGTCACCGTGGCCTGCTCCTTCTCCAGGGTCTGCACCACGCCTCCAGGGATGTTCAGCGCCGGTTCGAGGTCCTGCGGCTTGCCGATGACCTGGAAACGATAGGGAGCGTTGATCTTGTTCCCGTCGACGCTCACACTCCTGCCGGAGTCGGTGAAGTAGGTGCCGGCGACCACCCGGACCCCGTTGACCTGGATCGCCTCCGCGCCGGCCGCGCGCAACTCCTGGATCGCGTCGAGCAGCATGTCCGCCTGGACCGTCCCCTTCGTGTCCTCGATCGTCATCGTGATGCCGGGACCCTGCGCCGCCACGGTGCCCGCGAGGATGCCGAGTTGCCTCTTCTTCTCGGCGGTCTGCCGGCGCGCCTCGGCGGCCTGGTCGGAGCTGGTCTGCAGCTCCTGACGCTGCTTTTCGAGTCCCTGCTTCTCGTCCTCAAGACGCTGAGTACGCGCATCCAGTTCATCGAGGATGCGTACAAGATCTTCCTGACGCGCGCCGCGCAGCGCGCTGTCGGTGTCACTGTTGGACGCCACCTGTACGGCGAGGCCGAAGCCGAGGCCGAACAGGAGCAGCGCGACGATGAGTTGGGCACGGGTGAAACGCGGCGGCCACAGCCCCTTGACGAGCCGCTGCCGTCCCGTCAGCGACTGCTGGGGCTGCTCCTCGGCCGACTGCCGCCCGGCCGCGGGCGCGGGCGCGGGCACCTCGGCCGGCAGCTCCCTGCGCAGCCGGTTCTCCTGCTGCGCATCACGGTCGGCGCCGTCGTTGCGGTCGGCACCGTGGTCGTGGTCGGCGCCGTCGTTCTTGCGGTCGTTCTGCTCATTCATCGGTGTCACGCCCGGAACACGTGCCGCCGGATCGCCGCGGCGTTGGAGAAGATACGGATACCGAGGACCACGACGACGCCCGTGGACAGCTGCGCGCCCACGCCCAACTTGTCGCCGAGGAACACGATGAGGGCGGCGACGACCACGTTCGACAGGAACGACACCACGAAGACCTTGTCGTCGAAGATGCCGTCCAGCATGGCCCGCAGACCGCCGAAGACGGCGTCCAGCGCCGCGACGACGGCGATCGGCAGATAAGGCTCGACGACCGCCGGAACCTCGGGCCGGACCAACAGGCCGGCCACGACTCCCACGACGAGGCCCAGTACGGCGATCACGATGTGCCCTTCCCGGTCTTCTCCGACTTCGGCTGTGCTGTACGTACGATCACACTGGGAGCGGCGGGCAGCCGGACGTCCCCCTCCGTGGAGATGGTGGCGCGGATGCCGTAGTTCTCTTCCAGGGCGTGCAGGTACAGGCCGTCGGCGCTGTCCTGGAACCTGGTGCTCAACCTCTGCCCGTCCCCCACCGCCAGCACCGTGTACGGCGGCACCAGCGGCCTGTTGTCGACCAGTATCGCGTCACCCGCGGCCCTGATCGCGGACAGGGCGGTCAGCCGCTGCCCGTTGACGGAGATCGCCTCCGCCCCGGAGGCCCACAGTCCGTTGACCACGCGCTGCATGTCGCGGTCCCGCACCCGGCCGGTGTCGGAGAAGCCCGACGTCTCCCTGGGGTTGGAACCGTCCCCGCCGCCGCTCGCCTCCTTGGCGTCGTTCACGACGAGCCTGACTCCGGGCCCGTGCACCGCCGTGGCACCCGAGAGCAGGCCGACCAGGTCCGCCTCGGAACCGCCACCGCTCGACCGCAGGGCCGCCCGCTGACGCGCGCTGACGTCGTCGCGCAGTGAGTCGACCGTTTCCTCCAGCTCGTCCGCGTCCGCGGTCTCCTTGTCGACACGGTCGATCAGCTCCTGGCGCTCCTTGGCCACGACGGGCGCCGCCACACGCGCCTGCGCCGCCCCCAGCGTCACCACCAGCGCCGCGAGGACGAGACCGGCCGCCAGGCCCAGCTTGGCCCGGAGCGTCTTCGGCAGGCCACCCTCGCCCTGGGACTCCTTGCGGGCTGCGGCCTCGGCGTACCCGTCGTCGAGACTGTGGTCCATGACGTTGGTGATCAACGACATGGAGGCGTCCGGGCGCTGTGCCCGCGACGGGCTGCTCCGAACGGGGGGTTGCTGCGGCATGCCGCACATCGTCGCATGTCGCGAGCAGTACCTCCGAACGGCCCCACCGGCGTGCCGGACAGGCCCCCCGAGGGACGCGTGTCCGGCACGCGCGCGTGCAGCGGCTTTTGCCGTTCTCAGCCGCCCAAAGTTACCGGCCGGCGCTGTCCACGACTGCCGCCCACTCGTCCAGCAGCGCCTGCGCGGAGGCGTCGTCGGGCCCCTCGGCCCACAGATGCGTGACCGCCTCGGCCGGGTCGGGCAGCACCATCACCCAGCGCCCGTCGGTCTCCACGACCCGCACACCGTCGGTCGTGTCGACAAAGCGATCCCCAGCGGCCTCGACCACCCGTCGCATCACCAGACCCTTGACGGCCCACGGCGTCGCCAGGTCCCGCTTGAGGACGTGCGCCCGCGGGATCCGGGCATCGATCTGGCTCAGCGTGAGCTGCGTCCGCGCCACCAGGCCGATGAGGCGTACGAAGGCGGCCGTGCCGTCGTAGACGCCGCTGAACTCGGGGACGATGAACCCGCCCTTGCCGTCACCACCGAAGATGGTGCCCTCCTCGCGCCCCACGCGCGTGAGGTCGTCGGGTGAGGTGGTGGTCCACTCGACCTGGGTGCCGTGGTACGCGGCCACCTGCTCGGCGATCCGGGTCGTGGTGACCGGCAGCGCCACCCGCCCGCTGCGCCGCTCGGCGGCCACCAGGTCCAGCATGACCAGCAGCGCACGGTCGTCCTCGATGATCCGGCCCTTCTCGTCCACGAGCGACAGCCGCTCGCCGACCGGGTCGAACCGCACTCCGAACGCGGCACCCGAGGACGCCACGATCTCCCCGAGCCGCACCAGCCCCTTCCGCCGCATCTCGGCCGTCTCGGTGGGCCGGGACTCGTCCAGACCGGGGTTGATGGTCAGCGAGTCCACACCGAGCTTGCCGAGCAGGCTGGGCAGCACGAGTCCGGCACTGCCGTTCGAGGCGTCGACGACCACCTTGAGCCCCGACTCGGCTATCCCGGTCGTGTCGACGTTCCGCAGCAGCGAACCGGTGTACGAGTCGAAGACGCTCGACGGGAAGTACAGGTCACCGATCTCCCCGGGGAACGCCCTCCGGTACTCCTGGCGGGCGAACACGCGGTCCAGCTTGCGCTGGCTGCCCTGGGAGAGGTCCGCGCCCTGTCCGTCGAAGAACATGATGTCGACCGAGTCCGGGACACCGGGCGAGGTCCGGATCATGATGCCGCCGGCGCTTCCCCGCGCGGTCTGCTGCCGGGCCACGGGCAGTGGCACGTTCTCCAGGTCGCGTACGTCGATGGCGCTGGCCTGGAGTGCGGAGATCACGGCCCGCTTGAGCGCCCGGGCACCCCGGGAGTGGTCGCGGGCCGTGGTGACCGTGGAGCCCTTCTTCAGGGTCGTCGCGTAGGCGCCCGCGAGCCGTACGGCCAGCTCCGGTGTGATCTCCACGTTCAGGATGCCCGACACGCCCCGAGCGCCGAACAGGTGCGCCTGCCCCCGCGACTCCCAGATCACCGAGGTGTTGACGAAGGCACCGGCCTCGATGGTCTTGAACGGGTACACGCGGACATTGCCCTGAACGATCGATTCCTCACCGATCAGGCACTCGTCACCGATGACCGCGCCGTCCTCGATCCGGGCGGCCCGCATGATGTCGGTGTTCTTGCCGACGACGCAGCCGCGCAGATTGCTGTGCTGTCCGATGTACACGTTGTCGTGCACGACGGCCTTGTGCAGGAAGGCACCGCTCTTGACGACGACGTTGGAGCCGACGACGGTGTGCTCCCGGATCTCGGCGCCGGCCTCGACCTTCGCGTAGTCGCCGATGTACAGCGGCCCGCGCAGCACGGCGTCCGGGTGCACCTCGGCCCCTTCGGCCACCCACACGCCCGGAGAGATCTCGAAGCCGTCGATGTCGACGTTGACCTTGCCTTCGAGGACGTCCGCCTGGGCCTTCACATAGCTCTCGTGCGTGCCGACGTCCTCCCAGTAGCCCTCGGCGACATAGCCGTAGATCGGCTTGCCCTCCTTCATCAACTGCGGGAAGACATCGCCGGACCAGTCGACGGGCACGTCGGCCTCGACGTAGTTGAAGACCTCGGGCTCCATGACGTAGATGCCCGTGTTCACCGTGTCGGAGAAGACCTGCCCCCAGGTCGGCTTCTCCAGGAAGCGCTCGACCTTGCCTTCCTCGTCGACGATGGTGATGCCGAACTCCAGCGGGTTGGGCACGCGGGTCAGGCAGACCGTGACCATCGCGCCCTTCTCCTTGTGGAAATTGATCAGCTCGGTGAGGTCGAAGTCGGTCAGGGCGTCGCCGGAGATGACGAGGAAGGCGTCGTCCTTCAACGCCTCCTCGGCGTTCTTGACGCTTCCGGCGGTACCGAGTGGCTTCTCCTCGTTGGCGTAGGTGAGCTCCATGCCGAGCTCTTCACCGTCGCCGAAGTAGTTCTTCACAAGGGACGCCAGGAACTGCACGGTGACCACGGTCTCGTTGAGCCCGTGCTTTTTGAGCAGTCGCAGCACATGCTCCATGATCGGCCGATTGGCCACGGGCAGGAGCGGCTTGGGCATGCTGGAGGTCATTGGGCGAAGGCGTGTGCCCTCGCCACCGGCCATCACGACGGCCTTCATGTCGGAAGCGTCCTCCTAAAGAGATGACTGTCTAGCCGACTTCACCCGTCCAAAGTGTCCCGCATTTCACGGCGGCGGGCCATCGGACGACTTTGTCCAGACAAGAGACGGGCTCAATCAGCCATGGCGTCCACGCGCACCAGACGGCGGACTTGTACCACGTAGAGCACTCCTGCCCACCAATAGAGGGTTGTACCCCATCCGGCGAAAGCCCACCCGAAAACTGCGGCGAGTGACGCGATCCATCCGTTTCCGTCGCTGAGGAGCAGGAGCGGGAAGGCGTACATGAGGTTGAACGTGGCGGCCTTGCCCAGGAAGTTCACCTGCGGCGGCGGATAGCCGTGCCGGCGGAGGATGCCCACCATGACCAGGAGAACGAGCTCCCGGGCCAGCAGGAGGGCGGTGAGCCAGAGCGGGAGGATCTCCCGCCAGGTCAGCCCGAGCAGCGTGGAGAGGACGTAGAGCCGGTCCGCGGCGGGGTCGAGCAGCCGGCCGAGGCTGCTGATCTGGTTCCAGCGCCGGGCGAGCTTGCCGTCCAGGTAGTCGCTGACGCCGCTGAACGCGAGCACGAGGAGGGCCCAGCCATCGCTCTTCGGGCCGCCGAACTCCGGCCTGAGGATCAACCACAGGAAGACGGGTACGCCGACGAGCCGCGCCATGCTGAGGATGTTGGGGATGGTGAGGACCCGGTCTGTCTGGACACGGGTCTCCTGGACCTCCACCCGGGGGCCTCCTGTGCGAAACGAGAGAACAATGCTCCCTGACCCTACCTCAACGCAAAAAAGCTCCGGCCCCTGGGCAGTGCCCAAGAGCCGGAGCTTCAAAAGGAGTTCGGCGGCGTCCTACTCTCCCACAGGGTCACCCCTGCAGTACCATCGGCGCTGTGAGGCTTAGCTTCCGGGTTCGGAATGTAACCGGGCGTTTCCCTCACGCTATGACCACCGAAACACTATGAA
>NZ_JBVKBI010000043.1:0-27774 GCF_055639035.1 Streptomyces sp. NPDC107654
CAGATACGACAAGCGCGGTTACGTCTTCCTCGGGACCGCGACCGCCGCAACCCTCGTCATCTGGCTCCGGGCATGATCGGCCGGACAAGTCCTAGATCTCGCCCCTCAGTTTGGCGAGCGCCTCGGCGAGGATCGCCTCGCCGTCCGCGTCGCTGCGCCGCTCCCGGACGTACGCGAGGTGCGTCTTGTACGGCTCGGTGCGCGGCGGGTCCGGCGGGTTGTCCCGGTCCTGGCCGGCCGGGAATCCGCAGCGCGGGCAGTCCCAGGTGTCGGGAACCTGCGCGTCGCTGGCGAAGCTCGGCTGCGTCTCGTGCCCGTTGGAGCACCAGAAGGAGATGCGCAGACGCGGCGCGGACTCGCCGCGCTCGGCCTCGCCCATCGGCCCCGCCCCGACCCGGCTTCCTCGGATCGCGTTGCCACTTGCCACGGTCGTAACTCCCTGCGTGATGGTGCCGCGAAGTGAGTCGGCGTTTCGCTTCGCTGCGAGCGCCTCAGTCTACGTAAGGCCCAACGCGCGTCCAGTGATTGGAGTTACCGGCCCCCCATATCCAGACGCAAGCCCCATGATAGGCCGCGCTCTGGAGCGCGTACCGAACATGGGGCTTTACGAGCGGAATGTGCGATTCGGGTGTCAGCTGTTCGTCTTCATCAGCATGCCGAGGACAATGATGCAGGCGAACCACAGCAGGCCGACCACGATCGTGATCCGGTCGAGGTTGCGCTCGGCGACCGAGGAGCCGCCGACGGACGACGCCATGCCACCACCGAACATGTCGGAGAGGCCGCCGCCCTTTCCCTTGTGCATCAGCACCAGCAGCATCAGCAGCAGGCTGAAGACGATCAGGGCGATCGAGAACCCCAAAACCACGGCTGGACCAACTTCCTCGGATTCGGATGGACGACGGGGGCACAGCACCTCGGCTGTGCCCCCGCAAGAGTACGACGTATCGCCGCTACCGCCTACTCACGGCAGCGTCACTGGTCGCGGAAACGCACGATCTTGACGAACTCGTCGGCGTCCAGCGAAGCACCGCCGACCAGGGCGCCGTCGATGTCGCTCTGGGCCATGATCTCGGCGACGTTGCCCGACTTCACGGAGCCGCCGTACTGGATGCGGACCTTGTCGGCCACGTCCTGCGAGTACAGCTCGGCGACCTTGGCGCGGACGGCGGCGCAGACCTCCTGGGCGTCCTCGGCGCCGCAGACCTTGCCGGTGCCGATGGCCCACACGGGCTCGTAGGCGATCACGACGGTCTCGGCCTGCTCGGCCGGGATGTCCTTCAGACCGCCCTCGACCTGGGTGAGGGTGTGGGTGACGTGGTTGCCCGCCTCGCGGACGTCCAGCTCCTCGCCGACGCACAGGATCGGGGTGAGGCCGTGCTTGAAGGCGGCCTTGACCTTGGCGTTGACCAGCTCGTCGGTCTCGTTGTGGTACTGGCGGCGCTCGGAGTGGCCGATGACCACGAACGTGCACTTCAGCTTGGCCAGCATCGGGCCGGAGATCTCGCCGGTGTAGGCGCCGGAGTCGTGCTGGGAGATGTCCTGGGCGCCGTACTTGATCTTCAGCTTGTCGCCGTCGACCAGGGTCTGCACCGAGCGCAGGTCGGTGAACGGGGGCAGGACGGCGACCTCGACGGCCTCGTAGTCCTTGTCGGCCAGGGCGAAGGCGAGCTTCTGGACGTGGGCGATGGCCTCCAGGTGGTTGAGGTTCATCTTCCAGTTGCCCGCCATGATCGGCGTGCGCGTGCTCATCGAGGTCAGTCCTCCAGTGCGGCGAGGCCGGGGAGCGTCTTGCCCTCGAGGTATTCGAGGGAGGCGCCGCCACCGGTCGAGATGTGGCCGAATGCGTTCTCGTCGAAGCCGAGCGTACGCACGGCCGCGGCGGAGTCACCGCCGCCGACGACGGTGAACCCGTTCGAGTCGACGAGTGCCTGGGCGACCGCCTTGGTGCCCTCGGCGTAGTCGGGGTGCTCGAAGACGCCCATGGGACCGTTCCAGAAGACGGTCTCGGCGTCGGCGAGCTTCGAGGCGTACAGCTCTCGGGTCTCGGGGCCGATGTCCAGGCCCTCCTGGTCGGCGGGGATCTTGTCCGCGTCGACCACGGTGTTCTCGGTGGGCGCCTTGGTCTTCAGGTCCGGGAAGGTCCGGGAGACCACGACGTCGACGGGGAGCAGCAGCTCCACGCCCTGCTTCTCGGCGCGCCGCATGTACTCGGTGACGACCGGCACCTGGTCCTCCTGGAGGAGGGAGATGCCGACCTCGTAGCCCTTGGCCTTGAGGAAGGTGTAGGCCATGCCGCCGCCGATGAGCAGGCGGTCGGCCTTGTCGAGCAGCTGGTCGATGACGGCGAGCTTGTCGGAGACCTTGGCGCCGCCGAGCGCGACGACGTAGGGGCGCCGGACGTCCTCGGTGAGCTTCTTCAGGACGCCGACCTCGGTGGCGATGAGGTGGCCGGCGTAGTGCGGCAGCTTCTTCGCCAGGTCGTAGACGGAGGCGTGCTTGCGGTGCACGGCGCCGAAGCCGTCGCCGACGTAGACGTCGGCGAGGGCGGCGAGCTGGTCGGCGAAGGCGCCGCGCTCGGCGTCGTCCTTGGACGTCTCGCCGGGGTTGAAGCGCAGGTTCTCCAGGACGGCGACCTGCCCCTCGTCGAGACCGGCGACGGTGTCCTGCGCGGACTGCCCGACGGTGTCGGTCGCGAAGGCCACCGCGGAGCCGAGGAGTTCACCCAGGCGGGAGGCGGCCGGAGCGAGGGAGAAGGCGGGGTCCGGGGCGCCCTTGGGGCGGCCCAGGTGCGAGGCGACGACCACCTTGGCGCCCGCGTCCGTGAGGGCCTTGACGGTGGGCAGGACGGCGCGGATGCGGCCGTCGTCGGTGATCGTCCCGTCGGACAGCGGCACATTGAGGTCGGCGCGGACGAAGACCCGCTTACCGCTGACGCCGTCGGCGAGAAGTTCGTCGATCGTCTTCATGGAGTGGACTCCTACAGGAGGGCTCGTGGTGCACCTGATCGTAAAAGGACGTGTTCCGTACGTGAGAGCAGGGCCCGGACAGCGCGGCGGTGCGCTGCACGGGCCCTGCTCTCACTTCAAAGGTCCTGCTTCAGCGATCAGAGCTGGTTGCCGACGAAGACCGTGAGGTCGACGAGGCGGTTGGAGTAGCCCCACTCGTTGTCGTACCAGCCGATGACCTTCACGTTCTTGCCGTCCTGAACCATGGTCAGGGAGGAGTCGAAGGTGCAGGACGCCGGGGCGTTGACGATGTCGGAGGAGACGATCGGGTCCTCGGTGTAGTCGAGGAGGCCCTTCAGCTCGCCCTCGGCGGCCTTCTGGAAGGCGGCGTTGACCTCTTCCTTCGTGACCTCGCGGCCCAGCTCGACGACCAGGTCGGTGACGGAGCCGGTCGGGACCGGGACGCGCATGGCGATGCCGTCCAGCTTGCCCTTGAGCTGGGGCAGGACCAGGGCGGTGGCCTTGGCGGCACCGGTGGTGGTCGGGATGATGTTCTCGGCGGCGGCACGGGCGCGGCGCAGGTCCTTGTGCGGGAAGTCCAGGATCCGCTGGTCGTTCGTGTACGCGTGCACCGTGGTCATCAGACCCTTGACGATGCCGAAGTTCTCGTCCAGGACCTTCGCCATCGGCGCCACACAGTTGGTGGTGCAGGAGGCGTTGGAGATGACGTGGTGGTTGGCCGCGTCGTACTTGTCCTGGTTGACGCCCATCACGATGGTGATGTCCTCGTCCTTGGCCGGAGCCGAGATGAGGACCTTCTTGGCGCCGCCGGCGATGTGCTTCGCGGCGTCTTCCTTCTTGGTGAAGATGCCGGTGGACTCGATGACGATGTCGACACCCAGCTCGCCCCAGGGGATGTCCGCCGGGTTGCGCTCGGACAGCACCTTGATGGTGTGACCGTCGACCGTGATGGTGTCGGCGGTGTGGGAGACCTCCTGCTTGAGGCGGCCCAGGATCGTGTCGTACTTGAGCAGGTGCGCGGTGGTCGCGGTGTCACCCAGGTCGTTGACAGCCACGACCTCGATGTCCGCCCCCTGCTCCAGCAGCGCGCGGAAGTAGTTACGCCCGATGCGGCCGAAGCCGTTGATGCCTACGCGGATCGTCACGAACCGATCTCCTCGTTGGTACGCCGGCCATGCGGTGCCGGCGAGCTCTGTTTGGGATGTCCCCGACCACCACCGACCCTACCTCTCTGAGGGCCCCGGAGTGACATCGAGATGCCGCATACACGGGCAGGCAGTCCGTACCCGCCAGTAGGGGTACGGACCACCAGGGATCGACAATGGCTTCACCCGTATTTGTTACGGAATGCCGCCCGCTGTTGACGCCGTTTTCACTCGTTCGTGAGCGGGTCGGCTCACCTGTCGACTGCCGTGCCCGTGCACCGTTGAGAGGGGGCCGCGCTCACCTGTCGAGCGAGCGGAACGCCTTCTTCAGCAGGGCCGCCCGGTCGGCGGCCGACGGCACCTGTTCCAGCCCGAAACCGAGCAGCACGGTGTCGTCCGTGGTGACCGCTCCATAGGTCTGGAACAGGGTTCCGGTGCGCGTCCAGTCCTTCAGCACCGCAGGGCTGCCGGCGGGCGGACCGGCCACCCTCCAAACGCCCAGGGACGACTCGAAGCCCTCGGTCTCCTTCGCCGCGCCGCCCACGGTCAACGAGGCGTCGTCGACGAGGACACCGTGCCCGCCGGTGCCGGGGTCGGTGACGTAGCTGATCGAGACCTCGACGGACCTCCCGGCGTACGCGCTCAGGTCGAAGCCCACCTGCTGCCAGCCGCCGGAGCTGCCGGTGAGGCTGTGCCAGGAGCCGGTCGTGCCGGTCGCGGTGCAGGTGTTGCCCGAGAGCGTCAGGTAGTGCTCCAGCCACGGGTGCTCACCGATCAGGAAGCCGGCCCCGCAGTCCTCCGGCACGGCCGGCTTGGTGGCGCCGCCGGTCTCCGGCAGGGTCGTCCAGTCGTCGGCGCCCACGGTGTGCGCCTCGACCACCGCGTGGTCGTAGCCGGGCTCCGTGTCCCACAGCAGGCGTGCGCTCAGGGCCGGCTTGTCGGCCGCGCTGACACCGGTGAGGTCGATGGTGCGGGTGAGGCGCTTGTAGGCGTCGTCGGTGTGCACGGCGGCGGCCATGGCGGAGCCCGCGTACGGCCCGTACGGGTTGACCGTCCCGGCGAAGGTGCCCGCGCCCGCGCTCTTGAACTGCGGGTACGACGCGACCGGCAGCTCGTCGGAGGTGACGCCGTAGGTACCGGCCCTGTCGAGCGGGTTGCCGGGCGCGTCGCCGAGCGCACCGGTGACGCCGTCGAGCGCGCCGGTGCCGGTGAAACCCGTGGCCCCCTTGGTCGACGTACGGCTGTAGGCGCCCAGGTAGTACTGGCTGAAGTCGTCCGACAGGGTGCCGTCGCCGAGGTCGACGCTGCCGCCGGCCAGCTCGCCGGCCTCGATCAGCCTGCCGCCCTCGTTGAGGTAGGCACGCAGCTGGAGCTGGGTGGCGTTGCCGGGGCCGTTCGCGCCGGAGTAGTGCACGACCGTCCGGAAGTGCTTCAGTACGCCGAGCGCGTCCGGGGCGCCCTGCGTGGCCACGTCCCACACGAGTGCGCGGTGCCCGGCGGCCTTCACCGCGTCCACGTAGGTCCGCGCCTGCGCGGCGGCGGTGCCCTCCTCGGCGACCACGAGGGTGTCCGCCTTCGGGCGCTCGGCGACGGTGTAGGTGAAGTGCTCGCTGGAGGCCTTCCTCCCGCCCCGGGTCAGGCCGCTGAACCACACCTCGACCTTGTCGCCCGGCTCACCGTGCCGCACCTTGGCGCGGTACTCGTCGAAGTAGAGGTTGTCGTCACCGCCGTAGGTCTCCCCGCCCTTCCACGGCCTGAGCGCCCGCGTGAACGTACGGCCGCCGTTGACGCGGTACTTGAGCTCCTTGTCCCGGACCGCCTTGCGGACGACGGCCGAGACCTCCTGATCCGCGCCGCGCGCGTACGACGTGGAGAACGCGGCCGGGGTGAAGTCGGCGGCGCTCAGGCCGACCGATGAGACCGGCTTGTCGGGGTGTACGGCGGTCTCGGCGACGGAGAGCGCGAACGGGACGTTCTTGGCGAACTCCTGCTGGATCAGCCTCTCGTCGTCGGGGAAGTTGAAGACCGACTGGCAGTCCTGGCTCTTCCAGGCGTCGTCCGGGACCAGGTCCGACGCGGTCTGGCAGGTCGACATCTCCGGGGTGAACATCGCCGTCCCGTTGACGTTCGCCGCGTGGCCGTCCGCCTCGCCGTTGGTGGTGTACAGCTCCGAGGAGACCTGCGGGTGGTACCCCGGGACGGCGGAGTTGCCGGGGGTGCCGGCCAGCGCCTTGTAGAGGACGTCGTCGGGGGTCGGGGTGGCCACCTGCCAGCCGACGCCGTAGAGGAGGAGTTCGGCGGCGGAGTGGTAGTTGATGGCGTACGTGAAGCGGACGCGCTTCTCGAAGGCGTCCAGGGCCTTGGTCTCGGGCTCGGAGCCGGGGCTCGCGCCGCGGTAGGTCTGACTGGTGGGGTTGGGGGACGAACCCTCGTCGTCGTAGCCCCACTTGTAGGCGAAGTTGCGGTTGAGGTCGACTCCGTCGCCCGTGCTGATGGCGCCGTCGCCGTTGACGTCCCGCAGGTTCTTGCGCCACAGGCGGGTGCCGGAGTCCTTGAAGGTGTAGTCGTAACCGTCCGGGTTGGCCGAGAGGACGAACCACAGCTCCGTGGAGTCGACGATCTTCCTGATCCGCTTGTCGCTCGTGTACCGGTCCAGGTAGTAGTGCATCAGACGCCGGGTCATTTCCGGCGTGATCCACTCGCGCGCGTGCTGGTTCGACATGTACAGCACGGCGGGCTTGGAGCCGTCCCTGGACTTCTTCGCGTTCCTGGTCAGTTTGAGCGCGAGGATGTCCTGGCCCTTGACGGTCCTGCCGATGGACTCGACCTTGGTGAGGCCGGGATGGGCGCGGGCGGTGCGCAGGATCTCCTCCCTGAGTCCGCCGCTCCCGCTGTACGGGCGGAACACGCCCTGGGCCGCGTCCTCGACCCTCGCCTCCGCCTTGGCCGACAGGGCGTGCTCGGTGAGGGTGACGCCCTGCTTGCGGAGCTGCGCGGCCTGCTTGTCGGTGAGGTATACCTCGACCCGGGTCCTGCCTCCCCCGGCCGTCTGCTCACCGAGTTCGTGACCGTCCTGGCCGGCCTCAAGCAGCAGGGGTACCTGCTTCTTGGTGACCTCGGCGCGGAAGACCTTCACCTCGTCCGGCCCGGTCGGCGCCGGACTTCCGTTCTGTGCCCGGGCGATGGGTGCGAGGCTCGCTCCGCCGATCAGAAGCGCGCCGACAGCGAGGATCGATCTCGCTCTGTGTCTCATGAACCCCCCTAGCGGTGGTCCGCCACAGCGACGAACAGGTTGCCAGGCTCATGTCACTCCATGATCGAGTCAAGAGCGCCTCACGGACACGCAAACGCCGGTGCCGACCACCCGATGGGAGTACGGCACCGGCGAGTTGACGGGCCGTCCGGACTACGGCGGCGGCCGGTTCGAGGGGCCCGGACGGCGCGGCGAGGGGACGCTGGTCCGAACGCCGGTCGCGGCCCGTCCCAGTCAGGTCCGGACGCCGGTCGCGGTCCGTTCGACGCGCGTCCGGACTGCGGCGGCGCGGGGACGCTGGTCTGGGTCACGGCGGCGAGGGGGCGCGGGTCCGGATCGCGGCGGCGGCGACGGGATGCGGGTGGGTCCGGATCGCGGCGGCGGCGAGGGGACGCGGGCCCCGGATCGCTGCAGCAACGAGGGGACGCGGGCCCCGGATCGCGGCAGCAACGAGGGGGCGCGCGTCCGGTCAGCCGGCCAGGTTCTCGGCCAGCTCCTCGCTGAGATTGGCCTCCGTGCCCGGGATGCCCAGGTCGGTGGCGCGCTTGTCGGCCATCGCCAGCAGCCGGCGGATACGGCCGGCGACCGCGTCCTTCGTCAGCGGCGGGTCGGCGAGCGCGCCCAACTCCTCCAGGGACGCCTGCTTGTGCTCCATGCGCAGCCGGCCGGCGGCGGCCAGGTGCTCGGGCACCTCGTCGCCGAGGATCTCCAGGGCACGCTGGACCCGGGCCCCGGCGGCCACGGCGGCGCGGGCCGAACGGCGCAGGTTGGCGTCGTCGAAGTTGGCCAGCCGGTTGGCCGTGGCCCGCACCTCGCGGCGCATCCGGCGCTCCTCCCAGGCCAGCACCGACTCATGGGCACCCAGCCGGGTGAGCAGGGCACCGATCGCGTCACCGTCCCGGACGACGACCCGGTCCACCCCGCGC
Source organism: Streptomyces sp. NPDC107654 (assembly GCF_055639035.1). Classification (NCBI taxonomy): domain Bacteria; kingdom Bacillati; phylum Actinomycetota; class Actinomycetes; order Kitasatosporales; family Streptomycetaceae; genus Streptomyces; species Streptomyces sp. NPDC107654. The sequence goes on from NZ_JBVKBI010000043.1 coordinate 8,294, forward strand.
ACCTCACGCGCCTTCGCGGCGATCGACAGTCTGCGGGCGGCACCGACCAGCGCGAGCGCCGCCTCCGGACCCGGGCAGGTCACCTCCAGCGAAGAGGAACGACCGGGCTCGGTGAGCGAGCCGTGCGCCAGGAACGCCCCGCGCCAGGCCGCCTCCGCGTCACAGGTGGCCCCGGAGACCACCTGCGGAGGCAGCCCGCGGATCGGACGGCCCCGGCCGTCGACCAGACCGGTCTGCCGGGCCAGCTGGTCACCGCCCGCGACGACCCGTACGACGTACCGGGAGCCGCGGCGCAGCCCGCCGGGCGCCATCACGATCAGCTCGGAGCTGTGCCCGAAGATCTCCAGGATGTCCCGTTTGAGCCGGCGCGCCGCCATCGCGGTGTCCAGCTCCGCCTCGATCACGATGCGCCCGCTCACCAGGTGGAGGCCGCCGGCGAACCGCAGAATGGCGGAGACCTCCGCCTTCCTGCAGCAGGTCCGGGTGACGGGGAGCCGGGAGATCTCGTCCTTCACCGCTGCCGTCATCGCCATGGGCCGATCCTTCCATGCATCCGAAAAATACGGTCGTACGCGGCGGCCAACAGCTCCGGATCGTGCCGGGGTGATCCGTCGGTCCGGGCCACGGGGGCCAGCTCGACCGCGGCTCCCAGCCGCTTGGCGGCCTCGGTGAGCAAGTCGCGGTCGGGCACGGCGGCCTCGTCGGCCAGCACCACGTCCAGGGCGAGTTTAGGGGCGTGTCGCCCCAAAACCTCCAAATGACGCTGCGGGGAGAAGCCCTCGGTTTCTCCCGGCTGCGGCGCCAGGTTCAGCGAGAGCACCCGGCGCGCCTTGGTCTCCGTGAGGGCGTCCAGCAGCTCGGGGACGAGCAGGTGCGGGATGACCGAGGAGAACCAGGAGCCGGGACCCAGCACCACCCAGTCCGCGTCCAGGACCGCCGCCACCGCCTCGGGGACGGACGGCGGGTCGTTGGGCACGAGGTGCACCGACTGCACCTCGCCGGGCGTCAGGGCGACGGTCGCCTGCCCGCGCACCGTGTCCACGTCGTCCGGCCGCTCCGGATCGTGTCCCTTGACCAGGGCCTGCAGCTCCAGCGGCACCGCCGACATGGGCAGCACGCGCCCGTGCGCGCCGAGCAGCTTGCCGACCAGGTCCAGCGCCTGCACGTGGTCGCCGAGCTGCTCCCACAGGGCGACGATCAGCAGGTTGCCGACCGCGTGGTCGTGCAGGTCACCCTGGGACTGGAAGCGGTGCTGGATGACCCGGGCCCAGGTCTGGCCCCAGTCGTCGTCGCCGCACAGCGCGGCCAGCGCCTTGCGCAGGTCGCCGGGCGGCAGCACGCCCAGCTCGTCCCGGAGCCGGCCGCTGGAGCCGCCGTCGTCGGCCACGGTGACGACGGCGGTGAGATCACCGGTGATCCGGCGCAGCGCGGCGAGCGACGCGGACAGACCCATGCCGCCGCCGAGCGCGACCACCTTGGGCTGGGCTCCGCGTCGCCGGGGCCGGCCGCCGCGAACCTCGACCGGGCGGCCGGCGCGCGCGTCGGGCACCATGCGGCGCAACCGGCTCAGCCGCGGTGTACGTTCCGTCATTCCCGTCCCATGTCCCGGTGCACGACCACCGTCTCCACGCCCTCGGCCGCGAGGCGCGCGGCGAGCTTCTCCGACATCGCGACCGACCGGTGCTTGCCGCCTGTACAGCCGATGGCGATGGTCACGTACCGCTTGCCCTCGCGCCGGTACCCGGCGGCGATGAGCCGCAGCAGCTCGGCGTACCGGTCGAGGAACTCCTTCGCGCCGGGCTGGTTGAAGACGTAGGCGGCGACCTCCTCGTTGAGACCGGTGTACGGGCGCAGCTCCGGTACCCAGTGCGGGTTGGGCAGGAACCGCATGTCCGCGACCAGGTCGGCGTCGACCGGGAGGCCGTACTTGAAGCCGAAGGACATCACGGTGGCCCGCAGCTCGGGCTCCTCCTCGCCGGCGAACTGGGCGTCCATCTTGGCGCGCAGCTCGTGCACGTTGAGGCTGGAGGTGTCGATCACCAGGTCGGCGTCGCCACGCAGCTCGCGCAGCAGCTCCCGCTCGGCGGCGATGCCGTCCACGATGCGGCCGTCGCCCTGGAGCGGGTGCGGGCGGCGCACCGACTCGAAGCGCCGGACCAGGGCCTCGTCGGAGGACTCCAGGAAGACGATGCGCCGGGTGACGCCCCGGGTGTCCAGGTCGGCGAGGGACTCGCGCAGATTGTCGAAGAAGCGGCGGCCGCGTACGTCGACGACGACCGCGATCCGCGCCACGTTGCCCTGGGAGCGGGCGCCCAGCTCCACCATGGTGGGGATGAGGGCGGGCGGGAGGTTGTCCACGACGAACCAGCCGAGGTCCTCCAGACACTTCGCGGCCGTGGACCGGCCGGCCCCGGACATGCCGGAGATGATCACCAGCTCGGGGATGGCCGCCTCGGGGGCCCCGGCTGTCTCGCTGCCCGTACTCACCTGTGCTCCGTTGTCCTGACCCGTGTCCTGGCCGGCGTCCTGCCGCTCGGCGTCCCCGCCGATGCCCTGCGGCTCGGCGTCCCGGTCGGCGTCCTGCCGGTCGACGTCCCGGCCGACGTCCTGCCGGACGACTTCGTCACCCGTGGCGCCGTGCGCCTGATCTCGCTGTGCTGTGGGCTGTGCGTCGTGCTCGGTCATGTCTCCTGCCCCCGTCGTTCGTCCGGGGCGCCCGCGGTCACGGGCTCCCCCGAGGAACCCCCCGTCGTGTCGGGTTCCTCGTCCTCAATGATCTCTCCGGTAGCCGTGTTCACGGCGGGTGCGGCCGGGGCCGCCTGGGCGAGGGCCACAGCGATGGTCTCGGCCGTCTTCCGGCCTATCCCGGGCACTTCCTGGATCTGCTCGATTGTCGCCGACCGCAGCTTCTTCACCGAGCCGAAATGCTTGACGAGCGCCTGTTTGCGCGTCTCGCCGAGACCCGGCACGTCGTCCAGCGGGCCCGCGCGGAAGCGCTTGGCGCGCTTGGTGCGCTGGTAGGTGATCGCGAACCGGTGGGCCTCGTCACGGACGCGCTGGAGCAGGTAGAGGCCCTCGCTGGTCCGGGGCAGGACCACGGGGTCGTCCTCCCCGGGCACCCAGACCTCCTCCAGACGCTTGGCGAGGCCGCAGACGGCGATGTCGTCGATGCCCAGCTCGTCCAGCGCCCTCCGGGCCGCCGCGACCTGCGGCTGACCACCGTCGACGACCACCAGCTGGGGCGGGTAGGCGAACTTCCTGGGACGGCCGTCGTCGTCCTTGAGGGAGGCGGTGACCGCCTCCGTGGGGGTGAGCGCGCCGTCGACACCGGCGAGCGCGCCCTCGGCGGCGGAGCCGTCCGACGCGGAGCCGTCCGCGCCGGTGCCGTCCGCGCCGGTGCCGTCAACTCGGGAGCCGACGATTCCGGGGCCGTCGGTGCTGAGGCTGTCGGTGCCGGGGCTGCCGGTGCCCGGGCTGTCGGCGCCGAGACTGTCGAGGGCGGAACCGTCCGGGGCGAAGCCGTCGGCCCACTCCCCCGTGCGCTCCTTCTCCGCGAGGTACCGCTTGAAGCGGCGGGTGATCACCTCGTGCATGGAGCGCACGTCGTCCTGGCCGGCGAAGCCCTTGATCTGGAAGCGGCGGTACTCGCCCTTGCGCTGCAGACCGTCCTCGAAGACGACCATGGAGGCCACCACGTCATCGCCCTGGAGATGCGAGATGTCGTAGCACTCGATGCGCAGCGGGGCGCTGTCCAGGTCGAGGGCCTCGGCGATCTCCTCCAGCGCACGCGAGCGCGTGGTCAGGTCGGAGGCGCGCTTGGTCTTGTGCAGCGCGAGGGCCTGCTGGGCGTTGCGCTGCACGGTCTCCATGAGCGCCTTCTTGTCGCCGCGCTGCGGGATGCGCAGCGACACGTTCGAGCCGCGACGGGCGGTGAGCCACTCCTGGACCGGTTCGACCGGCTCGGGCAGGGCGGGGACCAGCACCTCCTTGGGGACCGCGTCCCCGCTCTCCTCGCCGTACAGCTGCTGCAGCGCGTGTTCGACCAGGGCGCCGGTGGTGACCTCCTCGACCTTGTCGGTCACCCAGCCGCGCTGACCGCGGACCCGCCCGCCGCGCACGTGGAAGATCTGCACGGCCGCCTCCAGCTCGTCCTCGGCGACGGCGATGAGGTCGGCGTCGGTCGCGTCGGCGAGCACGACCGCGTTCTTCTCCATGGCCTTCTTCAGGGCCACGATGTCGTCGCGCAGACGGGCCGCCCGCTCGTACTCCATCTCCTCCGCCGCATCCGTCATCTGCTTCTCCAGACGGCGGAGGTAGGTGCCGGTACGGCCGGCCATGAAGTCGCAGAACTCCTCGGCCAGCTCCTGGTGGTCCTCGGGGGCGATGCGGCCGACGCATGGGGCCGAGCACTTGCCGATGTAGCCGAGCAGGCAGGGGCGTCCGGTGCGGGCTGCGTTCTTGAAGACGCCGGCCGAACAGGTGCGCACCGGGAAGACCCGCAGCAGCAGGTCGACGGTGTCCCGGATGGCCCACGCGTGCGCGTACGGCCCGAAATAGCGGACGCCCTTCTTCTTGTGACCGCGCATCACCTGCACGCGAGGGAACTGTTCGTTCATCGTGACCGCGAGATACGGGTAGCTCTTGTCGTCGCGGTACTTGACGTTGAACCGGGGGTCGTACTCCTTGATCCAGGAGTACTCCAGCTGCAGCGCCTCCACCTCGGTGGACACCACGGTCCATTCCACGGACGCGGCGGTGGTCACCATGGTCCGGGTGCGGGGGTGCAGGTTCGCCAGGTCCTGGAAGTAGTTCGCCAGGCGCTGGCGCAGGCTCTTCGCCTTCCCGACGTAGATCACCCGGCGGTGCTCGTCACGGAACCTGTACACCCCGGGAGAGTCCGGGATGTCTCCCGGCCGGGGGCGGTAGCTGGAGGGGTCGGCCATGCTTCACACCCTACTGGCGAGCACCGACACCGCGTCGGGCCTGTGGACAACGCCCCACCCGCCGGGCGGCCACCGAGAACCCGCGCCGCCGTTCCCGGCCCACCGGCCGCACGATCTGTCCCGAGACGGGCGGCGGGCGCGCTCTTCCGAGCGTCCTCGGCCTCCCCGGCCCCACCCCGAGGGCTCCCGGTTTCAGGGGTTCGCGGACTGTTGGGGCTGTCGGATCTCCGGTGGTGCTCCGGCGCACCGGCGCACCGGTGCTTCCTGGAAAGCGGCGCCGGCCGTCGCGGCTCCGGGGGAATACCCCCTTCGCGGGCGCCCTCCCGTGATCCTCGGCACGTCCGACGATCCCGTTCCGGCCAGGCCGAAGAAGCGCCGCGTGCCGCCCCTTCTCGGGTCAGGCCCTGGACCAGGCCCGCTGCAGCCCGCGGCGATCCCCCTCCGCCGTCCGCGGAACGACGACGTCCGGCCAGGATCCACACCAACCGGCTTCGAGGTGTTGTCGGGTTCTGGTCAACACGCTTCAATGCGGGGGAACTCGGGGCCGTGCACACATGCGTCCGGGCGCCACATGCCCGGCGACGGGCGTCCACCGGCGCCCACGGGGGTGGCCCCGCGCACCCGCACTGGCGGTCTGACCAGCCGTAGTGACACCTCACAGAAAGGCCCCTCGGCATGCGGCATGCCACAGAGCACGCGGACGTCCCCACCGCGGACCTGGACACGGCCCTGCGCGGCGGCCCCTTCCACGTTGCGCTGCGCGCGGCGATCGCCGCCCGCGGACTGCCGCTCCAGCGTGTACAGCACCATCTGTCGCGCCACGGGGTCAAAGTGGGCGTCACCAGTCTTAGTTACTGGCAACAGGGCGCCCGCCGCCCGCAGCGCCCCGAATCGCTGCGCGCCGTCCGGGCACTGGAGGAGATCCTCCAGCTGCCGGACGAGTCCCTGATCCGGCTGCTCGCCGAGTCCGGCGCGTCGGGCGGGGGCGCGAGCGCCGGCCGGCCGGCGGGTCGTTCCTACCGCTCCCTGGTCGAGGCCTCCGGCGTGCTGGACCGGCTCACCGCCGACCTCGGCTGGTCCCTGGACGGTGGACTGCACACCCTGGGCCACCACGAGTGCGTCCGGATCGGCGCCCGGCGTGAGCTGGCGAGCCGCGAGGCCCACCACATCGTGCGGGCTCACCGCGACGGCGTGGACCGCTTCGTCGCCGTGCACCACGGCGACCCCGGCTGCGACCCGCGCCGCATCACCGTGCACGCCCTGGAGAACTGCCGCACCGGCCGCCTCCGCTGGGACCAGAACACCGGCGTGCTGGTGGCGGAGCTGCTCTTCGGCACCCGGCTCCGCTCCGGCGACACCTTCCTCTTCCGGTACCGCATCGAGGACGGCACGGCCGGTGCGTCCCGCGAGTACCTCCACCGGTTCGGCTTCTCCGGGGGCCAGTACGCGCTCCAGGTGCGCTTCGACGCGGCTGCCCTGCCGGTACGCTGCCACCGCTTCACCCAGCCCTCGGCGGCCGCCCCGCGCAGCGGCCGGCAGGACCTTTCGGTGACCGGCCCGCACCATTGCACCCACGTGGTCGAGCCGCGGATCCGGCCGGGCATCCTGGGGATCGCCTGGGACTGGGAGTGAACGGTCCCTTCCAGCCCCCATTCCAGCCCACCCTCCGAGCCGCAGGCCCCTGAACCCCGGTTCTGCGGCCCCCGGCTCCCCAGCTCCTGGTTCCGGTTCCCGGCTCCCAGCCCCGGGTCAGTCCGCCGGACCGGCCACGATCCTGCCGTTCGCGGCCTTCACCGACAGCTCCGTCAGCGGCGCAGTGGCCGGGGCCTGGACGACCTTCCCCGTCACCGTGTCGAACTCGCTCCCGTGACAGGGGCAGATCAGCGTCGTCCCCTGCAGCTTGTTGATGGGGCACCCCGCGTGCGTACAGATCGTGCTGTACGCCTTCAGCTCGCCGTCCTTGCCACGGCTGACCACGACGTTGTGGTCCCGGTAGAGCTTGGCCGCACCCTCGGCGACCTCACTCTCGGCACCGAGGTCGACCGGAGCGGTGGGGGCGGCCGAGGCCGAGCCGCTCCCGTCCGGCGCGGAGCACGCGGCCAGGCCGAGCCCGGCGACCGGAGCCGCGGCGGCCCCTCGAAGGACGGTACGGCGGCTCGCGGCAGAGCGGGCGGGCATCTGGAACTCCAGTGGTCAAGGGGTATGCAGGGCGACGATACCCGGACAGAGGTACCGGTCTCGGGGCGGGGCGGGAAGCTGGGGGCGGGGCCGACGGGCGGGCGAGGTCCCCGGCGAGCGGCTGACGGCGTAAACGCTTACGTAAGCGTTTACGCGAGGCGGGTCGATGGGATAGCGTCCCGCCGGAGGGACGGTGAGGTTCAGAGCCCGGGAGTCGGCCGCCGGAGCCGGAATACGGGAGACCGCCGGAGCGGGAGCCCGGGAGGCACCTTAGACCGCAGGCACCGAAGACCTGGGGGCGAGCGGCTCCCCAGCCGTGCCCACGTCGGCTGAAGGAAGGGAACGAGATGGCCACCATGGCGGATGTCGCCCGGCTCGCCGGGGTGTCCGTGGCCACCGTCTCCCACGTCCTCAACGGCACGCGTCCGGTGCTGCCCCACACCCGTCAGGCCGTGCTGGACGCCGTCGACTCCCTGGGCTACACGCCCAACACCCTGGCCCGCTCCCTGGTGACCTCCCGCACCCGCTCCATCGGCCTCGCGGTGTCGGCCATCAGCAACCCGTACTTCACCGACATCCTGCAGGGCGTCGAGGCGGCTGCCCTGGAGGCGGGCTACAGCCTGCTCATCGCAGATCCGCACGACGACCCCCGGCACGAGCGCAAGGTCGTACAGCTCCTGCACGAGCGCCGGGTGGACGGCATGATCGTGGCCCCGTCCGCCGACCCGGCCGACCTCGTCGGTTATCTGCGCCGCCACGCGGTACCGACGGTGTTCCTGGACCGGCTCGTCGACACGCGCCTGACCGGGGGCGTACCGGCGGGCGACGGCGCGGGTGCCGTCTCTCGCCCGCACGAGCCGTGCTTCGACCAGGTCTGCGCCGACAGCGCCGCGCCCATGGCCCTGCTCGTCACCCACCTCGCCGGGCTGGGGCACCGCCGGATCGCCCTGGTCGCCGGCCGGCCCGGACTCAGCACCACCAGCGAGCGCGTCTCCGGCTACCGGGAGGGCCTCGCCGAGGCCGGTCTGGCCTACGACGACCGTCTCCTCGTATCCGGCAATTCCGAGTCCGACGGTGCGGAGCGGGCCACGGCCGCCCTGCTCGGTCTGCCCGATCCGCCCACGGCGCTCGTCACCGCCAACAACGCGATGACCATCGGCGCCCTGCGCGCACTGCGCCGGCACGGCCGGGCCGTGCCGGACGACATCGCCCTGTGCTGTTTCGACGACTTCGCCTGGGCCGACCTCTTCTCGCCCCGGCTGACCGCCATCGCCCAGCCCAGCCGGGAGCTGGGCACCCAAGCCGTCCGAGTGCTGCTGGACCGGCTGGCCGAGCCGGGGCGGCCGGCCAGGACGGTCCGGCTGCCGTGCACGTTCGTCCACCGCACGTCCTGCGGCTGCCCGGACGAACCGGGCCCCGCCGGAGGAGCGGGGCACACCGCGTCATCCACGCTGTCCGAGAAGGGAACCGCCACGTGATCGTCGTCGCCGGTGAGGCACTGATCGACCTGGTACCGCAGGGCCCCGGCGCCCTCGCGGAGCTGAAGCCGGCGCTCGGCGGCGGCCCGTACAACACCGCCGTGGCCCTGGGACGGCTCGGCTCCCGCACGTCGTTCTGCTCCCGGACCTCGGTCGACGCCTTCGGGGAGGCCCTGCTCGACGGGCTGCGGCGGGCCGGGGTCGACGTGTCCGGGGTGCAGCGGGGCCAGGAGCCGACGACTCTGGCCGTGGCCACGATCGACGCGGCGGGATCGGCCGCCTACTCCTTCTATGTCGACGGCACCGCCGACCGCCTGTTCACGGCTCCCGCCACGCTCCCCGCGGAGACGCGCGCGGTGTCCTTCGGCACCTGCTCGCTCGTCCTGGAACCGGGGGCGAGCGCCTACGAGGAGCTGATGCGCGCCGCTGCCGGGCAGGGACTGTTCACCGCGCTCGACCCCAACATCCGGGCGGGACTGATTGCGGACCCGGCCGCCTATCGGGCGCGTTTCAAGAGCTGGCTGCCCTCGGTGACCCTGGTGAAGCTGTCCGCGGAGGACGCGGTGTGGCTCGGCGGCAGTCCGCGTGAGTGGCTGGCCGCGGGACCGGCGGCCGTGGTGGTCACCCGGGGCGGTGACGGTCTGACCGTGTTCACCCGGGACGGCGGGGAGGTTTCCGTGCCGGGTGAGAAGGTCGACGTCGTGGACACCATCGGCGCCGGTGACACGGTGAACGCGGCCCTGCTGCACGGGCTGGCCGCCCGGGACGCGCTGTCTCCGGAAGCGCTCGCCGCCCTCGGGACGGAGGGCTGGACACGGCTGTTGCGCTTCGCGGCACGGGCGGCTGCGATCACCTGCTCGCGGGCGGGGGCCGAGCCGCCGTACGCGGCGGAGCTGGGTGAGCCGACCGCGCTGTGAGCGGCTGATCTCCCTGTGCTGTTGACAAGGTGCGACCGGGCATGCGGTGTGCGGGGACCTGTCGGACCGCTGGACCGGGCTGGCTGATAGGGGAACGAACGGCGCCCCGCGGGGAGTTCCCGCGGGGCGCCGAATTTTTGATGGAATGTCAGGCCTTGCGAGCCCGCGTGGTCTTCTTCGCGGGCGTCGCCTTCTTCGTCGCGGTGGCGGCCTTCTTGACCGGGGTGTTGTTGGCCTTGGCCGTCACCGTCTTCTTCGCCGTCGACTTGGCCGCGGCCGTCTTCCGGGCCGTGCCGCCGCGCTGTGCCTTGACCGGTTCGGCGTCGCTGATGCGGTCGGCACCGAGGATCTCGCGCAGGAACTTGCCCGTGTGGCTCGTCGGGACCCCGGCGACCTCCTCCGGCGTGCCCTCGGCGACCACCAGACCGCCGCCGGCGCCGCCCTCCGGGCCCATGTCCACGACCCAGTCGGCGGTCTTGATCACATCGAGGTTGTGCTCGATGACGATGACCGTGTTGCCCTTGTCGACCAGCCCGCCGAGAACCGTGAGCAGCTTGCTGATGTCCTCGAAGTGCAGACCGGTGGTCGGCTCGTCCAGGACGTAGACCGTGCGTCCGGTGGATCGCTTCTGCAGTTCGCTGGCGAGCTTGACGCGCTGCGCCTCACCACCGGAGAGGGTGGTGGCGGACTGACCGAGGCGGACGTAGCCGAGACCCACGTCGTTCAGCGTCTTCAGGTGGCGGGAGATCGCCGGGACCGCCTCGAAGAAGTGCATGGCCTCCTCGATCGGCATGTTCAGGACCTCGGCGATGGACTTGCCCTTGTAGTGGACCTCCAGGGTCTCCCGGTTGTACCGGGCGCCGTGGCAGACCTCGCACGGGACGTAGACGTCCGGGAGGAAGTTCATCTCGATCTTGATCGTGCCGTCGCCGGAGCAGTTCTCGCAGCGACCGCCCTTGACGTTGAAGGAGAAACGGCCGGGCAGGTAGCCCCGGACCTTCGCCTCGGTCGTCTCGGCGAACAGCTTGCGGATGTGGTCGAAGACACCGGTGTACGTCGCCGGGTTCGACCGCGGGGTGCGGCCGATCGGCGACTGGTCGACGTGCACGACCTTGTCGACCAGGTCGTCGCCCTCCACGCGCGTGTGCCGCCCGGGGACGGTCCGGGCGCCGTTCAGCTCGCGGGCCAGGTGCGTGTACAGGATGTCGTTGACCAGGGTCGACTTGCCGGAACCCGAGACGCCGGTGACGGCTGTGAACACACCGAGCGGGAAGGACACGTCGATGTCCTGCAGGTTGTTCTCACGGGCGCCGTGCACGGTGAGCTGCCGGGACGGGTCGCGGGGACGCCGTACGTCCGGGAGCGGAATCGACTTGCGGCCCGAGAGGTAGGCGCCGGTCTGCGACTCGGCGTTGGCGAGCAGTTCCTTCACGGAGCCGCTGTGCACGACCTTGCCGCCGTGCTCGCCGGCGCCGGGACCGATGTCCACGATCCAGTCGGCGACCTTGATGGTGTCCTCGTCGTGCTCCACGACGATGAGCGTGTTGCCCATGTCGCGCAGCCGGACCAGGGTCTCGATCAGACGGTGGTTGTCCCTCTGGTGCAGACCGATGGACGGCTCGTCCAGGACGTAGAGGACGCCGACGAGGCCGGAGCCGATCTGGGTGGCCAGGCGGATGCGCTGGGCCTCGCCGCCGGAGAGGGTGCCGGCCGCGCGGTTGAGCGAGAGGTAGTCCAGGCCGACGTCGACCAGGAAGCGCAGCCGCTCGTTGACCTCCTTCAGCACCCGCTCAGCGATCTTCTTGTCGCGGGCGTTCAGCTTCAGTTTGCCCAGGAAGTCCGCGCAGTCGCTGATCGACATCGCGGAGACCTCGGCGATCGACTTCTCCATGATCGTGACCGCGAGGACGATCGGCTTCAGACGCGTGCCCTCGCAGGAGGGGCAGGGCACCTCGCGCATGTAGCCCTCGAAGCGCTCGCGGCTGGCGTCGCTCTCCGCCTCGCTGTGCCGGCGCTTGACGAAGTGCACCGCGCCCTCGAAGGGAGTGGTGTAGACACGCTCCCGGCCGTACCGGTTGCGGTAGCGCACCTCGATCTGGGTCTTGTGGCCGTAGAGCAGGGCCTTCCTGGCACGCTGCGGCAGACCCGCGAAGGGGATGTCCGTGCGGAAGCCGAGGGCGTCGGCGAGGGCGCCGATCAGCCGGCCGAAGTAGTCCTTGGTGTGCCCGTGCGACCAGGGGTGGATGGCTCCTTCGTCCAGGGACTTGTCCTCGTCCGGGACGATCAGCTCCGGGTCGACCTCCATGCGCGTGCCGATGCCGGTGCATTCGGGGCAGGCGCCGAAGGGCGAGTTGAAGGAGAAGGAGCGGGGCTCCAGCTCCTCGAAGGACAGGTCGTCGTACGGGCAGTAGAGGTGCTCCGAGTACATGCGCTCGCGCTCGGGGTCGTCCTCGGGGAGGTCCACGAAGTCGAGCACGACCATGCCGCCGGACAGGCCGAGGGCTGTTTCCACGGAGTCGGTGAGGCGGCGCTTGGCGGACTCCTTCACCGTGAGACGGTCCACGACCACCTCGATGGTGTGCTTCTCCTGCTTCTTCAGGACCGGCGGTTCGGACAGCTGGATGGTCTGGCCGTCCACGCGCGCACGGGAGTAGCCCTTGGTCTGGAGGTCGGCGAAGAGGTCGACGAACTCGCCCTTGCGCTCGCGCACCAGCGGGGACAGCACCTGGAAGCGGCTCCCCTCCGGCAGCTCCAGGACCTTGTCCACGATGGCCTGCGGCGACTGGCGCGAGATCGGACGGCCGCACTGGGGGCAGTGCGGCTTGCCGATGCGCGCGAAGAGCAGACGGAGGTAGTCGTAGACCTCGGTGATCGTGCCGACAGTGGAGCGCGGGTTGCGCGAGGTCGACTTCTGGTCGATCGAGACCGCCGGGGAGAGGCCCTCGATGAAGTCGACGTCGGGCTTGTCCATCTGGCCGAGGAACTGCCGCGCGTACGAGGAGAGCGACTCCACGTAGCGGCGCTGGCCCTCCGCGAAGATCGTGTCGAAGGCCAGGGAGGACTTGCCCGACCCGGACAGGCCCGTGAAGACGATGAGCGAGTCACGAGGCAGGTCGAGCGAGACATTCTTCAGGTTGTGCTCGCGCGCGCCACGGACGATGAGACGGTCGGCCACGCCGGTCCGCACCTTTCTTGAGAGAAGTGACAGGGGCGGGGCCCCCGTGCTTCTTCAGACTAGGGGGAGCCACTGACAACGCCGGTCGGATTGCCCGGTTGCATAACAACCCCCGGCCTTCCAGCATGCCCGACGTTGCCACCGACGATATAGCACGTGCTTTCGATTTGCGGGCGAGGTTCACCACCTTCACCCGAAGGTGTGGCCGGACTAGGGTCAGCACCATGATTGATCACGCTCATGACCTGGACCGTGTACGGGAAGCGACAGACCGGCTGCTCAGCGCGGTCGCCAAACTGGACAACGCCGCACTCGCCGAGCCGTCACGGCTGCCGGGCTGGAACCGCGGGCACGTGCTCGCCCACCTCGCCCGGAACGCGGACGCGCTTTTGAACGTCCTCCGGGGCCGTCCCATGTACGCGAGCGCGGAGGCACGGGAAGCCGACATCGAGCGGGACGCCCCGCGGCCGCTGGAGGCGCAGGTCGCCGACGTGCGGGAGAGCGCGGCCCGTTTCCAGGCGGCGGGGGACGAGCCCGCGGACTGGACGCGGACGGTGGAGCTGCGCAACGGGGTCCTCGACTCCGCGGCCCGGGTGCCGTTCCGCCGGTGGGCGGAGGTGGAGCTGCACCACGTCGACCTGGGGATCGGGTACGAGCTGGAGCACCTTCCGGCAGAGTTCCTGGAGCGGGAGACCGATTTTCTGGCGGACCGCTTCTCCGGGCACCCTGACGTCCCCCCGACCCGCCTCACGGACGGCACGCACGCGTGGACCACCGGGCGGGCTGCCGAGGATCCCGAGGTTTGCGAGATCACGGTCACCGGCGGGCCGGCGGACCTGGTGGGCTGGCTCGCCGGGCGCCGCGACGGTTCCGCGCTGGAGGTGCGGGGCGGGGCGCTGCCGAAGCTGCCTCCCCTGTAGACGACGCCTGTCGGCGGGCCCGTGCGGGCGGCCGTCCACCGGGGGCTCCCCCGCTATAGGCTGCCGTCATGACGTACTCCGGAGAGGTCAAGGTCGGCGGACCGGCGGATGTGCACGAGCTGAAAGACCTGATGATCACGAAGATCGCGGTCGGCCCGATGGACAACAACGCCTATCTGCTGCGCTGCCGGGCCACCGACGAGCAGCTTCTGATCGACGCCGCCAACGAGGCGCAGACACTCCTCGGCATGATCGGTGACGACGGCATCACGTCCGTCGTCACCACCCATCAGCACGGCGACCACTGGCAGGCGCTCGCCGAGGTGGTCGCGGCCACGGGCGCGCGTACGTACGCCGGCCGGGAGGACGCCCCCGGCATTCCGGTGCCCACCGACGTCCTCGTCGACGACGGCGACGTCATCAGGGTGGGCCGGGTGGAGCTCACCGCACGCCACCTGGTGGGGCACACGCCCGGTTCGATCGCGTTGGTCTACGACGACCCGCACGGCCATCCGCACGTCTTCACCGGCGACTGCCTCTTCCCCGGTGGTGTCGGCAACACCCGCAAGGACCCCAAGGCGTTCGCCAGCCTGATCCACGACGTGGAGACGAAGATCTTCGACGCGCTGCCGGACGAGACCTGGGTCTATCCGGGCCACGGCAACGACACCACGCTGGGCGCGGAACGGCCGCATCTGCCGGAGTGGCACGCGCGGGGATGGTGAGCGCAGCCTGCCGGTTGCACGCTCCGGCGCGCGAGCCGTACGCGCGCCCCGCACACGGCAGTTGAGCATGCGCCGGGCGCGCGACTTGTATGCACCCCGGGCGTCCACCACCCCTGCGCGCGCCCCGTGTGAACCTTTCGCACGCAACGAGCCCCCGTGCGCACTCGCGGACAGCAGCCGGCCGCAGTCAACTGGTAGCAGCCCCGCACAGGATCGACGGCTCCTGAGCGGTAGGGCCGCCGGTCTCCAACCCCGCCCTCGGCCGGCGGCCCGGGCCACAACCCGGGCACGCGCGGGTGAGCTGCGTCCGCACCCGTTCACACGGCCGCAACACCCGTTCCCACCATGCGGACAACCACCGCTGTGACCTGGACAGACGCGGCGTTCGCTGCCACTCTCCCGCCATGCACCCTGCCCCTGGCGCCGTGCGCCGCGCCCTCGCCGCCGTCACCGTAGCCCTGCTCGCCACCGCTGTCGGCTGTGCTCCGCAGCCCGAGGAGAACACGTCGGCCGCACCGTCGGGCAGCGCCGGCTGCGCCAAGGGCGGGCTCGCCACCAAGACGTCCGGGAAACTGACGATCGCCACGGACGAACCGGCGTACGAGCCCTGGTTCAAGGACGACAGGCCCGCCAACGGCAAGGGATTCGAGTCCGCGGTCGCCTATGCCGTGGCGAAGCAGCTGGGCTACGACAAGAGCGCGGTCGCCTGGCAGAGCGTGCCGTTCAACAAGGCGTTCGCACCGGGCGCGAAGACCTTCGACTTCGACATCAACCAGGTGTCGATCAGCGACGAGCGCAAGAAGGCCGTGGACTTCTCCTCCGGCTACTACGACGTGCGCCAGGCCGTCATCGCGCTGAAGGGCAGCAAGGCCGCCGGGGCGACGAGCATCGCGGATCTCAAGAAGCTCAAGCTGGGCGCCCAGGTTGGCACCACGAGCCTCGACTACATCGGCGACGTCGTGAAGCCGGAGCAGGACGCGGCCGTCTACGCCAAGAACGACCAGGCCAAGTCCGCGCTGAAGAACGGTCAGGTGGACGCCATCGTCACCGACCTGCCGACCGCCTTCTACATCACCGCGGCCGAGGTGACGAACGCGAAGATCGTCGGCCAGTTCGAGAACCAGGGCGGCACGCCCGAGCAGTTCGGGCTCGTGCTGGACAAGAGCAGCGCCCTGACGCCGTGCGTGACCGCCGCCGTCGACGCGCTGCGCGAGGACGGCACGCTGGCCGGAATCGAGAAGCAGTGGCTCTCGGACGCCGTCGACGCCCCGGTGCTCAAGTGACGGTCACGAAGGACGAGTCGGCCCGGGGAGGGGCGGACGACAAGGGTGACATGACCGAGGGCGCCGGCGTGTCCGGTGACGGCTACACCCCCTCCGAGCGTCGGCTGGCGCGTGAGCGCTACACGCGCGCGCGTGCCCGCCGCGCCACGGCGATCGCGTCCCTGTCGACCCTCGTCACGGCCGCGGTGCTCTACCTGGTCGTCGTCAACGCGCCGGGCTGGCCGCGCACCAAGGAGACCTTCTTCAGCGCACACTACGCGCGCGAGGCGTTCCCGAAGGTCCTTGACGGGCTGTGGCTGAACGCCCGCCTGCTGCTGGTCTGCGGCGCCGCCGTGCTGGTCCTCGGCATGCTGATCGCCGTCGCGCGCACACTGCGGGGTCCGGTCTTCTTCCCGCTCCGGGTGCTGGCGGCGGCGTACACCGACTTCTTCCGCGGTCTGCCGCTGATCATCAACCTGATGATCGTGGTCCTGGGGGTGCCGGCCCTGCGGCTGCAAGGCGTCACGGTCGATCCCGTGCTGCTCGGCGGTACGGCGCTGACGCTGACGTACTCGGCGTACGTGGCGGAGGTGTTCCGGGCCGGCATCGAGTCCGTCCACCCCTCGCAGCGTGCCGCGGCCCGCTCGCTAGGCCTGACCAACCGGCAGGCCCTGCGCTACGTCGTCCTGCCGCAGGCGGTCCGCCGGCAGGTGCCTCCGCTCCTCAACGACCTGGTGTCACTGCAGAAGGACACCGGTCTGGTGTCCATCGGGGGTGCGGTGGACGCCGTGCGGGCGGCCGACATCATCGTGGGCCGCAGTCTGAACTACACGCCGTACATCGTCGCGGGGCTGGTGTTCGTGGCGCTGACCATCCCGATGACCCGGTTCACCGACTGGGTGACGGCACGGATGGACCGGCGGCGGGCCCAGGGAGGGTCACTGTGAGCGCCCGGGGAGGAGCCCTGTGAGCACGTCTGAGAGCACACCCGTGAGCAACGCGCCCGTCCTGCGGATGGAGTCGGTCCGCAAGACATTCGGCGGCTCGGTCGTCTTGCGGAACGTCGATCTCGAGGTGCCCCCGCATACGGTGACCGCGCTGATCGGCGCCTCCGGATCGGGCAAGTCGACGCTGCTGCGCTGCGCCAACCTCCTGGAGGAGATCGACGACGGCGCCATCTGGCTGGACGGCGAGGAGATCACGGACCCGCGCGCGGACCAGGACGCGGTACGGCGCCGGATCGGCGTCGTCTTCCAGGCGTTCAACCTCTTCCCGCACATGACCGTGCTCGACAACATCACGCTCGCACCACGCCGGGTGCACGGCGTCTCCCGCGCGGAGGCCGAGGAACGGGCCAGAGAGCTGCTGGAGCGCCTTGGACTGGGCGGCAGGGCGAACGCCTACCCGGACCGGCTCAGCGGCGGTCAGCAGCAGCGTGTGGCGATCGTGCGGGCGCTCGCGGTGCGGCCCCGGCTGTTGCTGCTCGACGAGATCACGGCCGCGCTCGACCCGGAACTCGTGGGCGAGGTGCTGGACGTGGTCCGCGGCCTGAAGGACGAGGGCATGACCATGGTGCTCGCGACGCACGAGATGGGCTTCGCGCGGGACGTCGCCGACCAGGTGTGCTTCCTGGACGGCGGGGTCGTGCTGGAACGTGGCTCCGCCGAGCAGGTCTTCGGCGACCCGCGGCAGGAGCGCACCCGGCGCTTCCTGCGGCGGATCGTGGAAGCGGGCCGGCTGTAGGCCCGCGCGGGCTCACGCCCGCGTCTGCGCCGCCCTGGCCAGCGCGGCGACCCGCTCCACGCCGAACACGTAGCCCTGCACTCCGCATCCGGCGATCACGCCGTCGGCGCGCAGCGAGACGTAGGAGTGGTGCCGGAACGATTCGCGCTGGTGGATGTTGGAGATGTGCACCTCCAGCACGGGCATGCCGTCACAGGTGTTGAGCGCGTCCAGGAGTGCGACCGACGTGTGCGAGTAGGCGCCGGGGTTGATGACGATCCCGCAGTGGTTCAGTCGCGCCTCGTGGATCCAGTCGACCAGTTCGCCCTCGTGGTTGGACTGCCGGAAGTCCACCGTGCCCCCGTGCGCGGCTGCCGCCTCGGCGCACAGCGCCTCCACGTCGGCCAGCGTGTCCTTGCCGTAGATCTCGGGCTGACGCTGGCCGAGCAGGTTCAGGTTGGGCCCGTTGAGGATCATGATCGGGGCGTTGGCCAGGGTGCGGGGCACGGTTCCTCCGGTCCGTTCGGGGGCGGTACGTCGACGACCGCTGCTCGCCCCCGGTCTATCACGCCGGTCAGACCGGACACCGGGCCCGCGCCTCGGCAGCCCGGGCGTGCGCTCCGGTCCAATGATCACCTCCGACGCCCCCGTAACCCCTGATCACGGTGGGTAGTTGACGCGACATGCACCGTGTACGCACCGTAAACACCCCTTCCATGCCGCGGGTCGCCGCCGCCTCCCTCGCCGGGACAGCGATCGAGTTCTACGACTTCTTCGTCTACGGCACAGCAGCGGCTCTGGTTCTCGGGCCGCTGTTCTTTCCGACGTTCTCGCCGGTCGCGGGGACGCTGGCGGCGTTCGGGACGTTCGGGGTCGGCTTCGTGGCCCGGCCGCTGGGCTCGGTGGTGTTCGGGCACCTCGGGGACCGGCGCGGGCGGCGGCCGGTGCTCGTCCTCTCGCTGCTGCTCACCGGCGCCTCGACGGTGGCGGTCGGCTGTGTGCCGTCCTACGGCACGATCGGTACGGCCGCTCCCGTACTGCTGCTCGTGCTGCGCTTCCTGCAGGGGCTGGGGCTCGGCGGGGAGTGGGGCGGGGCGGTACTGCTGACCGCCGAGCACGCTCCTGCCGGGCGGCGTGCCCTGTGGTCGAGCTTCCCGCAGGTGGGACCGGCGTTCGGCTTCCTCCTGGCCAACGGGGTGATGCTCGCGCTGTCCGCGGCGCTGTCCGACGCGGAGTTCGCGCGCTGGGGCTGGCGCGTGCCGTTCTGGGCGGCCGGCGCGCTGGCGCTGGCCGGTCTGTGGCTGCGCTCCTCCCTGTCCGAGAGCCCGCGCTTCCTGGAGATCGACGACCACGCGCGCCTGCCGCTCGTGGAGGTCGTACGGCACCACGGGCGGCGGGTGCTGCTGGCGGCCGGGGCGCTGGCGGTCGGCTACGCGGTGTTCTACGCGGTGACGACCTGGTCGCTGGCGTATGCGACGGAACGGCTGGGGGTGAGCCGGACGGTCATGCTGCTGTGTGTCATGGGCGCGGTGGCCGTGCAGGGCGCCCTCACGCCGCTCATGGCGCTGTTCGGCGACCAGTACGGGCGGCGGCCGATGTGCCTGACCGGGTGCGCGGCCTGCGTCCTGTGGATGCTCCCGATGGTCGCGCTGCTGGCGACCGGCGAGCCGCTGCTGATGTTCCTCGCGATCCTCGGGGCCCTGCTCTCCTTCGGCGTCATGGCCGCCGTGATCGCCGCCTACCTGCCCGAGCTGTTCGAGCCCCGGGTGCGCTGCACGGGCGCCGCCGTGGGCTACAACCTGGGCGGGGTCTTCGGTGGCGCCCTCACCCCGATCGTGGCCACGGCGCTCGCGGAGCGGGGCGGGAGGGTGCCGTGGGGTGTGGGCGTGTATCTGACGGGCATCGCGCTGGTCAGCCTGGTGTGCTTCGCGCTGCTGCCGGAGACCCGGCCGGTGCCGGTGCCGGCGGTGGAGCCGGTCAGCAGCTGACCGGCTCCACCGCCGGGCCGGCCGTCGGCTAAGACGTCATCTCATTTGGCAGCCCGGGTAGGCTGTAGGCCGTGGTGAGGATCGTTGAGCGGCTGGTGCCGGACGAGTTGTGGGAGTTGTTCCAGCGAGTGGTGCCGGAGGCGCCGGTGCGGCCTCAAGGTGGTGGCCGTCGT
>NZ_JBVKBI010000044.1:0-25881 GCF_055639035.1 Streptomyces sp. NPDC107654
GCCTCCGCCAGATCCAGTACCGCAGCAACCTCATCAACGGCTGCCTCACCGAAACCGGACTCACATTGACGACATCACGGCAACAACGTCAGTAGCCTCGCAACCCCGCCCGGCCGTCCCCGGCGTGATCCGCATCACGGACCCGCCCGCGGGCGGTCGCCCGGCGCATGGCCACGGTCGGGTTGTCGGGCCAGGGCACCTTCTCGTCCAGGTAGCGGGCCAGCGCCTTGGATCCGGGCACGTAGCGGCACTGGGCCTCGATGATGTGCCGCGGGGTGCCGGTCCGCTGCAGGTGGCGGACGTGGCCGCGGCGCATGCTGTGGCCGCTGTAGCGGCGCAGCGCGCGCCGCAGCAGTCGCCGCTGCCGGCGCCGTTCGGCGGCCGCCGTCTCCTTTTCGGCCCCAGCGAGCGCGGCCTGCTCGGCGGCCTCGGCCGCGGTGGACAGCAGCCGCCTCTCGTCGTCGGTCAGGGGGGCGGGTGAGCCCGGCGGTGGTCAGCTGGTTGTTCTTCACCCTGCGCAACAGCGACCCGCGTTCGATGCCAACGGTGGCGAGCACCTCGCGCCAGGCCCGCCAGGCGGCCACCGGACAGGTGGCGTCGTCCTGCGCGACGATACACACCACGTCGCTGGTGCGGCCGTGCGGATTGGTCTTGGACCGGCGCACGGTGACCACCAGGGCTGGCAGCACCAGGAGTTCGCCGGTGTCCGGGTCGGCGAACTCGGCGACGTCCTCGGCCACGTCGCGCAGGTTCAGGGCGCCGGGCTCGCAGGAGCGCCCGGCCATGTACCAGCAGCGCCTCTTCCTCCATGAGCCGCTGCTGGCTGCGCCGGGCCGGGACCGGCAGTGCACCCCGGTCCAGCGCCCGCTCCAGCTCCCCGCGCACCATGTCCGGCTGCCGCCGACGGGCTACGCCGGTGCCCAGGCCGTCGAGGAGCTGGTCGAGCGCGCGGACAGAGGGGAACTTCGACGTCTGCACGCCGCGATTGTCGCGCACCCGGCCCGGCCCGTTCGGGGAGACGGCGGGATTTCTGGACTTTCTGGACCCCCCCTTTGTGCGCGCGTACGCGCGCGCACCGCCGGGCCGAGTCGGCCGTGGGAGAGACTGGACCGCCCGACGGTCCGCCCTTCGTCCGCCCGACCGCCCGATGCTGCCGCCGCCGGGCACCCGTCAGCGGCCGATCTGCTGCCGCAGGAAGCGCGGCTCCTTGCCGGCGCCTCACCCTCGCGGTTACCCGTCGGGCATGCATTCTGCCAGCGGCTCGGGTCTGTCCGACTCCTTGCTCCGAGTGGGGAGGCTCACCGGCTTTCGCAAGGACTGCCGCCGGATCCGCACCATCTGCTCGCGGTGCCGGAAGTAGTCGCGGTAGAAGTCGCGTCGGTGCTCGGACTCCTGCGGCAGCGCCGCTGGCACCAGCGCCACGAGTGCTCCGCCGAGGTAGACCCACCACGGAGCATGGACGAACGTCGAGAGGCCGAGGACGGCGCCACCCCCGATGAAGCCGGTGACCCGCGCTGTCAGATGGGGAAGACGGCTCACTGCTTCCTCCACGGTGCCTGGACGTGTCTGGCGGCACCTCGAAGGGATGTTGGGGACATGACAGTTCCTTGTTTCGGGCGTGACGGAATCACGCGTGGACGGGCGGTCGAACTCTGGCCTGCAGGGCTGTTAGCCGCGCAAGCCCCGATGCGCCCCGGGGGCGCCTCCCGGGACCCGGAGAAGAGTGGACCGCTGATCGTGCCGGTGCGAACTCTCGCGAATTTTCGGCAACGGCGAGTGATGCACTGCCAGACTTCACTACTCGGTGCGCCTATTCACGTAATCTGACCTGCGAGTTTGCATTGAATGAGCTGCACGAGGCTGCTAGGAGCACGGTTTTTCGCGACCGCTTGAACCGGTCCCGCACCAACTGCTAGGACCGTCAGCTGCCCGCCACCTGACGGCCCACTCAGGTGTCACAGTTGTGCCGGGCCGATGAACCGAACGTGACGGAGCGCTGTGCGAGGCGGCGGCGCTGCTCGGCAGCCAGGCGCTTCGTCTTGCGGCGGACTCGTTCGCCGAAGACTTCCGGCTCTGAGGCGCCGGCGATGGCCGCGGCCTCCGTCCACGTCGGTGCCCTGTCATACGCGCGGGCGAATTCCTGCCTCGTTCCTCCTCATCTGGCCTCGCCACTGCGACAGACTGCCGCCATGAACCATCAGGAAACCCGCGAGGAACTGGCCGCGGCGGTCGCCGACATCAAGCACACGGCCCCGGGCGTCGACGGCCCCCTATGGCGGGAGATCGGCACACCGGACCTGACACTGGCAGTGGAGGACCTGCTGCGCTCGACCGCGCCGGACGAGCAGGAGGTCATGGCTCGGCGTGTGTCGGAGGCCTTCGTCGTGCACCCCGGCCAGCTGTACGCGCACGGGATCGACAACCTCGCGTTCGGCACCGCGATTCTCTCGCTGCGGCTGGCGCTGGCCCACCTGGACAGCGCGCAGCGCCCGGAGTAGGGCCGTGTCGCCGCGCCGTCCGCCCCGGGAGCCTGTGGGCTGGGACCTGTTCGGGGATCCGATATACCGGCAGAGGCAGGCCGGGCCGCCGGCGCTGCCGACGTACACGAGCAAGACGCTGCCCCCATACCTATGCACGCCGAAACAGATCCGCGCGGAAGGGCTGGAGCCGACCGGCCCTCCCGCCGGGATACTGTCGTGGACTCCGCAGGGCTCGTACGCGCCGACTCAGTGCCCGGTGTGGGACATCCGCAAGGTGGTCAGGACGCTCGACCCGGGCCAGGACGGTTTGCTGTAAGCCGTACGGACCGCGTCACGTGGCCTGGACCGAAGCGCGGCCCGCGTCCGTGAGGTCGCGCAGCCGGTTCTGCAGAAGGTCGTGCTGGGCGATCACCTCAGCTCGGAACCGAGTGCGGACACCGCGCAGGGGGCCGAGGCGCTCGGGCTCGGAGACGTCGTCGCTGAAGTACACCGTGTCTTCGGGGCGACCTGGTGGCGGCGGGCGAGCGCCTTGACGGTGGCTCCTTCGCCGTACGCCTCGACGACGTCGGCGGCCTCGTCCGGGTCGCGCGGCGGGGCGGCCGAGCGTCTTGCCGGAGGCTCGGCGGCGGCGACGCCTTCGTGGGTGTTCTCCGAGATCATGTCGCGCTGGAACTCCAGCACGGCGCCGAGGACGTTGACCATCATCTCGGTGCTGTAGTCGGGCGGTGGCATGGGTCCCGCACGAGCGCACCGCCCGGCGAACGCAGCCCGCCGAGGCCGCAGTCTCGGGCGGTGCAGGGCCGGGCGGTCAGGCGTCAGCAGCCAAGCCCCCTTGCAGGTCAGAGGCCAGGGGAAGGACGCCGGCCCTATCCCAGCTCCCTCTCCTTAATGACCGCGAGGGGGCTGAGGCGTGACCTGCCGCGCACAAAAGCCACCAGAGATGACACCGCATCAAAAACCTTCCGGCGGCCTCCCGCTACGCTTACCTGGCCGCACGCAAGCCGCCATTTCGGAGCTCGCACTGATCGGGTGAGAAAGAGACCGGAGGCGAAACGCGTAGGGGTTCAACCCCACGTAGCTGGCACTCAACGTCTTGACATGCCCCTGACCAGCGCACATCGGGTTGATAACGGGCCAGGCCAGGAAGCGCGTCCCACCCCCGCCTCGGTCAAGTCGCAGGTTGACTCCGTGGTGCACGGTCAACTGCGCGGGGTTGACCGAGCGAGGGTGGGACAACTCCGGGCGCCGGTGAGACACCGTGAGCCATCGTGAGCCGGCCCCGCGCCGAGGCGCCGCGGCTCACAGGGCGATTGATCCCGAAAGGCCTGCCCTGCTGTCCCAGCCCTGTCTCACCCGACCCACGGCCGCGTTTGCCGTGGTCCGCCGGGCGTTCAACGCAGAGCCCCGCCTGCTCGACAGTTGTTCAACACTGGCTCATCAGGTGCCCCGTTTCGGCTCAGCACGGGCTCAGCTGAGCGGTGTCTCACACCCGGCTCACGGTGTCTCACACCCGGCTCAGCGGTGTCTCACACCCGGCTCAGCGGTGTCTCACCGGTGCCCGGAGTTGTCCCACCCTCGCTCGGTCAACCCCGCGCAGTTGACCGTGCACCACGGAGTCAACCTGCGACTTGACCGAGGCAAGGAGTCGAGCACGCCGGGGCCGGCGAGGGCCAGGCCCGTTATCAATCGCGACCCAGCGAGGAGCTGACGCAAGCCGACCACGGATCCCCGCACGGGAAATTCACGCCACCCAAACGTTTTGAGAACTTGATTCCGCCACGCCGATTGCACATCACGTAAATCCAAACAGGACCGAGTGAAAATTGGCGGCGCTGGTTAAACCAGATGCGTAAATCGAAATACAGACGGACGCGTATAATTCAATCGCGACGTGGTAAGCTCTGCACCAGCGCGACCCAGTGTCGTTTGCGTCAACGTCGACATGAGTGTGCCCCGCGCTCGCTTGCAGCAGATACGCGGGGCACACGGTGTAGCAGCGGTGTTGACGAGATGGGCCCACCCTTGGCCGAGGGTAGGGCCCATCACTTCTCTAGCCGCAGGTCACCAGTCCTTCCGGCCGTAGTAAGCGGCCTGGAGGACGGCTCCCACGAACCGGGCCACATCCGTGGCCCGGCGAAGCAGCTTCGCCCACACCGGATCCTTGCCCTCTTCGGGGCTCGTTCCGGTGATCACACCTCACCTCCTCTCGCCGGTGGAACCAGCTGGATGCCACCCAGGCAGCCGAGGAGGTGTACAGCTCGGAACAATACCATCAACGGGCGGTACTCCCGGAGCCGTTGGGAGCCTTTACGGGCGCCTTCTGGCACACCGTCGAAAGCATTGCACTGCAATGTCAGAACGCCATCTCGATATCTACCCTAGAAAGTGCCGACCCAGCGTTTCGAGCAAAATCGCTGATCAGGGCCCCATCGTGTACGCACACCGCTCAGGGGTGTGCAAGGGGACCTGCTCACAGGAGGCAAGGGGGCCTGGCCGGCCCCGCTGAAGGCCTCCGCCCGCAACGAGTGGAAGCACGCCCAGGATGTGACCGAGGCCACATGTGGGACAGGCGCCTTCAGTACCGTGCTGCGGACGAGCTGTTCCTGCGGGAGATCTGCGCCGTGCTCGGAGCCGAGAAACGCGGGGAGCGTTGGCACTCGGAGACCGTCCGGCGACTGCTCGCCACCCCCGTCAACCGGCCGCCGACCCTGCGGTGCCGCACCGCGTAGGAACGACGAAGGGGCCGACCGACTGGCCGGCCCCTTCCACAGCTCCTCATCATGAAGCCGGGGGCAGTATCCGTTCCGCCAGCTGCCCGACCGCCGCCACCCGGGCCGAGTCCCAACGGTCCCGCCGCCTCTAGGACGCACCCCGGCGGCCCTTGATCGCCCCTACCGCCGTGTCAGACCCGGCCGAGACGATGGGCGGACGACGCCATGACGTGGGGGGAGCGCTGTGAGTTTCACTGCTGTACACACGGAGCGGGGCCGTCTGGACGCCTCCCTGTCGGATCTCGGCTGCGGCTGGGACTGGAGTGCGATCCACCGGGCGCGGCCGC
Source organism: Streptomyces sp. NPDC107654 (assembly GCF_055639035.1). Taxonomy (NCBI): domain Bacteria; kingdom Bacillati; phylum Actinomycetota; class Actinomycetes; order Kitasatosporales; family Streptomycetaceae; genus Streptomyces; species Streptomyces sp. NPDC107654. Next base: position 5,539 of record NZ_JBVKBI010000044.1, read on the forward strand.
CGGCCCCCTTGGCGTGCCGAGAGTGTGGCCACGGGATGCACGCCAAGGTGTCGCCCTTGGGCCTGCGGTTCTTCGCCCATGCGCCTAGCGCTCCGACGTGCACGCTGGCGGAGGAGTCCATGGCCCACCACCTGCTCAAGCTGGAGCTTGCTCAGGCGGCCCGCGCGGCCGGATGGACGGCCGAGCTGGAGGTGAGCGGACCGGACGGTCGCTGGCGTGCAGACGTCCTCGCCTCCACGGCCAACAGACGGCGTGTCGCCCTGGAGGCGCAGTTGGCGAGCATCACCGCCGCCGAGATTCGTGCCCGCACGCAGCGGATGGCGGCTGACGGCGTAAGGGCCTACTGGTTCAGTGACCGCAGCCGGATTCCCTGGCTGGGCGCCGTTCCCTCGGTGCGGCTGGCCCGACAGGGCGAGGACCTGGTCGCCGTCGAGCCCATGGCCCGGTTCACCGGCGCCTACTGGGACCCCGAGCCATCCATACCGCTCTCCGAGTTCGTGGGCAGGGTCCTCACCTCGCGGCTCGTCTCGCACGCTCCCCGCACGCCGCAGCGACACGTGGTCCGGCCCGTGACGCGGCTGTGGGCCCATCCCAAGTGCGTACTGGCGGAGGCCAAGAAGCTGCGAGATGAGGAAAACCATCAGCGCGCGGCACAGGAGGAGCAGGAGCGTGCTGAGCGGCGGGGGTACGCCCGGCAGGAGGCCGAGTTCGCCGAACGTACGGCGCGCTCCGACCCGGACCGGGCGGCCCTGGCCCGGCACTCCGCCCGGCTGCCCGGGATCGAGCGAGCCATCGCCCAGGCCGCCGACATGTTCCGCACCCGCGTGACTGTCGGCTGGAGTGTGGGAGACAGCCGGTACTCCAGCGGCGTCCCGCTCGTCAACGACCGCGGGACCCTGCTGGCCATCTTCGACCCGCTCCCCCTGGCCGGCCCCTGTCCCGACTTCCTCCTGGACGTCGGGCTGCCGATGCTGTTCCCCACGGAGGAACGACGCGAGCGCTTCGAGGAGCACCGAGCCACTGGTGAGCACTTGCGCCGGTTGCGCCAGCAAGCCATACCCGCGGCGCTCGCCGACGACGAGTGACCGCCGCGCCCCTGTGCTCCCCAGCCTGAGTCCCCGTAAGACGCGGCTCTACCGCCGGCCTCGGTACTGGTGGGCTCGCCTATTCAAGTGTCGCCACTTCCCCACGGAGCCCATCCTGCCGGTGACCGTGTGTGGTCGCCGGGAGCGTCTCGGCTCCAGGTCGCACCGGCCCCAGATGCGCGGCGGGTTGGTGACGTTGTGGGGTGCTGGCGACCGAGCGGAGCTGCGCAGATGGTTCCCGGCCTGGGTGGCTCGGGACACCGGTGCGGCCGGTGTCCCCTGCTACCGACGACGGCGCCTTGTTCCGACCTTGCGTGGCTGACTCTCCCTGCAACGCGGGCCTGCCCCGGCGGGGCAGGCCCGCGGCTGGCGGCAGGCCGGGGGACGGGGCCAGCTCCTACAGGGGGGAGGTGAGCTGGCGTAGTTGGTCAACCAGGGAGGGGGTGGGGAGGGGGACGGTGCCGATTTCCGGGTGGTGCGGGCGCAGGATGTGGGAGTGGACGGGGTCCATGGGCGGGTTGAGCACCGGGGCGGTGGTTCGGTCGCCGCACAGGAGGTCGGGGGCGAAGCGGTGGCGTACCAGCTCGGTGCGCCAGTAGTCGGCGTCATGGTATTCACCGCTGCGGGCGTGTTCGAGGAAGAGGCAGTATTCGGCGACGGGGTGGCCGACACCGGCGGCGAAGCGCCACCAGAACCGGGCTCCGCTGCTGTCTCCGCTCAGGTACAGCAGGCAGGCGAAGACGAGCGCGCCGGCCTTGTCGGCGTAGTGGCTGGTGATGAAGGCGGCGAGGTGCTGGTCGGCGTCGGGTCCGAGGGCCAGCAGACAGACGGCGTTGAGGTCCCACCAGGCCCGGTCGGCGTCCGGGGTGCGCTCGTCCTCCGGGGTGGTCCATTCGGTGTGGGCGAAGGCGGTGTCGGTGGCGCGCTGGCCGGGCGGCCGGTGGCGGGCAGCCTGCCGGGCCCGCAGGCGGGCCTCGGCGGCGCTCATGTCGTAGGTGGCGTAGCGGTTGCGGGTACGGGTCGAGGCGAGCAGGTCGTCAATGGTGCGGTCTTTAGGCAGCGGGGTCATGAGCGGTTCTTCCCGTTGGGGTGCTCCGGGCAGCGGAGTTTGAGCGTGGCGGCGAGGCGTTCGCGGCCGGTGCGGAGCTGGGACCGTACGGTGGTTTCCTGGTTGCCCATCACCTCGGCGGCTTCGGCCGCGTTGAAGTCCATGCCGTAGTGCAGCAGGATCGCGTCGCGCTGCCGCTCGCTCAGGTCGCGGACGGCGGCGTACAAGGTGATGGCATCGGTCAGCGTGTCGTACGGGTCCTCGACGTGGTCGGCGAGCGCGGCCTCGAAGGCGGCGGTCTCCATCAGCTCCGGGCACCGCCGGCGCTTGCGGTGCATGTCGATGATGCGGCGCTTGAGGATCTTCCAGGCGTAGCCCTCCAGGTTCTCCATCTCCAGCATGCGGAGCCAGTGGTCCATCATCAGGTCGAAGGTCAGGTCGACGGCCTCCTCCGCGTCGGCGTCCGAGCCGAGCTGGAGGTAGGCGTAGCGCATGTAATCGACCCGGCGCTGCTGATGGAACGCCCAGTACGACATCTGTGCGGCGACGTCCCACTGGTCGATCGGCACCGCGCGCGGCGCGCCCACGGCGCCGCCGGTGTCTTCCATTCCCCCCTCGTTGCTCACGACGCCTCCTTGTCCGACTCGGTGGTACGAGCCGGATTGCGGGTGCTGGTCAGCTGAGTGATGCCGATGCGGACGCCGGCGGTGAGCAGCCGTCGGCAGCCGCGGACCACGTCCGGGCCGAACACCCTGAGGGCGAGCGCGATCTCGAACAACCACGCGGCAGCGGTCTGCTGCACGGGTCCTCCCCTGTACCTGTTCCATTCCAGGTGCCGCCTCCTCACCCCCCCCGGCACCGGAGACGCAACCGCCTCCACCCCACCAAGCGCCTCAGACGGCCGGAATGTGCAGCCGGACCCCCCGAAAAATTTATGTTCAGTATCGAAACGATTGCGGCAAGTTCAACCATCGATCAAAGGTCGAGCTGTTGACCGGGCGACTTGGAGGACGGACGCACGTCGCGGGGTGAACCAGACCCGGTTGCGGGCATTGAGCCGGTAGGAGGCGGCGTGGCGCGACGGGTGGGTGGCGGGGTGGTGCACGATCACGTCCGGTATGGAGTAGCCGCGGTATCCGACGACCCACGAGCGCGGCGCATGGCGGCACCCGGTGCGCTTCGCCCGGCTCCGTGCGGATGTCGCTCCGGCGGACGTGCCGACCTTCGGCACGGGTACTGCGCCGTCGGCGGGATGAGCTGTGCCACTCCAGAGGGTTCGGATTATCAGCCGGAGCGCGTTCCGGAGGACACTGAAGGGGTTGTGCCCCGAACTCGTTGCACGCGGGCCCTGTCTGGGGCCGTACTCGGATCACCAAGGGGCGAAGGTACAGACCCCGAAGGGTGATCCAGATGCAGACCGTGCTCGCGTACGTCGTCGACCAGGTCGAGGAACTGCCGAACGCCATGCTCGCCGCCGTATTGGCGGCCCTCCTGATCGAGGGGGTGAAGCGGCTGTTGCGGTGACCGCGCCCGGCGGCGATACATCAGATCGTGGCCGAGCGTCAACGGCTGGCCGCCTCTATGGACGGAGTGACATCCCCAGGCGTTACACCATCTGCCGGACCAACCATCCGTGTTCGGTCATCGGCCCAGTGCCGCTTCTCGTGCGGCGCGCGACCAGATGGCCTGTTGCCGCGTGTTGAAGCCCATCCGGTTCCAGTGAAAGAGGATGTGCCGAGCCAGGGCCCCACGCAGGCCGAGCCCGAGACGGCCCTCGTGCGCGGCGGCGGCGAGTGCCCGACCGCCGGCCTCCAGGCCCGTCACCCAACTCTGCAGCGGTGTGAGCGGGCCGTCGGTAAAGGTGGGGGCGGAGTCGAGCAGGAGGAAACGCTGGAGTTGCTCCGCCATGGCGCTGACCTGGTCCACCGGCACGTCCTCAGGCAGTGGCCGACGAGCCTCCACCCGCCCCCACACGTCTCCCTGCTCGCCCCACTCCAGCCCGGCGGCGCGCAGGAACAGGGCGGTGATGAGGAACGACGTCGCCTTGGCGTCGAGGAGCCCCTTGGTCCCCTCCGCCGCGTGTCGGAAGAAGTCGAGAACGCCGACGCTGTCGGTGTGGAACAGGGAGTGGGAGATAGTCATGCCGTCCGGCCCTCCGAAGGCGACGATCTCCGGTTCGTACAGAGACGGCTGCCACTCCTTCGCAACCCCCCACGACACGGCGCTGTCGAGAGCTTCCGCGACGTGTGCGACGGCTTCTTCTTCTGGAACATCCGGGCGGTGGCGGATACGTAGGCGCCAGCAGGGGTGCTTGCGCAGGAACCACCACTGGTCGACGGGTGCTTCGCTCAGGGCCGGCAGGAGGTAGGCCCGGAAGGCGTTGTGGGCCGTGGGGTAGTCCACGAACTTGATGTACACCTGTTGCCAGCCGTCGGGCTGTGTTTCGAGGGCGGCCTGACCAGCGGCGCGGTATAGCTCGACCGCAGCGGCCAGCCGGCCGGGGGACGTGCGCGCTCGCCGGGCGACCTCTTCAATGGGTACTCCGCCGAGGACAGAGAGGACAGCGTCCTCGGCCGGGCTGGTGTCGTGTGGCTGCACCTGGTTGTCTCCCTCAGATCAGCAGCAGGCAGGCGTCCCAGTCGGTGACGGAGTGCGCCCCCTGCTCGGCGCTCTGGAAGGCGAGAGCCGCACCGGCCGCGCCCTCGATGAAGCTGGGGTCTTGCGGGGCCTCGGCCATGAGGAAGCGCTGAGGTGCCCGGAGCAGCCAGCTCGTGAACTTGTTCGGGTTGTCGGCGTTCTCGGCGACGCGCTGCACCGTGCGGAGCAGCCCGCCGACGCCGTGGCACAGGCCGCGGTTGGCGAGCAGGTCGAGCTGCTGCTCGTTGGCCAGGCAGTAGAGCAGGGCTCGCTCAGCCATCCGTTTGCGGTCGTCGTCGCCGAGGGCGATGCCGGCGAGTTGCTGGGCTCGGGCCAGTCCGGGGGTGCCGTAGCACCACGACGGTGTGTCCGGCACCAGTGGGGCGGGGCCCGTCTCGCTGATCCAGCGGGGCCATCGCGTCCCCTGGTGGTCGCTCTGTCGTAGGCCGTCGAGCCAGCGGCAGATCCGCATCATGGCGGCGTCGTGGCCGGCCACGGTGATGCCGCGCCGCTTGGCCAGGGCGAGCAGGGCGAGGGGGCCGGTGATGCCGTGGGCTATGCCCGCGTTGGCGTGGCCTGTGGGGGTGGCGGCCGGGTTGGAAGCGGGGGAGTGGCTGACCCACCAGCCGGGCCGCTGCGCTCCGGCGGGGTCAGTGGTCGGTTCGGTGAGCCGGACCAGGTACTCCAGCACGCGCCGAGTCTCGGTGCCGCTCGGCTGCCGCCGCAGGAGGAGCGCGCCGAGGCCGGTGAGCCCTCGGAACAGGTCGTATTCGGCGAACGTCGCGAGGCGGCCCTGGTCTATGCGGGCGTGGGCGGCGGCCAGGCGCCGGCGGGTGTGTGCGGCCACGACGTCGTCCAGGGTGTGCAGGGCTCCGGCGTACCGGCCGCTGTCGCCTGCGGCCATGTGCAGGACGTAGGCCATAGCGGGGGCGCCCAGGAACAGGCTGGCGTCGTCCCCGTCGATCAGCGGGTGGACGCTGGCCAGTCGTCGGTGGACGTCCTGCCAGGAGCCGCGCCCGTGGTGTGCGCGCTCGATGTCGAGGAGGGCGACACCGAGCGGGCCGCGAGCGAGGGACTGCCGGGTGGCGACGGCCGTGTCGGTGATAGGCGGAGCGGTGGTCACCGGCTGGCTCCTTCGGTGCGGGCGGTCCAGGACAGGACGGTCGTACGGGCGAGGCGGAGGCAGGTGGCTTCGGCGTCGGGGTCGACGCCGGCTACGCGGTTGTGGTGCATGTGCAGCAGGGACGCGAGCACAGTGGACGGCTCGGTACCGGACGCTTCGAGTGCCGCGCGGTATGCGGCGAGGGCGTTGCGCCGCAGATCCCACACCGTGGCGACATGAAGTCCGCGCGGGAGTCCTCGGAGGCCCATTTGTTGGGGGTCCGGGTCGGTGAGGCGCACGGCCAGGGCCTGCACCTCGCGCGGCACAGCGGCGCCCTCGCTCCTGCGGAGGTTCCCCGTCAGCCACGCCAAGCCGGCCGCCGTGGAACCGAGGAAGCTCGTGGCGATGTCCACGAGGCTGGCCGCGGTGACGGCGGGCCGATGATGCTCAGCGAGCGGAAGGACGAGCTGCGCCAGGGCCGCGGCGGAGTCCGCCACGAAGAACCGCTCCGCAGCCTCCAGCACCGGGCCGGTGCCGTACCGTCCGATCTCCGGCATATCGGTGTCCCACTGCACCCGCTGGATCAGACCCTCGGCGCGCAGCTCGTCCGCCCAGGCGACGACGCGCTGGGCAGCGTCCCCGAAGGAGATCGGGGACCGCAGCCGCAGACGCAGCCGTACGTGGCTGTCGGGGTCGGCGTAGCGCACGAACCAGGAGTCGGGTCCTTCGGCTCCCCAGTCGATCAACAGGCGGGGCAGGTGGACGGTCAGCACTTCCGAGAGACGGGCGGCGTTCGCGTACACCTTCACGTACGCCCACGGGGATGCACCCGGCAGCCGGCCGGTGGTGCGGTCCACCGTCGCCGCTAGGTTGCAGACGGGCGCGGGGGTGGGCGGCTGGTCGGAGGCGAAGGGCACCGTGACCTCGTGGGCGCGGCCCAGCCAGCCGAGCGCGCTCTCGTCGGGCGCTTCGTGCAGGAGCGCGGTGCCGTGGCGGTCGAGTTCGGCGCGCAGGAGCTGCCGGTGAGCCGGGATGTCGAGGTCCAGGCGCAGCCGCTGGTCGTTGCTGCCGACATAGACGGTGCGCGGCACGCCGTATCGGGCCCGCCAGTCGGTGAAGCGGAACACCCAGTTGCCACCCTCGCCGAGGTCCCGTGCTCGGAGCCGCCAGCGGGCGGCGGAGAGGATGGTGCGGCCTGCGCGGACCTCTGGCAGGAACGGGAGCCGCTCTGCTGCTTCCCAGGCGAAGGGGAGCAGGACGGCGGCGTTGGATCGGTGCAGCTCGCACACGAAGCGGACCAGGGGGTGGGTAGCGCTGCTCAGCTCCACCGCGTTCATGACCGACGGCTCGATGGGCTGTCCCGTGGTCAGTGACACGAGGTAGAGACGCTGGGAGTCAGCGACGACACCGAGGTCCTCCAGGTCGAGCGTGGCGTCGGTGTTGTGCTCGGCGACGGCCAGCACGTTCGGCACGACGGCCGGGGCCCGGCCGACGTTGCAGGTACGAAGTCGCAGCGGCGGGCTGGAGACCTGGGCGCGGACGGCGCCAGCGGTGAGCGTCGGCAGGACGGCGTACGCGGTGACCATCCGGTCCCGATCGGGTCGCTCCAGCATGGTCAAGAAGCGGCCGGTCGTGGTGCCAGCGGCCAGGGACAGGCCCGCGGTGGCGAGCGAGAAGCGCCCCCGCTGTAAGTCCTGTGCGGTCTGGGCGAGCACGCTGAAGCACAGCTCCACGTGGGCGGGGACCTGGATGGCGTCGCCGACGGACAGGGCCGCGAAGTCTTCCTCAGTGAGAACGATGGTGTGCTGGTGGTTCAGGGCGGCCTCTTGGGCGAGGGCCAGCAGGTGCTCGTCTCGCTCGTTGGTCGCCAGCACCGGACGCTTGAAGACGGTGCCGCGGTAGCTGACGGGGAAGCCGAGGCCGGTGTCCGGGTCGGTGAGTTCACGCAGGGGAACGACCGCGCCCATGCTGTAGCGCTCCAGGAACCGGGCCCGGTAGTCCTGCCAGGCGGGAGTGCCGTTCGGGAACGGTGTGATGCGCGCCATCACCTCAAGGGCGTGACCGGCCTCCCGCGCCACGGCCTCCGGCAGCACGATGTCGCAGTCCGGGCGGACGTTGACCATCAGGCTGCGGTCGGCGACCCCGATGAGCGCGTTCATCTTCGCGGTGGCCTGTGCGCGCAATGGCCGTTGGTCGGCGAGGGGGCCGGCATCGTGCCACGTGAGGAGCGTGCGGATCTGCCGCAGTTTCTTGGCGATGCCCGAGGCGGCTTCGGCTGCGTCGAGCTGTTCGATCAGGTGGCCGAGCGGGTCATCGCACGTCATGGGCGCGTGCAGGCTGGTCAGGAGTACCCGGTGGGCGACGAGGTCGCGCAGCATGGTCTCGATCACGGGGGGCGGGGTGTCTGCGTATTCGCTGGACAGCTTGGCCGCGAGGTCGCCTACGGTGATGGGGGTGTGGGCGAGGGTCAGTACCGCTTCGACTGCCGGCGTCCGGCGCAGCGTCGTGTCCGTGGGGCCGTCGGTGCCTGGCTGGTGCTGGACGGTCACGCGGGTGCCGCGCACGATGCAGGTGGGATCAGCGACGACGGGCAGGTCGCGCAGCACGTCCGGGTCCCGTTCGAGCATGGTGACGACGCTGTTCAGCCACTCGGCGTCGGCTCGGGCAAAGGCCCGGTGCATCGCGCCCCACCGGACTCGGAGCGTTGGGCCGAAGTGCATGGGCGCGGGCCCGGCGAACAGACCGAACGGGGTGGCGCGGTACTGCATCCTGAGCAGGTAGCGGGCCAGCGACGTGGCGGCGCGCCGAATGGCGCGAGGGTCACGACGGTCGGCCTGTATCTGGCGGATGGAGTCCGCGAGGACGGGGGCAGCGAATTCGATCGCGGCGGCCCTGTCGTCATCGGCCCAGACCTGGGTGATCCAGTCGCGCAGGTGCTCGGTGTCGTCGGTGTCTCCGAGCGCAGTGGGCCAGGGAGGCAGCGGTGCCGCCAGCGGGAACACAGACGCTCTGATCATGCCCGCGTCAACTACCTGATACATGGCTGTGCCTCCTTCGTCGTCACGGTGGTGCGGGGCCGGGCCCGGAACGGGCCGGCCCCGCACCTGTCGCGTCAGCCGCCGATGCAGGTGCTGTTGGAGCAGGCGGACTGGCAGGTCGAACCGCAGCCGTCACCGGTGTCGTTCAGCAGCGCGCCGACGATCGGGGCGGAGCTGACGGTCTCGATCTTCAGGTCGAAGTCCGATCCGCCGTCGGCCATGAGGTCCGTGGCGGCCTTGAGGGTCGTGCTGTTCGTCTGCGGTGCCATCTCGTACGCCTCCTACTGGGAAGGGATGGATGTGCTCTGCCGACCTGGTCGCGACGCTGGCGGCGTCACGGCCAGGAGATCAAGACCCGCGAGTGCAGCCGGTCGACGACCCGGCCCGCGGGAAGCTGGTCGTCCGGCGTGCCGGCCGGGTAGACCTCGATGTGCGCGCGGACGCCGCGGTGCTTGCGGTTCCACGTCTGGATTTCGGAGACCAGCCGCTCGGCAACGTCCCGGCCGCGGGGCCCGTGGCCGATCGCGCCCAGCTCGAAGTGGTTCGGGTCCTCGGTGCGCCGCACGGTGCGGTAGGCGAAGCTGTCGCCGTCGACGAGGGTGGGGATGCCGAGTGGGGAGGCGGAGGCGACCAGGCCGCGCTGCCGGGCCGCGGGCTTGGCGGCCATGAGGGGCAGGTTGTCCAGCGCAGTGGTCAGCCACAGGTCCAGGTGCTCGTTGGACTCGTCGCCGGCGAGCGTCACCCGGGACCAGGCTTCCTGACGGGGCATGGCCAGGGCCTCGGCCAGGGCCGTGGTGTCCGGCTCGGGATGGCCGTCCAGGCGCAGGCCGATCTCCTCGCCCTCGATGTCGTGGAGGACGGCCACGTGCATGCGGTTCTCGCCAGCGCCCTGCATCGGCACGAAGCCGCACAGCTCGAAGCCGTCGCTGATCAGCCGCTGGTCGTCCCGGATGAAGGCGACGGACCGCGTCATGCCGCGCATCCGCAGAGGAACGACCAGCCGGCCCCCCTGGGTGAGCTGGTGCACCCAGGAGGAGGGGATGTCGGCGGCCTGTACGGTGACGATGATGCGGTCGAACGGTGAGTAATCCAGGGCGCCGCTTCCGCCGTCGCCGGTGATCACGGTGACGTTGCGGTGTCCGGTCGTCTTCAAGAAGTCTCGTGCACGTGCCGTGACGTCCGGGTCGATGTCCACAGTGACGACTCGGCCCTGGTCCCCGACCATCTCGGCGAGGTAGGCGGCGTTCACCCCACCGGAACCGATCTCCAGGACGTTCATCCCCGGCCGGATGTCGGCCTGCTCGATCTGCATGGCCTGAATCCGCGGAGCCGATACCGAGCTGATGTCCACGCCGGTCGGGTCGGTTTTGGTGATGAGCGCAGACTCGGCGTCGTAGGCCTCGGCCATGTTCGTTCCGGGAGCGGCGAGATGCCGGGGGATCGCGCGGAACGCGGCTACCGCCCGCGAAGTGCGAAGGGCCCCCATGTCGATGAGGCACTGCACCATGGCGTCGCGTAGCTCTTGCTCGGACACGTGCGGGTTCTGGGGGTTCTCGGTCGTCATGCCGGGGACGGTATCCACGTAGGTCTCCTTCTCGGCGTCCGCGCGCCGAGGGTTGCTGGCTGGTGGGGCGGTGGCCGGCGCGGGTGCGCGCCGGGGTTGGTGAACCGTCCGGCGGCCCGACCCGTCACGTCTGGGCCGCCGGACGGTCGTTCTAGGCGGCGGCCCGGTGAGGCGCGATGACGCGGCCGTCCGGCAGCAGGTCGCCCGTGTCGTCGAAGTGGAGAACGCCGTTGCACAGCAGCGCCCAGCCCTGTTCGTCATGACGACCACGGTGGCGGCCGCGTCACGATCGGCCGCGGAAGCGGCAGGACAGGGGGGATTGTGCCGACACATGGAGCTCTTCCTTTCGGACGTGCACGGGGTGCAGGAAGGGGGTCCTCTTCGGTGCTCTTGAGGCCGTGGGGGATGGTCAGAGCTAGCCGAAGAGGGGGATCGGGGCTGGCCGGAAGCCGGATTGGCCGTAGAAGGCGAGTCGCTGTGTCTCGGTGTCCCATGTGAGCGGAGGGCGGTCTCCCCACTCGACCGCGTGCACGGCGGCCGGCGCGGCGACCCAGGCGGTGCGGAGCGCCGGGAAGCCGTTGAGCGGTGCGAGGGCCTGGCATACCGCCGAGGCGGTGGCGACGTCGTCGAGGGCGAAGAACCCTCCGCGCCGCCTCCCTCCGATGGGGACGGCGAGAAACGGCATACGGTAGACGCGCAGAGCGACGGCGTGCGTTAAAAGCTGGTCGTTCCCGAGTCGGGCACGGAAGTAGTCGTAGTCGTATGCCTCGCCCGGCGGGAGCACGGCGACACCGCACTGCGTCTGCTGCATCGGGGGTGTCACGCTGCTGGCTCCTCGTCCAAGAGCAGATCGAGAAGGGCTTCAGCACTGAAAGCCAGTCGGCGCAGGAAGCCGAGCGGTGAGCCGGTGACGTCTTCCTGGCGCAGCGTGCGCGCCTGCTCTACGAGCACCTCCCGGTTCTGCGCGTCACCGGGTGCACGCTCGCGCACCTGGTTTACCAGGACCATCAGGCTGCCGCGGAATCGCTCGGTGAGTTCCTCGATCCTCTCGTCGCTCAGGGCCGGTCCGTCGCCGAGCACCTCGTTGAGGTCGTCGTACGCCGCGTCGACCGGCAGGCCGGCCCGAAGGCGCTCCAAGAGCTGCTCCATCTCCTCTCGCCGGTGCGGAGGCGTCCAGTCCCTGATGCCCTGGACCTTTTCGCCCGTCCGGTCGGGCACGCGGGTCTCGAGCGGCGGCGCGCTCGCGCTGGGACTCATGGAGTGACCTCCTTGGAGAGACGGGGCATCACAGACAGACGCCGAGGGCGGCACGCGTTCGTACGTGAGCGACCAAGCTGAGATGTTCGCTGCTGCGTCGGGCCTGCCGGCACGTCGTGATGGCCGAAGGCTCGGTCAGGCCCCACCACGAGTCGCTGAAGACGCCCCGTGCGCCGCGCTGCTGGACGGTGGGGAAGCTGTCGAGGGGAAGGATGATCCGCTGTGCCGGGGCAGGCTGCGCGTTCGCAGCCTGGTGCGCCAGCAACGGGTGTCCTGCGACGAGAACCTTACGGATCGTGGTCATGGACTCACCGTTTCGCGAGTCCGAGTTCCCTGCCAGGGGAAAACAGAGGGGGAAAATCCTGTCAAGGGGGAAAAAGGCGGGGGAAGTTGCGGCCATGATTGGTTTCCACCCGACGACGAGGTCACACTCATGGCAACGGACCAGTTCGCTGAGCTCCTTGTTCGGCTCCGTAAGGACGCCGGGCGGACGCAGGAGGAGCAGGCAGACGCGATCAACGCGGTCTCAGGCCGGGACACCATGACCCGGCGAGAGATCAACCGCTACGAGCACAGCCAGAACATCCCAACGAATCACACGCTTGCGCACATCGCGGTGGCTTGCGGCTTACCCCCTGAACACTTGCAGCGGGAGGCCGCAGCCGCCCGCGCTAGGCGCAGGAAGGGCGCCCGGCTTGAAGGGGAGGACCAGGACGACGTGAAACGCCGCACGCTGCTTGGAGGCGCCGCCGTTGGCGCGGCCGCCGCTACAGAACCGTGGGAATGCCTCGCGCATGCCCTCAGCAGGGGCAAGGAGATCGACGCGGATGCAGCCGACAGCCTTGTCAACCGAGCATGCGACCTCCACGTCCGTGAGAGCCACCTGACTGCTCGGGAGCTGCAGAGCGAAGTTGAGTCGCACCTGGACGCGATCACGGCCGCGCTACCGCGAGCCGGTGAGCACGAGCGGGCCTTGACCATCGCGGCCGGCGAGACGGCAGCCTTGGCCGGGTGGGTCGCGTGGGACTTGGGGGACCAGTCTCGGGCGCATGCCTTCTACAAGGTCACCATGGACTGCGCCAAGACCATCGGCCACCCGCCCCTGCGGGCCCTCGCGCTGGGTTACGCGAGCTACGGGGCGGCAACCCCGGAGAAGGCTGCGGAGCTGTTGATCCAAGCCACCAAGGACGTCAGGGGGGCAGGCAACGCGGCCGCCGCTGCCTGGCTGTACGGCAGGCTCGCGGAAGAGGCGGCGAGCGTCGGTGATCACACCCACGCGCTCCGCGCCCTTGATCGGGCCCGCTTCGCGTACGAATACGCCGATCACACAGCCGAGCAGGCATGGGTCCGCTTCGTCACCCCCTACCGGATGGACTCCTTGGCGTTGTCTGTATACGGGCTACTCGGCCGGCAGGAGCTGGCCGAAACCGCGGACCAGGCCGTAGACCGGCTGGGCAGGGAGCTACCCGAATCGGGCGTCGTCGTGCTGGGCGACCTGGCGAAGGCCCTGTTGCGCGGGGGAGACGTCGACCAAGGCGTCTACGTGTCCCGTCAGTTTGCCGCAGCGAGCGACGCCCGTCCCACCACGATGGGGCGAGCTCGCGCCCAGGCCGTTGCAGCTCAGCTTCCAGCCAAAGAGCGCGAACTCGCCCGGCACCTGCAGAAGTTCGCAGCGTGAGCCGTTACTCGGCGGGCCGCGGTGAGGTCTCGTCGACCACCCACTTCAGGTAGGCCTCGGACCCACCGGTCACCGGGAGGGTGATCCATTCCGGTACCTCGTAGCTGTGCTGTTCTGCGACCCAGGCCTCCAGCTCCGGGAGCCGCTCTGCCGTCGTCTTGTACGAGATCCGCCACTCCTGCGCGGTCTCGATGGTGCCCTTCCACCAGTACGTTGCGGCGAACGGCTGGTCGATGTGGGCGCAGGCCGCCAAACGGCTTTCGACCGCACCACGGGCGAGGGCTTTGGCCTGATCCTCGTCGTCGATGGTCGTTTGCGCAATCACGATGTCGCTGGCCATGGAACTGCCCTTCCAGGTCGGTGAATCTCGACACTACCCAGCGCCCCTCGGGTTCCCGAAACGGGCGGTGGGCTGGAGACTTGTGGAGTCAGGGAAGCCGCAGGGAGCGCAGCCGCTCGGCGATGGCGAACGAGTCGAGCCGCAGGGCGGTGATGTCGGCGATCAGCTCGCGCCAGGCTTCGAACTTGGTGTTCACGCGCTCCCCGTGCATTCCGAGGTACGCCACGGCCACGCCGAAGCCGTACAACTCGTTGCGCGCGGGCAGCGGGCGGAGCACGACGCACTCCTCCAGCATCACGGCCGCACGCCAGAAGGCATCCGGGTGGTGGGCGTGATCAGCCAAGGGGTGGGGGTTATGGGCAGACATCTCGTGCTCGGTATCTGCGGGGACTTTTGGGTCGAGCCGCCTGAGGGTGAGGAAGGCGGGCCTGGGCGGCGGTGACGAGGGTGACGTGGTGGTGCCAGCCGCGCCAGGTGCGGCCTTCGAAATGGTCCAGGCCAGGCCGTGTTTGAGTTCGCGGTAGTCGTGCTCGATCCGCCAGCGCATCTTCGCCCACCGCACCAGATCGGCGATGGCCGTGGTGGCGGGCAGGGCGGTCATCCAGTAGCCGGTCGGCTCTTCGGCTTCTTCGCTCTGTTCGACCAGCAGGGTCCGCAGCGGCAGCACACCGTCCCACCGGCTGCGTCCCCCGGCTTGTTCCTGGGCGGTGCGGCAGGCTTCCTTGCCCGACGGCCTGAACTGCAGAACGGCGAAGCGCGAGGTCATCGTGCCCTTGCTGCCGTGCCGCCAGGTGACCTCCCGGAACACGGCCGTCTCGGCAACAAGGCCCGGCAGCGAGCGGGGCGCCTCGCGGTATCGGGGCAGGGTCGGCGGTCCAGTCCGCCATAAGCCCGCTGATACGGCTCGGCATCGGCAAGCCGCGCGATCTCTTTGGGATCGACTGCCATGACGTAGGACCAGCCGCGTTCCTCCAGCGCGAGCCGCAAGGAGATGCTGCGGCCGTAGCCGGCATCGGCAACGATCACCGGCACTGCCAGGCCCTGGTCCGCAAGACGGTCCAGCAGCCCGAGCGCCAGTCGGGACTTTGAGGCATGCCCGACCTCGTCAGGGATCCCGGCCCGCCGTCACCTGTCGTGGTCACCGGTCCACTCCTCAGGGAGGAACAGTTCCCATTCCAGCGGGCACGACGCGGTGTCGGTGACGGCATGCACGCTGACCGCGACCTGGCAGTACGCCCGCTTGCCCAACGCCCATCAGTACTGGCGGGCCACCCCCGCCGAGGCGGTGAGCGAACGGGCGGCGCTGGTCGGACCCTGAACAAGAGCAGGCGGCACAGCCGTCAGGAGGGTAGTCACTTATCAGCCACCTGTGAGCATTTTCGTGCAGATAGGGTGAGGCATTCCGCTACGCCGCCAGCAACGGGCTGATGTCGTTGGCGGGTAGGCCCACCTGGACATATCCGACGCCCAACCAAGTGATCGCGGCGTCTGCTAAGTGTCTGACCTTCCGCTGGCTCGCAATTTTCCAGCCACTCCCGGATGCCGTTGAGGATTCAATCTCAGTACCCGCTTATGCTCTGTGTGCAGTACTCGACTACTGACGGCTCGCACGCGCACTCCCTTCTGGGTAAGATCGCGGCGCGTTCAGAGGAACCAGTAGCGTACGGTGAGGCTGTGAGGGTCACCGACACATGCGAGGACTTCATGATTCGTCTCAAAAGGCCGGTGTCGACTAGTACGGCAAAGAATACAACGGGCCACTAGCGAGTCATGAGTGACAATTGGGGCCGGCCGCCGCTCGTAGGAATCTCCAGCAAGCGAAGGCTGAGATCATTGCGCAGCTCGATCCGGGAACATGTATCCATATATGCTGCCACTTGGTCGACAACGCGACTCATACGCAAGGACATCGGACTTTCAGGCGTTCGAAGTCTGCAAGACCTCGTCGACATCGTCGCAATGAGGAGGGGCAAGCCGATCACGCTGACCGAAGCCCCGCTGCCGCCTGAAGTTTCCGGCTTCTGCGCCCGTGGCCGTGATCGAGACTATATCGTGATCGACTCCAATGCCAGTGAGTTGACCCGTCTTCATGCGAGCCTTCATGAGTTGTTCCATCTATGGGAAGAGCACCCGGCTGAGGACAACTCGCACGAGCCTATGCCTCCTGGCGTCGTTCGGCAATTGCTCCCTGGTCTGAAGCCCGAACCGGTTCTGAAGGTCCTGGCCAGGTCGAATTATCGGAAGGATCACGAGCGGCGTGCGGAGATTTTCGCCACCGTGATGCTCGAGAGACACCTTGAACTCCGCCGACATCAACGCGCTACAGAGTATGTCACTTCTGCATTAGCGCATCGGAGGAGCGGTGTCTGAGGCAGTTTCAAATATCGTCTACCTGTTTATCGCTACGGTAGCTTTAATGATGGCTGTCTGGAAAGGTCTGGCTCTTCTTCGGGACGCGACCCCCACCCTCGCCCTGACGGTATCGATGCAGCTATGTGGGTCGATAGTCTATGTTATGGCATCTCCTGTGGGTTACCAGACGATAGGTCAAGTCACAGGGCAGCCCAGTTTTGCGACATTGCCAGTGTATGTGGGAATCCTCATCTGTTTCGCGATGGGGCACTTGATCACATTGTTTTGGGACTCGCAACTCCGTCGAAAGTCATTCGGCCTGCGTCGCGCCGTGACAAGGTGGGCTTCCGTCTACGCGATCGGTGCGAGTCTCATGATTGTGTTCTTCTCGCTCGCCGACCTCTCTGGCTCAGCGGACCCGCTACGATTCAACACAGCGTTCGCCCATGATCCCATGGTTCTGCTGTTCCTGGGAGTCTTCCTCGCCACCCTGACGAGTGGCACCCTGAATACATGGCGGAAATGCCGTAACATAAGGCTGGAAGATCCACGTCTACAGCACTCGGTGACTGCCTTCGCCGTTGCCATGCTTGCGGTATTCGGTTATGTTATCTGTTCCGCTCCTGCAATCACGCTAGCCGCCTTCGGTAATCACCAACTCGACTCCGTTGGGGTCTTCGGATCCACGTGCGGTGTCATCGGTACTATCATCCTCTACTACGGCCTCACTGGCTCTGCGAGTTCCGCCTGGTGGCGTGAGAGGCGCGATTTCAAGGCCCTGCAGCCGCTATGGGACCTCGTTGTTTCTAGCGTGGATCAGAACCTTGCCTTCAGCCTGGCAGCCGCCCGCAGTCGCCGAGTCACGGTAAATGTCACGTTTCAGTTGCACCGGCGTGTGATCGAGGTCCTTGACGGCATTCGTGCCCTGCGTCCCTGGGTAGTGTCGGCCCCCCTGGAAACCGTTTATTCGCTGCAGCGCACAGCCTCAGCAGGCAAGTGGAAACCGCTGTCGAGGGAGGATTTGGACGCAGCTGCTACCGCTGCGTCACTTTGCGACGCAGTCAGAAGACTGCAAGAGGCTCGACTCGACCAAGAGCAGAACGGTCATACAAGTCCTCGCCCCCCCTCTGCTGGCCGGGCGGTGCGGCTACCCGGAGATGACACGCCTGCAGCGTATGAGAGAGAGCGTCTGCTTCGTGTCTCCAAGGCACTTGCACATCCCCTCGTCCGTGCCGCACTGCGAGTTCTGGAGGCTAAAGGCTCGCCTGACGCAATGCAGAGAGAACACCTCGGACCACGATAGAGGGACCTGGAACCTGTGGGAGGCCTTGGGGGAGCAGCGAAGCCTTCGTAGTCACTCAGGTTCGCCGCGCCGGCCGGGGAAATTTTAAGCGATGAAAGAGCTCACCTACGTAATGCGGGATTCTGAGGTGATTTGAATGCGACGAGCCATTGTGATGGGCGGGAGTTTTGCTGGACTACTCGCAGCACGCGTGCTGGCCGACCATGCAGGGGAAGTAGTTGTCCTTGAGTCAGGCGGCCCGGACCGCATGGGGCAAGGAGCGCCCCACCGGCATCAGTTGCATGCATTGTTGTCAATGGGTCACGCACAACTCGACCGATGGTTTCCTGGCATAACCGACATGCTTGTGGCTGGCGGCGCACAGCTTGGGGTAGGTCCGCAGGTGCAGTACTACATCGATGGTGTCCTCAAAGCTTGCCTGCCTGATAACACTCTGCTGGGCGCAACCAGGCCATTCATCGAGGAGCACGTGCGCCGGCGTGTGCTGGCCCTACCCAACGTCAGCGTGTTGACGGCTCAGGTCCGTGGCCTGATCTTTGCTGGCGCCCGAGTTTGCGGCGTCCGCTTTTTGCCTGGCCAAGGTAGGGGGCCATCTCATGCCCTCACAGAGCTGGATGGTGACCTGATCGTCGACGCTATGGGGCGCTCTACCCGACTCGGCGAGTGGCTGCTAGCGCATGGATGGGACTGCGCGCCGATGGACCGGATGAGAGTGGATCTAGGGTATGCCACCGCCAGCTTTTACCGCGGCGACGAACTGCCGGGAACAGTCGTCGCCCATGCGTCGCCAGGGCCCGCCAGCGGCTACAAGCAGCATCGCAGTGAACCTGGCGCCCTGGTGGCGGTCGAAGGTAACCGGTGGTCTGTAGTGATGGTCGGATACAGCGACTATCGACCTGGACGGGATCCGGAGGCGTTTCTGCAGCGCATGCGACGGTGCGTGACGCCACTACGGGAAGTAGCCAATCACTGCCAGCTGGACGGAGACATCCAGACCTTCCACTTTCGAGAGAGCCAGCGGCGTGACTTCGCTCGCCTCAATCGCTTCCCAGGAGGACTGGTCGCCGTTGGTGACGCAGTTGCCTCTGTGAACCCCGCCTACGGACAGGGTCTTACTCTGGCTACGCTGGCTGCGTCTTCGCTGTCGGCGCACCTGCGCTCTGGTAATTCTCCGCACGCGCCGGCCTGGCAGTACTTCCGACGCCTCGGTGTCGTAGTGGATGCAGCCTGGAAGCTGTCTACAACCGCCGATCTTGCCCAGCCACACGTATCAGGTCCCTACCCTCCCGGATACCGGTTGGTTCGCTGGGCTGGCGACAAGGTTGTGCAGGCGTCTATTCTTGATCGCGCCGTGAATGAGGAGTTCATGGCCGTCGTGAACATGCGCAAACATCCGCGAGCTCTTACCAGGCCGCGTCTCCTGATGCGGACTGCCCGCGTCCTGACCGGGTTTTGAGCTGTACCTTCAGCGCTAACGAGCTACGGGGAAGCGCTCTCACTGGAAGAATCGCCCTCAGAGCGCACAAGTCCAAGCAAGTCACGGATCAGTGGCATGATGCGCCGGCGACTCTTCGTAGGCAGTGAGAGCATCCTGTCGGCGAGTTCCCGGACTTCGGGATCCTCCGGCTCAGGATCCGGCTGGCTCAGAGCAGTTTCGAGCGCTGCGCGAAGCTCGTGTCCGAGACGGGTGGAAGCTCCATGGATGCTGCTGCGCAGAGCGATCTGCGAAATGCCCTTTCCCTTGAGCAGCGCAACATGCGTCAGTGACTCATGCACTGGCTTCAAAGCTCGATGTATTGCTTGCCTCTCTGTGGCTGTGAAGAAGCCTGGGGCAACATCAAAGAACCTCTCCAAGCCGGCAAGTACTGTGAACCCTGGCTTGCGCTCCCCGTTGAGTAGGTATCCGACTTGACCATGTGATATGCCGGCACCCGCCGCGATCTCGTCAAGAGTGAAGCGCTTACCCCCCGGCTTCAGGCGTGTCTCCCGCAGGAAGACAAGTCGGTACTGGAACCGCTCCTCCAGGCTTTCCGGGGCTACCTCATCGCCATTGAGATGAGCACGGATCCGAGCGACAGGCAGACCGGTCTGATAGGAAATGTCGTCTAGGTCGATGTCGTCCCGGCTCATGCCGAGTAAGGCCAGCAGTTCATCGATGGCTGCCAGGGTCGCTGCGAGATCATCCGCCTGCGACGCATCAGCGGCGGCGTGCATAGCCGGGCCATCTCCTGGTTCGTAGGCGACGGGAGAGCCGCGTGAATCGCAGCCCCTCCCCGAGGTTAGCTGGCATAGACACCTTTAGTCACCCACACAGGCCACGATGTGGCTGCAGAAGGTGGCGTTGATGTACACATGAACGTCCCGTTTGCCTAACAACGCCTAACACGATGAGCCGAGCCGTCGGTGCGTGATCAAGCAGCAGGGCGAGATTGAGGAACGCTTCGTGGATGCCGGCCCGTCGTTCCCAGCGGATCCGCAGGCGCCGGTAGCCATGGAGCCAGGCGAAGGTCCGCTCGATCACCCAACGGTAGGTGCCAAGCCCGGCGCCGTGGCGGGCGATAGCAAGCACAATGCTTCGGTCGCGAACCTGGTGGCGATAGATGTCGTGCTCATAGCCGCGGTCGGCGAACAGCGAGCCCGGCTCGCGACGGGGGCGGCCGACGCGGCCTCGGACCGGCGGGATTGCGTCGAGCAGTGGCAGTAACTGGGTGACGTCGTTGCGGTTGCCGCCGGTTAGCAGGACCGTGAGCGGGGTGCCGTGCCCGTCGGTGATCAGGTGGTGTTTCGAGCCGGTCCGGCCCCGATCGACCGGCGACGGGCCTGTCTGCTGCCCCCTTTTAAGACGTCATCTCATTTGGCAGCCCGGGTAGGCTGTAGGCCGTGGTGGGGATCGTTGAGCGGCTGGTGCCGGACGAGTTGTGGGAGTTGTTCCAGCGAGT
>NZ_JBVKBI010000045.1:0-19622 GCF_055639035.1 Streptomyces sp. NPDC107654
CACCCCCCAGGTCATCCGATCGACAGGGGGCAACAGTCATGCCGGGCCCGGAGGCCAGCGGCCCTCTTGCAGGACCGCGAAGAAGATAACGGGGGAGTCGATCTGCCGGGTGTGACCGAGAGCGCCGTTGGCGAGGTCGGCCGCGCCGCGGGGGTCGGTGGTGGAGTAGCGCATGATCGCCCAGAAGGCTAGGGTGCTGGCGGTGACCACGGGGTCGTCGGCGGTGCGGGCGGCACGCAAGGCCACCACGTAGTACTCCTCGGCCAGGGCGTGATGGCCGGAGTCGTACGCGGTCCAGGCGCAGATGCGGGAGGCTTCGGCGGTGGCCCCGTACAGTTGGCGGGCGGTTTCGTCGGTGTAGGCCGTCGTCTTGAGGGTGTGCACGATCAGCCGGAGCTGGGCGCGGGCAGAGGCATGGACGTGGCCGGAGCCAAGCTGGTCGTCCTCATGTCGCAGGATGGCGAGGGCCTTGTCGAACAGGGCGGGTGTCTGTCGGCCAATGCGGCGGCCGCCGGAGCGAGTGGTGGCGGGTTGGGCGGTGGCGGCCCCGGCGAGCAGCGGGGCCACCCCCGTGACGAGCAGGAATCCCCTGCGGTCCATAGGCGGTCCTCCTGCGGTGGCAACGCGGTCCAGTAGCTCGATCGTGGTCTGCGGGTTCTACGCGGCGTCAAGTAGCTGACGCTGGCGGATGCATGCCTGCTTCAGCCACTCCGGCCAGGGCCGGGCCGTGACTTCCTCCGCCGGAATGCCGTGCAGGACCGCCATGGCCAGCTGGGCGGGCATCTCCGGGGTGATGCCATGCCGGGTCCAGCGTGTGATCCGCTTGCGGTCCTTCGTCGCGATGCTGCCGTACCCGAGGCTGCGGTGTACGGGATCTAGTCGCGTCAAGTAGTCGGTGGCTGACCAGCCGTTGTGGTGAAGGAGCCAGGTCAGCGGATGCCCGTCGATCTCCACCTCCCCGTGGTACCCGCTCTCGCTGTGAACCGACCCCCATCGCCCTGAATCTCCGGCGGCATGGGCACGCCTGGTCACACCGTGGGCACCGCTGGGCACGCCCTGCTGCCTTCCTGACCTGCGGATCCGCCGCGAAGGTACTGGCACAACCTCCGGAGAAGGCAGAAGCCATGGAGTCCAAGTCGACCATCGCCTCCGTCAACGCCTCGGCGCTGAAGGAATGCGAGGAGATCACCGAGGCCGAGGTGATCGCCCAGGACGTCTACGACGCGGAGTAGCCGCCTCTCGGCGTCCTGGCGCGGGCACCTCTCTCGGATGCCCGGGGGAGGGGCGTCCCTTCACGCTCGACACTGGCTGGAGGGTCGAGTGATTCACGTGTTCGTCGGACCGGCATTGCCGCGGTCTGAGCCCCAGCTCGCGGCGCCGGGGGTGCGGGTGTGGCCGCCGGCGGGGCATGGAGACCTGTTCGCCCCCGCGATCCGTGGCGGGGACACCGTGGTGCTCATCGACGGGGTCACCAGGCGCCGGCGCTGCGGCACAAGGAGATCCTGGCCGCGATGGGGCGAGGCGTCCGGATGACCGGGGCGGCGAGCATCGGCGCGCTGCGGGCGGCGGAGCTGGAGCCGCTGGGGATGGCAGGCGTCGGTCACACCTTCGCCGCGTACGCCCGGGGGGAGATCACGGGCGACGACGAGGTGGCCGTCGGGCAGGCCCCGGACGGGGAGTGGCAGTCGCTGACCTGGCCGATGGTCAATCTCCGGTATGTCACGAGGCTGTCTGTGGCCGCCGGGGTCCTGGACCGTGAGCGGGCCGATGCGCTGCTGGAGGCTTTGCGGGCGGTCTACTACCCGCAGCGCACTCTGGCTGCGGTGGGGGCCGTCTGCCGCCGCCAGGGCGAGACGGAGTTCGCCCGGTGGCTGGCCGAGCAACGGGAGCGGGACCAGCACTTCGGTGACCTCAAGCGCGCCGATGCATTGGCCGCCGTACGAACCGCGCTGAACGAGCGGACATCGCGAGCCCGGCTGTCGTCTTCGGTGTGGGACACGACGTACTTCCAGCGCTGGTCCAGTCGTTTCGCCCGCAGCCGGGTCGACGGGCTGGACCTGTTCACTGAGGACCGTCTCGTCTACCAGCAGGTTTTCGACCCTGAGTACGACAAGACGCGGACGGCCTACCTCGAATACCGCTCCCTGCATCCGGCCGACGGGCCGGGCCGGCCACTTGAGGTACGGCTGGCCGAGGCCACCGGCCAGTGCCTGCCCGCCGACCGCGTGTTCCACCCCGCGGTCGACCTTCGCGACGCGGCGAGCGTTGCCCTGCTGCTGGCAGGCGAGAGTGAGCAGGACCGCCGGGCCGTCGCCCAGTACGCCCACGCCCTCGAAGAGGCCCGCCAACCCGGGTTCTCGACCGCCGCCGTACGCGCGGTCCTGGCCCGCCGACTGTTGCTGCGGGTGTGGCGCTGTGGGGAGTCACAGTTCGACGCGGCAGCGTCCGCGCGGGGGCTGGTGTGCGGCGCGCGCGCCGTCGAGGCGGCCAAACGGTTCGTACCCGGAGTCCTGAAGGAGAAGAAGGAGGTGGCGCGAGATGGGCGCTGACGGGCTCGTGGTGTTACCGGGCACGGTGCGTGCCCGGACTCCCGAGCAGGTATGGGAGGCGGTGGCCGGACGCCTGCCGGAGTACGGGATCACCCGGGTTGCCGACCTGACCGGCCTGGACTGCATCGGGCTGCCGGTCTGGACGGCGATCCGGCCCGCCTCGCTGACCCTGAGCACGTCGCAGGGCAAAGGCGCCACCGATGTGCTGGCGAGGCTGTCCGCGGTGATGAAGGCGATCGAGCTGTGGCACCTGGAGCAGCCGCCACCCGTCGCGGCCCGTGGCCCGGCCGCCGAGGTCGCCCCGAACTGCCCCGTGGCCGCGCTGCCGCTGACTGCCCCGCACCCGGAGCGCGCCCTTGCTCAGCTGGTGTGGGACTGGATGCCCGGCACCGGGCTGGTGAGTGGGCAGAAACACTTGCTGCCCGCGGACCTGGCCCGCTGCCGGGCCCTGCGGTCCGAGTGGAGCCCGGACCTGCTGCGTACGACCAGCACCGGTCTGGCGTGCGGGAGCACCCGGGACGAAGCGGTGCTGCACGCGCTCTTCGAGGTGGTGGAGCGGGATGTGCTCTACCGGGACGGACAGTCGAGCGGGCAGCGACGCACGCTGATCACGCCGGACACGGTCGACGACCCACACGGCCGGGAGGTGGTCCGCCGGCTCCTGGCCGCAGGACTGGCATGGGAGATCGCGCTGGTGGACGGTCCGTACGGACTGCCGGTCTGTGTGGCGTACCTGTGGTCGGAGGACTCCCCGGCGGTTTTCGCCGGCGGCGGCTGCCACAGGAACCCGGCGATCGCACTGACCCGGGCTCTGACCGAGGCCGCACAGTCCCGGCTGACCACCATCGCCGGGACCCGTGACGACCTCCCCAGCGACCCGCACAGCGCCGGTACCCCCTTCTTTCAGGCGGCGCCGGCCACAAGGCTCACGCCGTGGCCGCAGGCGAGCGGCCACTTCGTCCGGGCCCGCGGCGGTTTCGCCGAACAGTGCGGGGACGTCGCGCAGCGGATCGCGCACGTCACCGGGTACGAGCCGGTGGTCCTTGGACCTGTCCGACCCCGGCGGCCCGGTCTGCGCCGTGAAACCCTTTCACGGATCAGGAGATCGATGCCGCGATGAACATCACCACCAGGCCGCCCTCACCCGGCGGACGCTCCACCCAGTACGACGACTTCCCCGCCTCCCGCGCCCGCAGCGATCTCGTCGCGCGCCTGTACGCGACGGCCATGGGAGAGGACTACCCGGCCGAGGTCGGCGCCTTCAGTTCCTGCGACTGGCCGCTGCTGGGGCTGATGACCGCCCGGCTGCGAATGCGGCCCGGGCAGCTTCTGGTGGACGCCGGCTGCGGCACCGGCGGCATCGGCCTGTGGCTGGCCCGCGCCCTTGCCCTGCGCCTGACGGGCTTCGACCTCTCCCCGGTCGCCGTCGCCCAGGCCGCGGAGCGCCGTTCCCGCTTCGGCCTGACCGCTGAGCGGGCCGCATTCCACGTCGCCGAACTGGAGGACACGGGACTGCCCGACGCCCGTGCCCACGGCATCGTGTGCGTGGACGCGCTCTGCGGCGCCACCGACCGCAACACGGCACTGCGCGAACTCGGCCGCGTCCTGGCCCCGGGCGGCCGCCTGCTGGTGACCCGGGCCGCACGCCGAAACGCCGTCCCCGTCTGGACGGAACGGGCCCGCGCCGCCGGTTTCACGGTCGAAGGCGTGGACGAGCGGCCCACCGAGCCCGCGCTGTGGGAACGGCTCTACCGGCTGTGGATCACCCACGCCGACGACCTGCGCAACGAGCTGGGTGAGGACCAGGCGCAGACCATGCTGCGCGAGGCGCACCAGGTACTGCCCGCACTGCCAGGCCGCCGCGCGGTCCTGCTGACCCTGCGGCGCCCCGTGAGTTCCCCTGCGGCACCCGGCGCGGCCGATACGATGGCCGGGCCCGGACGCCAGCCCAACTCGTAAGGACCCCGCAGTGACCCACCGCTCTGCTGTGTTCTCGGCCGGGTCCTGGGGCACCGCCGTCGCCAAGATCCTGGCCGACGCCGGTACCAGCGTCACCGTGCACGCTCGCCGGGACGAGATCGCCGACGCGATCAACACGCAGCACCGCAACCCCGCATACTTCCCGGACATCGAGCTGCCCGCCGCGCTCACCGCGACAACGGACCCGGCCGCCGCGCTGGACGGTGCGGACTTCCTGGTGCTGTCCATTCCCGCGCAGAGCCTGCGAACCGCCCTCGCCGCATGGACTCCGCATATCGGACCCACCACGGTGATCGTGTCGCTGATGAAGGGCATCGAAGCGGGCAGCGGACGGCGGGCAAGCCAGATCATCACCGAGGTGACCGGGGTAGGCGCGGACCGGGTCGCAGTGCTGTCGGGCCCGAACCTCGCAACCGAGATCATGGCCGGCCAGCCCGCCGCCGCCACGGTCGCCTGCCCCGACGAAGACACCGCGCGCCGCGTGCAAGCGGTCTGCCACACGGCCTACTTCCGGCCGTACACCAGCACCGACGTGATCGGGTGCGAGCTGGGCGGCGCGGTGAAGAACGTGATCGCCCTGGCGGTCGGTATCGCCGCGGGCATGGGCCTGGGCAACAACTCCGCGGCCATGCTCATCACCCGCGGGCTGGCAGAGGCCACTCGCCTGGCTGCGGCCATGGGCGCCCACCCGGCCACCCTCGCCGGCCTGGCCGGCGTAGGCGACCTGGTGGCCACCTGTTCCTCGCCGCTGTCACGCAACCGCGCCTTCGGCGTCCGCCTCGGCAGCGGCCTGAGCGTCGGGCAGGCGACGACCGCCACCCGGCAGACCACCGAGGGCGTCAAGTCCGCGGAGGCCATCCTCGCCCTGGCTCGCGCCCACGACGTCGAAATGCCGATTACCGATGTGATCTCAGCCCTGCTGAACGAGAAGGTCACCCTCGATGAGGCCGTCGCCGCGCTGATGCAGCGACCCCCCAAGCCCGAGCGCTGACCCCGGCGCCCCGCACGGGGCTGCCCTCCCACACCTTCACCCTCCCACCCGGAGGTCCGTGTCCATGCACATGCCCATGCTGTCCGCTGCACAGATCACCGTCACCGCCGCCCTGGTGATGTGGATGATCACCGGGTTCACCCGCCTGCCCGGCCGCCGGCTGCGATAGAAGATGTTCTGCCGCGCCAAGTTCACCGTCATCACCCTCACCGGCACCAAGGACGGCCACGCCGAACCGGTGAACCCCTACAGGTACCCTGACCCCTGGTGGAAGTGACCGCGCCGCCGATGTGCTCTCCGGTCTGCAGAACGGGGAGTCCACCGCAGGTGGTATCTGCCCACCTCCTGGATGGATGACCGGGAAAGATGCCGCCGGGCCGGCATCACTGATGAGGTCGCCTTCGAAACCAAGGTGGCCATGGCCGAGGCGACGGTCCGCCGCGCCATCCCGTTCCGGTGCGTGACCGCGGATGCCGCCTACGGCTTTTCCAAGGGCTGGCGGCCCGAGCTGGAGCGGGCGGACGTCTTCCACGTCATGGCCACCACCCGGCACGACACCGTGGTCACCCGCTGGGCGGTGTGATCGCGTGTCCTCGGTGGTCGCGGCTCAGGCCGTGGCGTCGTGCATCCGTCCAGGTCGCAGGGCGTCGGTCCATAACGTGCGGCCTCGATCGTCGGCGATGACGGTGGCCTTCATGGTGTTCTGTTTCTTCTTGCCCGAGACGAACGCGCGGCGTCCGCCGCGGTTGGCCGGTGGCCGGCGGACCTGGATCTCGGTGGTGTCCAAACGCAGCTCGATGCCTTCGGCCTGGGCGTAGGCGAACACGTCCGTCAGTGTCCGAAGCCGCAGGCCAGGTCGGTCGGGAACCGCGCACCCCCGGTCGGCAAGGAGCATGCGTATCTCTGCGATGGCGCGGGTGATGGTCGAGCGGTCGACGCGGAACAGCAGTCCCAGTACCGAGTGCGGCAGGTCGTGCCGCAGATGGATCAGCGTGACCACCAGCCTGTCGACGAACACCAGCCGATGGCGGGCGCCGGCAAACGCCGCCCGCTTCCGGGCTCCTCCACGTGCGGCGTGGCGTCGGCCCTCAAGTCCGGCCTGCCACGGCTCGGCCGACTCCTCGACCGGGCAGGCAAGATGCTGTCGAGAGAGCCCCGTGAACAGCCGATGCGCCAGCACCGCCCGATTGACCATGATCGCCACAGCGGGATCATGCCATCCACCTGGCGTGAAAGCTCACCTGCTATCACACACCAACTCGTTAGGCGAGGTTGTCGGTGACGCGCTGGAGCACGGAGACCGCTGCCGTGTACTCCTCCTCCGTGATGTCACCGACAAGCTCCGCGCGCACCCGGGCCATGTGTTCCTTCGCCGTCGCGAGGCCCGCGCGGCCCTGATCCGTGAGGGTCAGCCGGCCGTCCGAGCCAGCGACGATCCAGCCCCGGTGCGCGAGCGCGTCGGCGGCGTGGGCGATCACCTCGGTGCCCATACCGTAGGGCACGTCCAGGGCACGGACCTCTTCCCTGGTCAGGCCGTGCTTGGCCCGGACGATGTTATTGAGCGCCCACCATTGGGGTTGGGTCAGGTCGATGCCTGCCAGAGCGGCCTGCGAGTGCCGCAGGATCGCCTCGGTGGCGTGCCAGGCGACGAGGGCGATGGGCCGTTGGTCTGGTGCGGTGGTACCGCTCCGCGAGGTGCTCACGTTCGTCATGATCACGAAGCTAGGACCTCAAGTACGGTGGAGGTCAAGGTCGGTTTCGTCTCTCCGTCCTTGATCCAGGGAGCCGTCGCAACGCGCCGGCGCGAGTCCTTCGATCAGCTTGATCTTCACACCTCAAGAACCCGCGCGGGCGTCGTCATGTCACGGCCTGCCCGGGAAGCTGGTCAGACCCGGTCCAGGGGCTGGTGCGGGCCAATGGGAAGCTCAATTTCGACCGCGTCGCCCGGGCGCACCACGCCACCTTCTCTCACGATGCTCATGATTCCGGCTTTGCGCACGATGTTCCCCGCCTCGTCGCGGCCGACGACCTGCTTCAGCAGCCCGTCCTGGAACTTGTCGATCTGCAGGCAGGGATTGCGGAGGCCGGTGACTTCCAGGACCGCGGAGTCACCGATGCGCAGCAATGTGCCGACCGGCAAACCGAGCAGATCGATGCCGCGCGTGGTGATGTTCTCGCCGAGTTCGCCGGGAGCCACCTCAAACCCTTCTTCGCCGACCTCGGCGAAGAGCTCCTCATGAATGAGGTGGACTTGGCGCAAATTCGGCTGAGTGGGATCCTGCGCGACGCGCGAGCGGTGCTTGACCGTCACACCGGCGTGCACGTCCCCCTCCACACCAAGCCCAGCGAGCAATCTGACGCTGTCCCGGTTCGGCTTGATGAACGAGTACTCCCCGTTGCTGCTGACCGCCGTCACTCTCCCGCTCACGCCTTGGAACCCCCTCGTCGGTAACCGTGATCAGCCACCAGCCTAGTAGTGCTTCGTTAGGTTCTGGGTCTGGTTCTGCTGGTGGTGAGGGGTCGGCCGCAGGTGGTGCAGGTGCCGGTCCAGCACCTCAGCAGGGCCTGAAGCTCGTCCAGGACTTGGTAGAGGGTCAGGCCGGCATGTGTGCTTTCGGGTCGAGTCGCCGCAGGGTGAGGAAGCCTGGGCGAGCGGTGACGAGGGTGACGTGATGGTGCCAGCCGCGCCAGCTGCGGCCTTCGAAGTGATCCAGGCCCGGGCCGTGTTTGAGCCCGCGGTAGTCGTGCTCGATCCGCCAGCGCATCTTCGCCCACCGCACCAGGTCGGCGACCGGGGTGGTCGCGGGCAGGTTGGTCATCCAGTAGCCGGTCGGACCGTCGGCTTCTTCGGGCTGTTCGACCAGAAGCGTCCGCAACGGCAGCACACCGTCCCACCGGCCGCGTCCGCCGGCGCGTTCCTGGGCCGTGCGGCACGCTGGCGCCGGCTTTCTGGGCGTCGAACAGACGGGCCGCGTAGGCGGGGGGCAGGGCGAGGGTGAGATGGCGCGGGCGGGCGTCATCGCTGGTGCCGGGCGCAGCGATGAAACCGAACCGAGCGCGGGCATCGATGACCAGACCGGTAGTGGTGGCGGCCTGACGGCGGGCCTGCTCTCGGACGCGGGGACCGTGCTGGTCGCGGCCATCAACGAATGGCTGCGACCAGCACTTCGCAACAGGCCCTAGCTTCCGACGCCCGTATGAACCGAGCAGGTGACGATCCCTTGAGGAGGCGTCAGGCCGTGGCCGTTTCGGGGCGGACGGGGAGGTGGATGCGACGTCCGGTGCGGTCGACGGCCGCCAGGCCGGCACCGAGCAGGGATCCGGCCAGGAGCCCCACCCCGTGGTTGTTGGACATCGCGCAGAGCACCAGTCCGGCCGCCGGAATGAGCAGCGCCATGCGGCGCAGCGGCGCGTCCGACCCGCGCAGTGCGTAGGCTGCGGCGAGGGCGCCGACCAGACCGCAGATGGCCACCGAGTTCCCTGGGCCGTGCGGGCTCCAGGACGCCATGCTCACCGTCTGGGCGGCGACCCCGGAGGCGAGGTAGATCGCGAGGGTCCAGGCCGGGCCGAGGACACGCTGCGCGACGGGTGCGACCGCGATGAGCGCCGCCAGGTTGAACAGCAGCTGCACCCAGCCGCTGGACTCCACCAGTAGCGCCGTGACCGCCCGCCACCAGGGCCCACCGGGCTGCCGCTGAAGGTGGCCGATCAGCCCCGGCCAGACCGCCTGCGCCAGGTTGAGCGCCGCCATGACCGCAACCATTGCGCCCGCCACCACGGGCACCGCCGGACGCCAGGCGCGCAGCAGGGCCCGCGCCCCGGTCTGCGGCTCCTGCCCTGGGGCCGATGAGGGAAGCGAGGCGTTGAGCACCTTGATGCCGGGGCCGACCACGGCAGCGGCGCAGGCGTACAGCGGCAGGTCGTGAACGTTCATGGGCGCTCTGCTCTCTGAAGGAACGGTCAGCGGCGCTCTTGGCCGCGACTCAGACCGTAAGACATATTTTTGTACAGCGTCAATGTTTTGGCTCTGATGAATATTTGGCGCTGTACGATGGCGTCATGACGCAGCCAGCAGCAGGCCTTCGCCAGCGCCGGAAGCAGCGCACCGCCCAGTCCCTGTGGGAAACCGCCATCGGCCTGTTCCTCAAGCACGGCTTCGAGAACGTCACCGTCGCCGAGATCGCCGAGGCGGTCGAGGTGTCACGGATGACGGTCTACAACTACTTCCCGACCAAGGAAGACCTCGTGCTGCGCCCCATTGAGGACCACATCGGCGAGGCCGCACGCACCGTCCGCGAACGCCCGCCCGGCCAAAGCCCGGTGGAAGCGCTGCGCCACGCCTTCTTGACTGGACTGGATGCCCGCGACGCCTCCACCGGCCTGTCCGACGCCCCCCACGTGCTGGCCGTCCGCCGGCTGCTGGACCAAACTCCCACACTGGCCGACCGCGCCCTGCGCCTGACCGCCCGCGACCGCGTCCTCCTCGCCGCTGAACTGACCGAACCCGGCCGACACGACAACCCGGACGTCCTCGCCCGCGTCAAGGCAGCCCAACTCATCGGAGTTCGCGAAGAACTGGCAGCGGAAAACGTACGCCGCCTCCTGGCCGGCGAAAGCGCCGACACCGTCCACCCCGACGCCCGCGCCGCGGCCCAAGCGGCCTTCGACCTGACGGCACACGGTCTCCTCGGAAGCAGACGATGAACGTCGACCGTCCGCCTCTTCGCCTCCTGAACCTCCCCGTACACCTGGAGTTCTTCGTGCATCGACGGCAGCCGCCGCGCCCTCCGCGTGGGCCTGGGCGGCCCCGTCGGCTCCGGCAAAACCGCCAGCGTCGCCGCGCTCTGCCGCACCCTGCGCGACCGTTGGTCCATCGCCGTCGTCACCAACGACATCTACACCCGCGAGGACACCGAGTATCTGCGGCGCGAGGCCGCCCTGCCACCCGAGCGGATCACCGCGGTGGAAACGGGCGCCTGCCCGCACACCGCGATCCGCGACGACCTCTCCGCCAACCTCGAAGCCGTCGAACACCTGGAGCACACCCTCCAGCCCCTCGACCTCGTGCTCATCGAATCCGGTGGCGACAACCTCACCGCCACCTTCTCCAGGGGCCTCGTCGACGTGCAGATCTTCGTCATCGACGTCGCCAGCGGCGACGACATCCCCCGCAAGGGCGGCCCCGGCATCACCACCGCAGACCTCCTTCTCGTCAACAAAACCGACCTCGCCCCGCACGTCGGCGCCGACCTTTCCACCATGGCCGCCGACCACAAGCGGCAACGCGGCGACCTGCCCGTGATCTTCACCAGCCTCACCTCGGACGACGGCATCCGCGAGGTCGCCGACTGGATCACCGCCCACCTCACCCAGTGGCACGCCAAGGCGACCGCATGAGAAGCCGGCCGACGGCCGAACAGCCGGTCAGCTCGTTTCTTGCCCACCGAGGTGATTCAACCCCGGCGGGCGAACCACCGGGCTGAGCACACGCCGAGCCGGGGACGTTCGGCCGCCCTCCGGCTCCACGGCCGACAGTGCACGCCGGCCGTCCCATTTCGGCTCCGCCGCCCAGCCCGGTGGCAGACCAGGGTCGGACACGGGGCCGGCGAGCATCGGCTCCGGGTCAGGAGGCGAGGCGCCGACGGACGTGGGCGCCGGTGACCTCGGTGATCTCGTGCCAGAACGGTGCCGCGGTCAGGTAGAGGCCGAGCGCGCTGAGGATGCCCAGGGACACGTCCACGCTGATGCGTCCCTGCTTGGCCCAGTAGACGTCCTCCAGGTCCAGCAGCAGGGCGAACTCGTCGGCGATCAGCGCCGAGCCCGCGCCGTACAGGGCGCCGATCCAGGGATGGCCGACATGGGCCCGGTCCCCGCGTACCGCCACGAGTCCGACGCCCGCGAGGGTGGCGATGCCGAAGTTGTAGTGGTGCAGGTGTGTCCGGCCGGCTGAGATGTTGCCCCAAGGCAGCCAGCCGCCCCGGATCCCGTGCGTGATCAGCCGTGCCGTGCCGAACGTGCAGCCGAAGCCGAGCCAGGCCGCCATGAGTGAGCGCTGGGTGGGGCCGGTGCGGTGGTCGAGCACCTGGCGCCACCGCTCGCGCAGCCGGGGGCCTCGTCCGTCACCGGGGGGACGGGAAACGGGGGCAGCGGGCATCCTCACTCCTGATCGTCGCGTGCGCGACCGGCGGCCGGATGACACGCCCGGACACGGGCCAGGTCTACCACCCGGGGGCCGGTCCGATGTTTCCGTCGCCCGAATGGCGCAGCGCCCGGTTTCCTCCCCGCCCGAGTTGATTCAGCTACGAACAATTCAACGAGCAATTATCTGTGACCGTGAAATGTGATCACCGTCTCGGCGCCCGAAGGAACCGAATGACTCAAGCCCTCGTCCACGCGGCCGCAAGGGCCCTGCGCACGTGACCAGTTGACGCAAGCCCGTCCCGGATAGTGAGATAATCTGAGGCAGCGGACGTCGCGCCCGTCAGGGGTGCGCCGCTTTTCCAGACCCTCAGCGACCTGGTCCACACCCGCCCCAGCGGGTCGGCCCTGTCGTATCTCGCCGGGCGTTTTCCGTCCCGGCGGACCAGGCCTTCGAGCAGGAATTGATGCCCGTTCAACCATTCGCGGAACTCGTACGTTTCGCCCGCGACAACTCGTCTTTCTACCGTGAGCTCTACGCCGGTCTTCCCGATCGCGTCGAGCGCCTCATGGATCTCCCGGTGGTACCCCAGGCCGATTTCTGGCAGGCCAACACGCCCAGCGCCAACCGACTGCTGACCGCTCCCCTGGACGAAGCGGTCGTCTTCCGCAGCGGCGGGACCACCGGGTCACCGAAGTTCTCCTACTACACCCGCACGGAGTGGCGGGAGTTCACCACCGCGTTCGGTGCCGGGCTGGTCCGTGCGGGGCTGCGGCCCGGGCACCGGGTGGCGGACCTCTTCTACGCCGGTGACCTGTACGCCAGCTTCACCTTCGTCCTGGACTCGCTGCACCGCTCCCCCGTGGCCAACGTCCGTCTGCCCCTCGGTGGGGCGGCGCCCCTGGAATCCACGGTGGCGACGCTGGAGGAGTTCGCAGTCCAGGTCGTCGCCGGTACACCGACCACGCTGTGCTCGCTCGCCGAGCATCTCACCTCCGCCGGCCGGTCACTGCCGGACGTGGAGCTGCTGTTCTTCGGCGGGGAATGCCTTTTCGGCGATCAACTCCCGCTGCTGCGCGCGGCGTTCCCGAATGCCCGGCCGCGCTCCCTCGGGTACGCGAGCGTGGACGCGGGGCTGCTCGGCGAGGCCGTGCCCGGCGAGGATCCGCGGGTGCACCGCGCGTTCACCCCGTACACGGTGGTCGAGATCCTCGGCGACGACACCGGACTTCCCGTCGAAGCGCCCGGTGTGCCGGGACGCCTCGTCGTCACCGACCTGCGCAGGCGGCTCATGCCGGTGATCCGCTATCCGGCGGGCGACCGGGCCGAGTGGGTCGACCGGGACTCCGGTGTCTTCCGCATCCTCGGCCGCGCCGAGGAGGGCGTACGGGTGGGGCCGGTCTCGCTGTACACCGAGGACGCCCACGACATCGTCCGCGCCGTCGACGCATCCGGGGAGGTGACGGGCCTGCAGCTGGTCGTGCAGCGGCGGGACGGGCGCGACGGGCTGCTGCTGCGGCTCGCGGTCGCCGACCCCGCCCAGGGATACGAGGGGCTCGGCGAGTCCGTCGTCGCCGCGCTGCTGGCGGAGCGTCCGCTGTACGCCACCGCGACCGCCGCCGGACACGTGAACCCGCTCACCGTCGAGTGGGTGCGGCACCGGGACCTGGTGGTCAACTCCCGTTCGGGCAAGCTGGTGCGCGTCGTCGACGAACGGCCGCACGCGTGAGCGCGGCATCCGTGCGGGCGCGCCGCCTGCCGCTCGTCCTGCGCAATCCGTCCTTCGGCAGGGTCTGGGGAGGTCAGCTCCTCACCCAGGCGGCGAGCCGCATGTTCCAGGTCGGTGCGGTGTGGTGGCTCGTCGGCTCCGCGGGCGGCGCGGAGCGCGGCCTCGCCTCGGGTCTGTTCCTCATGGTGAGCACCCTGCCCGCGGTCGCGCTCGCCCCGCTGGTGGCACGCGTCGTCGCCCGGTACGCGCACCGCACGGTGCTGGCCGGCGCGTCGGCCGCGGCCGGGGTGGTGGCGGCCGCGGCGGCGCTGCCGGCGTACGCCGGGACGCTGCCCGTGGCCGCCGCCTACGCGGTCGGGCTGGCGCTGGCCGCCTGCCAGGCGGTGTTCGATCCCTGCCTGACCACCTCGGTGCCGGAACTGGTCGAGGACGCCGACATCGAGTCGGCCACCGGCTTCGAGCTGTCCACCCAGTCCGTCGCCGGGCTGTGCGGCGGGCTGCTCGGCCCGCTGGTGGTCGACGCGGGCTCACTGGCGGCCGTCATCGGCGTGTGCGCCGGCGCGTACCTGCTCGCTGCGCTGCTGGTCGGCACCACCCGGTTCCCGCGGACGGAGCCGGGCGGCGCGCAGCCCGACGGGCCGTCCCCGGGGCGGCGCCCGCTGCGCGAGGTGCTGGCCGGTCTGCCGTTCATCCGCCGGGTGCTGGTCTGTTTCGCCGCAGCCAACGTCTTCACCACCGCCGTCTACGTCGTGATGCCGCTGTACACCCGGGACGTGCTGCACGCGAGCGGCTCCACGGTGGCCTCACTGGAGGCGGCCCTCGGTGCGGGCACCCTGGTCGGGTCCTTCAGCGGCGGCCGGCTGCCCGGCCGTCCCGTCACCCTCGGCAGCGTGTGCCTGGCGGTGATGGCCGCGGCTCTCTGCCTGCCGGGGCTGTCCACCGGGCACCCGGCGGCCCTCCTGTCGATGGCTGTGGCCGGCTGGTGCGTCGGTGTCATCGGCGTGCGGTTCGTCGCGCTGTTCCAGCGACTCGTGCCCGCGGCCGACAAACCTGGTTTCTTCGCGGTCATGCAGGCGCTGCTGGGCGCCACGTTCCCGGTGTCCTCGCTCGTCTTCGGCGCGCTGGGCGACCAGCTGGCGGCTCGCTCGCTCTGCCTGCTGCAGGGCGCGGGTCTGGTACCGGTGGCGCTGGCGCTGTGGTGGCTGGGCCGCCGCGACGACGCCGGGGCCGAGCAGATGCCCGCCGTACCGGAACCGGCGGGAGCGCCGTCGTGACCGCCGTCCTCTCCCCCGCCTCCCCCCAGGACATCGCGGAACTGCGGCAGTTGTACTTCGAGGTGTACGGGCACGGCTATCCGGTGCCGCTGGGCAGCGACCCGGTGGTCATGCGCCGGCTGATCACCGACGGCACCGCGCACTGGCTCACCGCCCGCACGGACGGCGGCGCCCTGGTGGGTTCCGCCGTCGTGCTGACCGAACCGGGCAGCCGCATCGGCAAGCTCGTCGGACTCGCCGTGCACCCCGGTCACCGCGGTGGCGGGCTCGCCTCCCGGCTGACCGGGGCGGTGTGCGACGCGGCCTTCGGCACCGGCGCCCTGGACTCGGTGTACGCCACCGTCCGGCTGGTCACGGAGGGCCCGCAGCACGTCGTCGTGCGCAACGGCTTCCGGCCGCTCGGCCTGCTGCCGAACGCCGTCGAGGTCGACGGGTGCGAGACCCTCGCCCTGTTCGCCCGCTACGCCGACGGCGTGCTGGAACACCGCGCACCGGTGCCGACCGTGCCCGAACGGCTGGCGCCGCTGCTGTCCGCGGTGTCCGCCGGCGTCGGTATCGACGGCGCCGGCACCTGGCCGGTGCCGACCCGAGGCACGGCGGGGACGGCCGCCGGTGCCGAGCCGATCGAGCTGATCACCGCCCCGGCCTTCGTGCGGCGCCGCTTCCTGGAGCTGTTTCCACAGGCCGACGACCGCTTCTTCCCGCTGCACACGCCCAACGCGATCCTGGTCGCGGCCGACGGCAGCTTCGAGGCGTACGCCGACCTCGACGCCACGGCGGGAAGCTGTGCGCTCGTCGCCGTCCATCCGCGTCCCGCCGCGGTGGCCGGTGCCCTGGAAGCCCTGATGACCGCGGTGACCCGGGCCGGCGCGGACTACGCCGAGGCGCTGCTGCCGCTGGCCGACTCCGAGGCACTCGAGGTGTTCCTCGCCTCGGGGTTCGTGCCGAGCGCGGTCTACCCGGCGATGCGCCGCGTCCGCGACCGCCTCCACGACTACGTCGTCCTGTCGCGGACCAGCCGTCAGATCGACTTCCGCACCACCGCCGTCAGCCCGCTGCTCCAGCCCTTCCTCGGCGCCTACCTGAGTGCCTGGACCGCCACCTACCTGCCCCTCCACGAGGTGACCCCGTGAAACCCCATCTCGCGCCCGTCCAGGTCCCCGACCCGGCGGCGCTCGGCCACGTACAGCGGCTGTGCGACCTGACGGAGCCGTACACCCACGGTCCGGCCGTGGACGAGCTGTTCGCCGCCGCCATGGCGGAGACGAACGCCTGGCACGCCGACCGCTCGCCCTTCTTCGCCGGCGTGCTCCAGGACCCGGCCGAGACGCCCGCGCCGTCCGTCGGCAGCGGGGTGCGCGCTCCGCTGGTGCCCGCCGCCTTCTTCAAGCGCCACGAGGCGCTCTCCATCCCGCGTGAAGAGGTGTTCCTGCACCTGACCTCCTCGGGGACCACGGGGCAGAAGTCGCAGATGTTCTTCGACGAGTGGACCATCCGCTCGGCGCAGCGCATGGTGGCCCGGATCTTCGACCACTACGGCTGGATCACCCCCGACCAGCCGGTGAACTACCTGCTGTACAGCTACGAACCCGCGCCCTCCCTGAAACTGGGCACGTCGTTCACCGACAACTACCTGTGCGACTTCGCCCCGGCCCGGCACGTCACGCACGCGCTGCGGCACGCCGGCGGGGGCCACGAGTTCGACGTGCACGGCTGCATCGCGGCGCTCCAGCGGTACGCGGAGGACGACGTGCCGGTACGCATCCTGGGCTTCCCGGCATTCCTGTACTTCACGCTGGAGCGGATGCGGGCGACGGGCCTGCCGCCGCTCACCCTGCCCGAGGGATCGCTGGTGGTGCTCGGCGGCGGCTGGAAGGGCCACGCCGACCGGCAGATCGGCAAGGACGCGTTCCGCGCCGCGGTCACCGACCTCCTCGGGGTGCCGGGGGACCGCGTGCGCGACACCTTCGGCTCGGTCGAGCACTGTGTGCCGTACGTCGAGTGCGCGCACCACCGGCTGCACATACCCGTCTGGGCGCGCGCGGCCGTGCGCGACACCGGCACGCTGCGTCCGCTGCCGTACGGCGAACGCGGCTTCCTGCACCTGGTCAGCCCCTACATCACATCCGTGCCCGCGCACAGCGTGGTGATGGGCGACCTCGCGTCGCTGCACCCGGGGGATGCCTGCCCCTGCCCGCTGTCCACCGACTGGTTCACCGTGCACGGGCGCGCCGGCGTGAGCCGCAACCGCAGCTGTGCGGTGGCCGCCGCCGAACTGATGAAGGGAATGTCGTGACCACCTCCGAACTGCACTATTGGCAGGGCGAGTTCATCGACGACGCGGAGGCCGGCCGACGGCTCGTCGGGCTGCCGGAGCTGGCCGGGCGCGTCCTGACGCGGTCCCTGCCCACCGACGTGGTGGTGGGGGCCTGTGCCACGGTCGGCCGCGACCTGGCCGATCCCTCCTCCGCCCTGTACGGCCGCCTCGTCGGGCACCTGCCCGCCGAGGAGGGCGCGGCCGTCCTGGCCGAACTGTCCGGCGCGCTCACCCGGGAGGCCCTGGAACGCAAGCTGCGGCGGGAACTCGGCGGGCTGCGACCGGAGCGGCTGACCCGGCCGGACGCCCGTGCGACGGTGTTCGAGGCCTGGGCACCCGTCGGTCTGCTGGTGCACATCGCACCGGGCAACGCGGCGGCGGTGGCCCCGCTGAGCGTCGTCGAGGGGCTGCTGGCCGGCAACCTCAACGTGCTCAAGACCAGCAGCTCCGATCCGGGCCTCGCCCTGGACCTGCTCGCCGCGCTCGGCGCCGCCGACCCCTCCGGGCTGATCGCCGAACGCGTCATCGCCCTGCCGTTCCCGTCCTCGCGCCGCGAGTGGCTCGAAGCGCTGTGCGGACAGGCCGACGCCATCGCGGTGTGGGGCGGCGAGGACGCGGTGCGCACGGCGGGCGAACTGGCGCCGCCCGGCTGCCGGGTGGTCGAGTGGGGCCACCGGATCTCCTTCGCCTACCTGACCCGGCCGGCGGCGTCCGACGAGGGCGTCCTCGACGCGCTGGCCGAGGACGTCTGCCGGCTCGAACAGCAGGCGTGTTCCAGTCCGCAGGTGGTGTACCTCGACACCGACGACGGCGAGGAACTCTTCGCGCTGGCCGGACGGTTCGCCGAGCGGCTCGCCCTGGTGTCCGCCGCGCGGCCGCCGTGCGCCGTGGCCGGCACGGCCGAGCAGGCGGAGATCACCACCGTGCTCCAACTCGCCCGGCTGGAACAGCACCTGGGCCTGACCCGGGTGTTCGCGGCGGAGGACCGCTCCTGGCGGGTGCTGGCCGACACCCGGCCCGCGCTCGACGCGTCCCCCCTGTACCGCACGGTCCGGGTGAAACCCCTGCCCCGGCACGCGGTCACCGCGACCCTGCGCCCCATGCGCCGCTACCTCCAGACCGCGGCGATCGGTGCCGACCGGGCGGACCTGGCCGCGCTGTCCCGCGTGCTGCTCGCCGCGGGCGTCACCCGCGTCACCCCGGTCGGCTCCATGCTGGAGAGCTACGAGGGTGAACCCCACGACGGTGTCTACGCGTTGCAGCGCTACAGCCGCCGGGTGAGCGTGCGCACCACGGACGCCGACTTCCGAACCGTGGCCTGCCTGGACGACCTGGTGGGCCCGCCGGTGCCGCCCCCCGCGCCGGACGCTCCGCTGCTCGGCAAGGAGGGCGTACAGCGCGCGCTGGCCTCCCTCGAACCGCGCCACGCGCAGTTGTACTTCCGCAGCGGGGGGTCCACGGGCGCACCCGCGCTGTCGGTGTTCACCTGCGACGACTACGACAACCAGATGCGCGCCGCGGCGGACGGGCTGATCACCGCCGGTTTCGACCCGGCCCGGGACCGGGCGGCCAACCTGTTCTACTGCGGCGGGATGTACGGCAGCTTCATCAGCTTCTTCTCCATCCTGGAGCGGCTCGACGCCACCCAGTTCCCCGTCGCCGCGGGCCCCGACCACGCCTCGGTGGCCGAGGCACTGGTCACCCACCGGGCGGACACCGTCTTCGGCATGCCCTCCTACCTGTGGCAGCTCTTCCACGCGGAGGCGGACCGGTTGCGTGCCTACGGCGGCATCCGCAAGGTGTTCTACGGCGGCGAGCACTTCACCACCGAACAACGCCGGGTACTCACCGAGGAGTTCGGGGTCCAGGTGATCCGCTCGGCGGCCTACGGCAGCACCGACCTGGGCCCCCTGGGCTACCAGTGCGCCTCCTGCGAGGGCTCGGTCCACCACGTGCTGACCGATCTGCACACGCTGGAGATCCTGGACCCGCACGAGGACCGGCCGGTGGCGCCGGGCGAGCCCGGACGGCTCGTGTTCACGTCCCGGGCGCGGGCCGGACAGCGGCTGGAGCGCTACGAGATCGGCGACCTGGGGCGGGCGGTACCGGGCGCGTGCGCGTGCGGCAGCCACGTGCCACGCCTGGAACTGCTCGGGCGTTACGGCGACGTGGTCCGCGTGGGCACGTACTTCGTCAACTACCGCCGGGTCGTGCGCGCCCTGGAGGAGCGGCTCGGCTATCACGGTGAGGCGCAGCTGGTGGTGGCCCCGGGCGCCGACCGGGAGCGGATGACTGTCCGGCTCGACGAGCAGTACGCGCCGGACGCCGGGGTCGCGCGGGCGGCCCTCCGCGCCGAGGTTTCGGAACTCGCCTCGGCGCTGGCGGAGGGGCTGCTGTCCCTGGCCGTGCAGACGGTTGGCAGGGAGGATTTCGAGCGCACGGCGACCAGCGGCAAGCTCCGCACGGTCATCGACCTGCGCTAGGACTTGTCCGGCCGATCATGTGACTACTCCGCAGTCGTGTCGTTGATGTGGACATGGGGCGGGGTGATCTGACGGATGCCGAGTGGGAACGGCTGCGGCCGTTCCTGCCGGTCAGCAACAGGCGTTGTGGCCGGTGGCGGGATCACCGGCAGGTGATCGA
>NZ_JBVKBI010000046.1:0-18507 GCF_055639035.1 Streptomyces sp. NPDC107654
CGGGTGAAGAGGTTGGCCGCGGCGATGGACATGATGGCGGCCGGGACGAGGGCGCCGATGCCGATGGCGGCGAAGGCGACGCCCGCGAACCAGTCCGGGAACATGTCCTCGAACAGCTGCGGGATGGCGAGCTGCCCGTTGGCGACCTTCACCCCGGCCGCGATCGCCATGAAGCCCAGCAGCGCCAGCAGCCCCAGCATCAGCGTGTACAGCGGCATGACCGTCGTACTGCGCCGGATCACCTCACGGCTCCTGGACGACAGGGTCGCCGTGACGGAGTGCGGGTACATGAACATCGCCATGGCGGAACCCAGTGCCAGCGTCGCGTACGTCCACTGCCCCCCAGGTGCCGTGACGAGCCCGCCGGCCCCCGTGCTCGTGAACTTCTCGCCCGCCTTCGCGAAGACCTCGTCGAACCCGCCCAGCCTGATCGGAATGTAGACGATCGCCACGGTGATCACGACGTAGACCAGGGTGTCCTTGACGAACGCGATCATCGCGGGCGCCCGCAGGCCGGACGAGTACGTGTACGCGGCCAGCACACCGAAGGCGATCAGCAGCGGCAGGTCCTTCACGAACCAGTGGGTGTTCTCGCCGCCACCGACGCCCATCACGTCCAGCACCGCCTGGATGCCGACCAGTTGGAGCGCGATGTACGGCATGGTCGCGAGGATGCCGGTGAACGCCACCGCCAGCGACAGCCCCCGGGAGCCGAACCGGCCGCGCACGAAGTCGGCGGTGGTGACGTACCCGTGCCGGTGCGAGACCGACCACAGACGGGGCAGGAAGGTGAAGATCAGCGGGTACACCAGGATCGTGTACGGCACCGCGAAGAAGCCGGACGCGCCCGCCGCGTAGATCGCGGCGGGTACGGCGACGAAGGTGTACGCCGTGTAGACGTCGCCGCCGAGCAGGAACCAGGTGATCCAGGTGCCGAACGACCGGCCGCCCAGCCCCCATTCGTCCAGGCTGTGGCCGCTGCCGGTCCGGCGCCAGCGGGCGGCCAGGAAGCCCATGACCGTGACCGCCAGGAAGAAGAGGGCGAAGACCGCGAGGGCGACGCCGTTGACGTCCCCGGTCATGCCGCCGTACCTCCCTGGCCGGTCGCGGGCGTGCCCACGGCGGGCACGGGCCGGCCGTGCACCAGGTCGTCCAGTTCGGCGTCGAGCGCGGTGGCGTCCCCGGCCGGCTGGACGGCTGCCTGCGGATCGCTGCCGCGGACGGCCACCGCGATTCCCGCCAGGGCCATGGGAAGCGCCACGAACACCGCGGCGGTGCGCATGCCGCCCGGCGCCGAGAGCACCAGCGCGATCAGGGGCGGCCCGAAGGCCCCGCCGGACTTCCCGACGGCCGCCGCCCATCCGCCTGCGGTGCCCCGGATGGCCAGCGGGTAGATCTCGGCCGTGTACGGGCCGATGAGCGCGATGACACCGGCGGTCCCGGCGAACAGCAGCATCACGGCGGTCAGCAGCACGGGCCGGCTGCCGTCCATGCCGACGACGGCCAGAGCGAGGAGGGCGCCGACGGTGAGGGCCGCGTAGACGACCATGGTGCCCCGGGCCGACCAGCGCATGTACAGCCAGGCGGCCACCGCGCAGGTGGGGATGGACAGCAGGGAGGAGACGAACAGGAGGGTGGCGGCGGACATGCCGTGCCCGCCGGAGGACTCCAGCTGGCTGGGCAGGAAGGTGATGAAACCCCAGTAGACCATGCCCCAGGCCAGCGCGTAGGCGCTCACCACCAGCGTCTTGGCCGTCTGCGGACGCTTGAACAGGGTGGACGCCGGGATGGGTGCGCGCCGCGTCTGCCGGGCGGCGAAGGCGGCCGACTCCGGGATCCACCGGTTCAGCGCGATCAGGACCACGACCAACGGGAGCTGGGCGAACCACAGCACCCGCCAGCCGGCCAGCGGGATGAGGACGGCGGCCAGCCCGGAGGCGGCCATGTAGCCGCCGGTGGTGGTGAGGCCGGCCTGGAGCACCATGATGGCCGCACGACGGCCGGGCGGCAGGCTCTCGGTCATCAGGGCGTACACGACGGGCAGCATGCCGCCGGCCGCCATGCCCATCAGGGCGCACATGACGAGGTTGCCGCTGAAACTCGGCATGGCGCCGCAGACCGTCGTGCCGAGGAAGAGCAGGGAGGAGATGAGGATGGTGGCCCGGCGTCCGATCCGGTCCGCCGCGCGCCCCCAGACGAGGGAGCCGAGGACCGTGCCGGTCAGCGCCACCGTGGGCAGCCACGAGATCTCGGCGGCGCTGAGGTGGAACTCGGCGCGCATACCGGGGGAGATGAACGCCAGGGTGGCCGGCTTCATCTGGTCCACCAGCAGCGCGAAACTCAGGATGGCGATGAGCCGGTACCGGCTCGCCGGGGCCGTCCGCGCCGGAGCGGGGGAGACGGCGGGAGCGGTTCCGGCCGGCTGCACCACCGCGAACCCGGCCATCACCACGCCGACGACGATGGCGGCCATCGCGGCCCACATCGTCCCCGACATGTCCATCATGGCCATGTTGAAGTCTATGGACGCGGACTCGGCGAACATCCACAGGTGTTCGACGACACCGGCCGAGGTC
This sequence comes from Streptomyces sp. NPDC107654, assembly GCF_055639035.1. Lineage (NCBI taxonomy): Bacteria > Bacillati > Actinomycetota > Actinomycetes > Kitasatosporales > Streptomycetaceae > Streptomyces > Streptomyces sp. NPDC107654. The sequence continues at coordinate 2,577 of NZ_JBVKBI010000046.1, forward strand.
ACGGCGACGCCGGACCAGAACAGCAACGGCCGGGGTATCAGGGAAGCTGGTCGCGCGGTCAAGGTCAACTCCTGGTCGGCAGGCGGGAGGCGGCGTCCGGGGACACCGAGGGGGCGGGGACGGCACGTCCGCGGGCCGGGGTGTGCTCCGGGAGGCCGAGGACACCGGGCCAGCGCGGGTCGTCGGGGGCGACGACGAGGAACCGGGCGTACCAGCTGTCGAAGAAGGACAGGACGAACATCGGCAGCAGGGTCCAGATGGCCACCTGCTCCAGCGCCGTGTGCCCGGTGAAAGCGGCGATGATGACGACGGCGAACACGTTCGGGTACGTCATGGCGGTGTAGTCGTCCAGCGTGTGCACGTGCCGGCGCCGCTTGAGCAGCGCGGCCGCCAGCCGCAGCCCGACGGCGACGCACGCGGCCGTCGGAGCGTAGCGGGAGAAGCCGTCGAGGTCGAGCTTCAGGCACACCAGCACGATGAACCCGGTGAGCAGGAGGACCGCCACATAGCCGTTGCGCTCACCGTACTTGGCCGTGCGGATCGGCGAGCGCTCCCGCAGCCTCCGCACCACGAGGTAGGCCGCCGTGACGACGCCCGTGGAGGTGGCGGTGGTGATCGCCACGGCCGGGCCGACGTCCTCGCGCAGGGTCAGCGCCAGGACCGTGGAGAGGGAGACGGTGGCGGCCAGTGACGAGAGCAGCACCTGCGCGAACGCCGGCATGATCATCCCGCCGAGACAGCGGCTGACGGTCATCGCCACCACCGAACTGGGTGTGGCGAGGAACACCGCCGCGATGGCCGCCGTACTCTCGCCGCCGACGTCCGCGAAGCGCAGGACCGCCGCGAGGACCAGGGGCAGGGCCAGATAGCGCAGGGCGACGGACCTGAGCGTTCCCGGATCGGTGACGAAACCCCGGGCGTTCTCCAGCTCGATACGGCACATGGTGATGACACTGGCCAGCACCAGGAGCGTGAGCAGCAGGTACGGGGACGCCGACAGGCGCACTCCGGCCAGGTTGGCCAGCAGTCCGACGGCCAGACCGGCGCAGAAGACCACGGGATGGTTGACGACGATCCAGTCGTAGACCATGTTCAGGGTCTTGTTCTCGTTCTTGACGTAGCCTTGGATGCGGTCGCCCCGCAGCATCTGGGAGTTGGGCAGCCGCAGGTCGTACGACTCGTCGGCCGGCCGGTCCAGGAGGAACCGGCAGATCAGCTCGACCACGTACTTGTGCGAGACCACGCAGACGACCTCACCGCGCCGCAGAGCGGGCAGCAACTCCCGCTCGTAGAAGGCGCGGACGCGGTCCCGGAACTGTGCGAACGTCTCCCCGCCGTGCATGGTGGGGCTGTCGGCGTTCATGGCCCGCTCGTACTCGGCGATGCCGTGCCGGCGCTGGAGGATGGACTTGCTCTCCAGCGTGTAGCTGCCGAAGTCCCGTTCCATCAGCCGCTCGTCGACCACGACCTCCGGGGCACCGGGCACCTGGTCCTCCAGGTCGAAGATGAGGCCGGCGGTCTCGTGGGCGCGGGCGAGCGGGGAGACGTAGACGCGGTCGAAACGCCGGCCGCGGTGGCCCTGGGCCACCTTCTCGGCCTGGATGCGGCCGAGGAACGTCAGGGGCGCGTCGCGCTGTCCGGCGATGCGGTGCACGGAGTTGCAGGTCGACTCGCCGTGCCGGACCAGGAACAGCCGGCTCAGCAGCTCCTGCCGGGACTGCTCGGTCATCACTCGCCCTTCTTCGGGGCGTACCGGACCTGCTCGGCGTAGCCGGAGTCCCAGCCGGCCAGCCTGGTGATGTCGCACAGGGTGTGCACCGCGTGCTTCTCCACCAGCGTGGCGAGCAGGGAGACGGTCCGCCGGGCCTGCTGGGCGGTAAGGCCGAACTCTCGGGCCAGGGCGGCAGCGAACTCGGCCAGGTCGTCGTCCAGGATCCGTCGGTACTTGGCGCGCTCGGTACGGTCCTGGGCCTGGAGGTGGCTGACGGCGTTGGGGTAGGCGCTCTCGCGGGCGTGGGCGAGCAGACGCTCGCGCAGCCGGGCCGCGTCCGGTTCCTCGGTGAGCAGGTCGGCGGCGATCCAGTCGCTGCTGCGGATCAGGCAGTGGTGGATGCCGTCGGGAATGTCCATCTGCTCCTCGTCGCTCGCGGACCTCAGCCGGCGCAGCACCTCCATCGCCGTGTCGAAGCACTGGTTGCGCAGGGTGCCGATACTGAACACGAACGCGCCGAGACGGCCGCGCCGGGTGGTCTCGTCGCCCTGGCGCATCGGGCCGACACCGAAGAGGCCCGGCGCGATCGTGCCGTCGGCCGTGACGAGCTGGCCGTGCGTGCCGACCTCGACACCGCGGTGGGTCCTGGTCTGCGGCCGGGCGTACCCGTACCCGTGGACCAGGCCCTGCCACAGGGGGTGGCCGGGGTGCTCGTAGTCGGTGTTGTTGCCCAGGCAGTTGACGACCCGGTCCACGACGACGTCCGGCTGGTCGGCGAAGACCACCCGGATCCTCGTGCCGTCCTCCACCGGCCGCATGTCCTGGATGCGGGCGGCCAGCACCTCGACGGTCTTCGGCGCGCCGTTGAAGCCGCGCATCCGGCTGCGCACCACACCGCCGATCTCCCGCACGGTGCTGGTGCGGGAGGTGACGATCAGGCTCTTGTACCGGTCCAGCAGCATCCGCACATCGCGCGCTTCCATCCGCGAGACCAGCTCGACGACGTACGGCTCCCACGCCTTCATCACCCGCTCGGGGAAGACGGCGTCGAGCGCGCTGCCCGGTTCGATCCCGTGCTCCTCGCGCAGGTGCGCGTACTCCGCCTTGATGCCCTCCACGACCACCTCGGGGGTGAGCCGCTCGGCGTCGAGGAAGGGCGGGCGGCGGGTCTGCCAGATGTCGTGCTCGTGGTCCACGGGGTAGGTGCCGTGCAGGTGGCCGCCCCGCGAGCAGATCAGGATCCGGCCGCGGTGCCCGGCGTGCACGAGCGAGATCACCGTGTCGAACGCCGACAGGGCGGAGCCCGTGACGAGAACGGTCTCCTCGGGACCGACCGCCTGGAAACGCTCCTGGGCGCCGGGGGCGTAGGGGTCGGCGATGAAGCGGTCGGAGTCCCTGACGCGGTGGTAGAACGGCGCCTGCACCGGGGAGAGGTGCCCGGTCGCCAGGACCACCTGGTCCGAGGGCAGCTCGTGCACGGCGCCCTGCGGGCCGGCGTCGGCGTACCTGACGACGTAACCGCCATCCTGCGCGCGCACGTCGAAGACCTCACCGGTCAGCTCCCGCAGCGTCACGTCCGCGTGCGCGTCGGCGACCGCGCCGCGCAGCCGCTCGGCCAGGTACTGCCAGAAGATCCGCCGCGGCACGACACAGGCCACGCCGAAGGTGTGGTACTGCCACTCGCGCGGCCAACCGGAGCGGTCCGCCTCCTCGTTGGCCCACTCCAGGAAGTCCTCCGGGCGCTCCCGGCGCAGCGTGATCCGGCCGGCCTGGATGTTGAGCATGTGCGCCCAGTTGGTGGAGGCCTGGCCGAAGGCGATGCCGCCGTAGCGGTAGCCCTCCTCCCGTTCGATCAGACATATCTCCAGTGGCGTGTCCGCGAAGTGGAGCAGCCGTATGGCGGTGAGCGTGCCGGAGAAACCGGCGCCGACGACGGTCACCCGCCGGACGCCGTCGCGCAGGGCGGTGTCCGGGTTGTGAGGGGACTGCATGGGGGCGTGCGTTTCCACGTTCATGTCTCCTTCGGCGTGGAAGAGAGCTGGTCGGGGAGAGCGCCCTCAGCATCTGGACGGAATGCGCGCTTCCGGCGAGATCGTGGATGATCCTGGACGCGCTCGACGGCGAAGGGACGGGAGTACTCGTCCCGGGGCCGGCCGCAACCGCCTGCCCACGGATGGCGTAACGAGGAAATGATTCGGCGGGTGAAACAGCCGGGCGGAGGGGGGATCCGGCGACCGCGGTCCGTGACCATGGGCCCGTGCCCGGTCCGGCGGTCCCGCCGCGGCCGACGGCACCGTTTCCCCTCTCCCGCCTCCACTTGAGGAGTTCGCCGTGCACGCACGTCGCCTGCTGACCAGTACCCTCGGTTCCCTCGCCCTCGCGTTCGGCCTCCTCGGCGCCGGAACGGCCACCGCGACCCCGGCGGCCGCCGATCCGTGCGGCTTCTACGAGACCGGCTCCGACGCCTACTACAACCACTGCACCTCGGACGGCTCCCACGTGGTGATCAAGGTGGAGGTGGCGCTGGCGCCCGACTACGAGCGGTGCGTGGCACCGGGCCGGACCTGGCTGGGTTCCGCCAACAAGATCCAGGGCGCCCACTACACGGGCCGCACCTGCTGACCGACAGCCCCCGGCCGGCAAATTGCGTTGTCCGCGGGCGGCCGGTGGCCTAGGTTCCCGGACATGCTGCCGCCGGTGGAAACAGACGAACAGTGGGACGCGGTCGTCCCCGACGAGACGGTCCTGCGTCCCGGCGTGGAGGACCTCTGCGCACGTCTCGGCCTGGCCGGCGCACCACTGACCCGTTTCCCGGACGGGACCCAGCCGGTCTACGCGGTGGGTGACGAGCACGTCCTCAAGCTGTTCCCCGGCACCGCCGCCCAGGACGGCGTCACGGAGGGCGCCGTCCTCACCCACCTCGACGGACGGCTGCCCGTACCGACACCGCGGGTGCGCGACTTCGGCCCGTACGAGAACGGCTGGCAGTACGTCCTGATGTCCCGGCTCCCCGGCGAGAACCTGGCCCGCGCCTGGGACCGCGCACCACGCGGCCACCGCGAACGGTTCGTCACCGAGATCGGTGAGACCCTGGCGGTGCTGCACTCCCTCGACGCCGGCCCCCTCGCCGACGTCGTCGGCCCCCGGGACTGGCGCGCCTTCCTGGACCGCCGTCGTGCCGGTGCCGTGGAGCAGCAACGGGACCGCGGACTGCCGCCCGTGTGGCTGGAACGGATCCCGGACTTCCTCGCCTCCGTCCCGCTGCCGCGCGACCCCCACCGCTCGCTGCTGCACACCGAGGTGATGCGGCAGCACTTCCTGGTCGACCCCGGCGGGTGGCGCCTGACCGGGTTCTTCGACTTCGAACCGGCCGTAATCGGGAACCGTGCCTACGACTTCGTCGCTGTCGGCCTGTTCGTCACCCGCGGCGACGCCCGCCTCATGACCCGCCTGAGCGAGGCGTACGGCCACACCTTCGACCCGTCGCACCTGCTCGCGTACACCCTGCTGCACGTGTACAGCGACCTGCCCTGGTACATGCGGGAACTCCACGTACCGGACGGCGCGACACTGCCGTCGCTGGCGGAGGCATGGTTCGGCACGACATGACGCGTCCGGGGCCCGTGGACGTCCACCGGCGGAGCACCCGGCCGGTGACGCCCCGACCCGGCCCCGGCCATGGGGCCTGCGACTCCTATGATCTTGTTCATGGCGACACGGAAGGTGCACCGGCGGGCACGTGAAATCCTGGGCGAGGAGCCGTCGGCCCTCGTGTGGTGCGGACTGCGCAAGGAGATCCCACGGCCGCCCAAGGACGTCCACCGGGCGGCGGGCAAGAAGCGGCTGAAGCCGGGACGGCACTGGCTCTACTACGTCGGTCTGGTGCTGGCGGCGGTGATCGTCATCCCGTGGTTCCTCATCGACAAGCTCGACGAGTTGCTGGCCGTACCCGCATCCCGGCAGTCGCGCGGCCGGCGCGACCGTGACCCGACGGCACAGCGTGCCGACGGCGATCGCCGGCGCCGGTCGGAGCCGTCCGACGACGTCTTCGACGGCGACTGGGACCTCACCGCCGGCCGGCTGCTGCTGCGCTGGTACGGGCAGTCGCCCAACCTCAGGCGCCTGCTGTTGCTCACCCCCGACCGCATCTGCCTCGCCGCCTCGCGCGGACGGCGTCTGTCACCGACCAAGGCCGATGACTTCGACCTCGTCGCGGAGTACGCGCACGGCGAGGCCCGGATCCAACGGGAGCCGGGCCGGCGCCACTTCCACCTGCGCTTCGCGGACGGTTCGTGGCTCAACCTGGGACGGCTGGCCGACAGCGAGGACGCTGATCACTTCCTGAAGACGATCGGTTCCTGACGCACCGTCCGCTCGCCGGCATCAGCCCTCGTCTCCCTCGTCTCCCCCGTCTTCCTCGTCCCCTTCGAAGAAGTCGCCGATCTCGTCCACGACCTCGGCCGCCACCATGCCGCCCACGACACCGACCGCCAGCCCCGCCGCGCCGGCGGCGACCGCCGTGCCGATGCCCGGTCCGGAGCGGTGCTGCTCGTGCTGCTCGTGGGGGTCGTGATACCCGTGGCCGCCGGCGTACGGATCGCCGTGCCCGTACGCGGCGTGAGAGCCGTATGCGGCCCGGTGTTCGACCAACTGCCGGATCCAGCCGTCGACTTCGGCGCTCCAGTCCCGTGCTTCGTGGTGGCCGACGGTGAACCGGGTCAGCGCGTCGTGGCCGGAGGAGAAGAGGCCGGCACGCTTGTCGGCCTCCAGGACGACCTCCAGACCGGCGGGGGAGGCGAGGAACGTCAGCTCGATCTCATTGACCTGGTGCGCGTACTGCGGCGCCGGTGTCAGCTCGACCTCCTGGTAGAAGGGCAGTTGCTGGCCCGTACCCCCGATGCGGCCGTACTCCAGATCGGCTGACCGGAAACCGAAGCCGAGCCGGCCCAGGGCTTCCAGGACCGCCTCTTGGGCGGGCAGCGGCCCGACGGACAACTGGTCCAGGTCACCCTTGTCCCTGGCGCCGGCCACGCCCAGCTCGGTGCGCACGCCGAGCACGATGCCCAGCGGCTGTCCGTGCAGTTCGGTGATCGGGGTCTCCCAGGGCAGCGTCACACTGAACGGGACGCCGCGCTGCTCGCCCGCCACGAGCCGGAAGCCGCCGCCGACCGTGAACCGGTCGAAGACGACGATGCCCTCGCTCTCCCCGCCGTCGTGCTCGGCCTCGACCCGTGCCACCAGCTCCAGCGTGATGTGCTCGATGTCGAAGTCGGCTTCCCCGCCCCGCAGATGCACCTGCCCGGTCAGGGTGTGGCCCGGCAGAGCGGGCCCGGGGTCGAGGACCGTGTCCACCGAGGGGCCGCCGATACCGAGTGAGCCGAGCAGCCGTTTGAACACCATCGAGGCGTCCACTCCTTCATGTGCGTATGTCTTCCACGTCCGTGCGAACGACCGGGAGCTTCCCGGTCGTTCTCTACAAGCGAGTAGAAGCATAGGGTCGCCGAGCGCGCCGCGACGGCGGCGCGGGAGCCCCGGCGCGGAGGAGTCCGCAAGAGGGCACGGTCCGACGCCCGCCAAGGCCGTGACGGACAGCGTGCGCAGGACCCCGCCCGACGAACGCCGACCGAGGAGCGCGCCGGCCCCTCAGGGAGTGCGGAAACCGCGGAAGGTCACGGGCTTGCGGCTCTCGAATCCGAGGCGTTCGTAGAGGGCCAGCGCGGGGGCGTTCGCCTCGGCCACGTGCAGGAACGGGCGCTCGTCCCGGGCCAGGATGCGCGCGGCGAGGGCGCTCACCAGACGGGCGGCGTGACCCCGCCCTCGTGCCTCCGGCGCGGTGCACACCGAGCTGATCTCCGTCCAGCCCGGAGGCCGGAGCCGTTCACCCGCCAGGGCCACCAGCCTGCCGTCGTCGCGGATGCCGAGGTAGGTGCCGAGTTCGTGGGTGCGCGGCCGGAACGGGCCGGGCCGGGCCCGTGCGACCAGGTCGAGCATCTCGGGTACGTCGGCCGCGCCCAGCTCCACCACGGTGCCGCTCACGGCGCCCGGGTGGCCGAGCCGGGGGTCGCCGGCCCAGATCATCTGCCGGCCCTCCAGGACGAAGACCGGCGCCCAGTCCGACGGCGGGATCACCGGGCAGCTGAACATGTCGGCGAACTCACCCGGACCGAGCAACCGGGCGAGGTCGGCCCAGGCCGCCGGGCCGGGATCGCCGGACACCGCCGAGAAGGTCGCGACGTCCGGCACGTAGGTGGCGGCCCGTCCGAGACGACGGGCGAAGCGGGCGTGGTGACCGCGCAGGGAGCGGCCCACCGGGTCGTCGAGTACGGCGGCATCACCGCTCACCATCGTCCGGCCCCTCTCACCTCACGCGGTCGGCGTCCGTCGTCCGATCATCTCATCGCCGGAGGCCCCCGGTGCGGGGCCGACGGGGTACCTGCCTGGCCCCGCGAGCCCCCGCCCCCGGCCCGGCCACGCCCTACGGTGGGCACGCGTCCCATCCGCACCACCGCCGCCGTGAGGTGATCCGGCCGTGGGTGCGCGACCTCGTTCGCGGGCGCCGCGCGGTCCCGGTCCATGGGGGGAGGTCGGCGCCGCGCGCGGCGGCCGTGCTGACGGACGAGCCTTCCCCGAGGCGCGAGCCTCCGCAGGGTGAGGGGGCTCGCGCGGCGCTTCAGGCGCCGGCCGCTCCCGTGCGCAGTCCGTCCATCACCAGGTCGAGGAGCCGGGCCGCGCGTGGCCGCCAGTCGTCGTGCGGGTCGAGCTGCCACAGGCCCGCGATGGCGAGGAGGAAGTCGTCCGCGGTGACGCCGGGCCGTACGGTGCCGGCCTCCTCGTTGGCGCGCAGCAGGAGTTCCGCCGCACGGGCCACCGGTGTGGGGGACGGTTTCGCGGGGCCGCCCGGCGCGCCGGTGACCTGCCGGATCGCGTCTGCCAGGCCGGCCTTGGTCATGGCGAACTCCGACAGCCGGTCCATCCAGGCGCGCAGGGCCTCGTGGGGGGCCCGGGTGTCGAGCAGCCGCTGCGCGCTGTCCGCGACCTGCTGCATCTCGTGGCGGTAGATCTCCAGGACGAGGGACTCGCGGTTGGGGAAGTTGCGGTAGAAGGTGCCCTGTCCGACCCCGGCCTTCTTGGCGATCGCGCTCAGCGGGGTGTCCGCGCAGAGCGACAGCTCGGTGAGGGCCACGTCCAGGATGCGCTCGCGGTTGCGCTGCGCGTCCGAGCGCCGGGGTGAGTCCTTCTGCTGAGGCACTCGTCCTCCTCGAGGCGTGGCCAAAACCTCGCCCTTGCTAAGCGGACAGCTGTCCGTTAGGTTTCCAGGTAGCGGACAGCTGTCCGGTCACGTCCACCATAGCGACGGACGCGCCCCCGCGGCAGTCGTCAGCTGCACCGTCCGGCCGCAGCACCCCCCCGCACCTTCGCCAAGCCCCCGCGCCACAGGCCCGCACGACGCACCCCCCGCCGCCCGAGACCCCGGCTGCAGGTCCTCCGTCTGTCCTGAAATGCGAAAGAAGCTTGCTCATGGCCCCTTCGACGTCCAGTGTCATCACCTTGAAGATCAACGGCGAGAAGTACACACTGCCCGTCGATCACCGCACCACCCTGCTCGACGCCCTGCGCGAGCGGCTCGACCTGACCGGCACCAAGAAGGGCTGTGACCAGGGACAGTGCGGGGCCTGTACGGTCCTGCTCGACGGCCGTCGGTCCGTCGCCTGCCTGCAGCTGGCCGTGGCGGCCGAGGGCCGCGAGATCACCACCATCGAAGGCGTGGCGGACGGCGAGCGGCTGCACCCCGTGCAGCAGGCGTTCCTCGATCTGGACGGCTACCAGTGCGGCTACTGCACCCCGGGCCAGATCTGCTCGGCGATCGGGATGATCGAGGAACACGCGGCGGGCTGGCCGAGCGCCGTCACCGAGGACGTCCGCCCAGAAGCGGGGCCGCCGGCCCTGAGCGCCGACGAGATCCGGGAACGGATGAGCGGCAACCTGTGCCGCTGCGGTGCGTACGTCTCGATCGTCGAGGCGGTGGCCCGCGCGGCGGAGTCCCGGCCGGACGAGTTCGGAACGGACGCGAAGGAGGCCGTGGCATGAGGGAGTTCGACTACCGGCGGGCGTACGACGTCGCCGGAGCCGTCGCATTGCTGGACGCCGACCCGGACACCCGCTTCCTCGGGGGCGGCACCAACCTCGTCGACCTCATGAAAACCGGTGTCGAGCGGCCGGCACGGCTCGTCGACATCCGCGAACTCCCGCTCGACCGGATCGAGTCGACGCCCGAGGGGGGACTGCGCGTCGGCGCCACCGTCACCAACGGCGACCTGGCGGCCCACCCCGAGGTCCGGCGCCGCTACCCGGCGCTCGCCCAGGCGGTGCTCGCCGGCGCGTCGGGACAGCTGCGCAACATGGCCACGGTCGGCGGGAACCTGCTCCAGCGCACACGCTGCGGCTACTTCACCGACGTCAGCCGTCCCTGCAACAAGCGGGTGCCCGGCAGCGGTTGCCCCGCCCGCACCGGCGAACACCGCAACCACGCGATCCTGGGCGCCTCCGAGCACTGTGTGGCCGTACACCCCTCGGACATGGGCGTCGCCCTGGCCGCCTTCGACGCCGTGGTCCACTTCCAAACCCTGGACGGGACCGGGGAGTTGACGCTCGCGGACTTCTACCTGCCCGTCGCGGACACCCCGCACCGCGAGACCGCCCTGCCGCCGGGCGCGCTGATCACCGGCGTCACCCTGCCGCCCGCACCGGTCGCCGCCCACTCCCGCTACCGCAAGGTGCGCGAACGGGCCTCCTACGCCTTCGCCATCGGCTCCCTCGCCGCCGCGCTCGACGTACGGGACGGCGTCGTCCAGGAGGCCCGCCTGGCCTTCGGGGCCGTCGCCTCCCGCCCGTGGCGGGCCACTGCCGCCGAGCGGGTCCTGGCCGGCGCACCGGCCGGCGCCGAGACCTACACCGCCGCGGCCGACGCCGAACTGGCGGCGGCCCGGCCGCTACGGGACAACGGCTACAAGGTGGACCTCATCCGCAACCTCGTGGTGACCGTCCTGACCGAACTCGCCGAGGAGACCGCTCGATGACCACCGTCACCACCGGAACGACCACGGCGACCTCCGCGCAGGCGCCGTCCGTCGGCACCGGCCACACCCGGGTCGAGGGCCGGGACAAGGTCACCGGAGCCGCCCGCTACGCCGCGGAAGTGCCCTTCGCCGACCTCGCCCACGGCTGGCTGGTGGTGTCCACCATCGCCCGCGGACGCATCGTCGCCCTCGACACCGACCCCGTGCTCGCCATGCCGGGCGTCCTCGCCGTCCTGGACCACCGCAACGCCCCGCACCTCGTCACCGACTACCACGGACTGCTGGGCACGCCCGACCCGACCTGCGCCGTCTTCCAGCACGACCGGGTGCCGCACATGGGCTGGCCGGTGGCGCTGGTCGTGGCGGAGACCTCCGAACAGGCCAGGGAAGCCGCCGAGGCCCTCGTCGTGCGCTACGAACAGGAACCCCACGAGGTCGAGTTCACCGGCGAGCACCCCGACGCCTACCCGGTGGACGGCCACATGCTGGCGGTGACGGAGAAGGGGGACCTCGACGCCCGACTGGCGGACTCGGCCGTGGTCGTGGACGCCGAGTACACCACCCCCGAAGAGCACCACAACCCGATGGAACCCCATGCGGCGACCGCCCGCTGGGACGACGGACGGCTGGAGGTGATCGACTCCAACCAGGGCGTCACCTGGGTCGCCGGCGAACTCGCGAACCTCTTCTCGCTCGACCCGGCCTCCGTACGGGTGCGCTCCGAACACGTCGGCGGCGGCTTCGGCAGCAAGGGCGTCCGCGCCCACCAGGTGGCCGCCGTGATGGCCGCGACCCTGCTGCAGCGGCCCGTGCGGGTCGTCCTGACCCGGCGCCAGATGTTCTCCCTGGCCGGGTACCGCAGCCCCACCACCCAGCGGATCCGGCTCGGCGCCGACCCCGACGGACGCCTGCGCGCCCTGGAGCACCGCTCCGTCAGCCGCACCTCCACGGTGTACGAGTTCGTGGAGGCGAGCGCCGGAGTGGCGCGGGTGATGTACGACGCCGACGCCCACCACACCGCCAACCGCGTCGTACGGCTCGACGTGCCGTCCCCGACGTTCATGCGCGCCCCGGGCGAGGCACCGGGCTCGTTCGCACTGGAGGCGGCGCTCGACGAACTCGCCGAGAAGTGCGGGCTCGACCCGATCGAGCTGCGCCTGCGCAACGAACCGGAGACGGGCCCGGTGTCGGGCCTGCCGTTCGCCGGCCGCAACCTGGCCGCCTGCTTCCGTGAGGGCGCCCGCCGGTTCGGCTGGGCGGACCGCGACCGGCGGCCCGGACTGCGCCGGGAGGGCCGCTGGCTGCTCGGCACCGGCACGGCGGCGGCCTCCTTCCCGTCCGGTGCCGCACCCTCCACCGCGACGGCGACCGCGCATCCGGACGGCACCTTCACGGTGCGGATCTCCGCGGCCGACATCGGCACCGGGGCCCGTACCGCGCTCACCCTGGTCGCCGCGGACGCCCTCCAGGTGGCCCCGGAGCGCATCCGGATGCGTATCGGCGACAGCGACTTCGGCCCGGCGATGATCGCCGGCGGCTCCATGGGCACCCGGTCCTGGTCCTGGGCCGTCAAGACCGCGGCCGGTGAACTTCGCGAACGGCTGGCCCTCGCCGCCGACATCCCTGAGGACGGCCTCACCGTGCACGCCGACACCACCGAGGCCCTCGGCGCCCTCACCCCCGCCGAACGGCACTCCTTCGGGGCGCAGTTCGCCGAGGTCGCGGTGGACGTCACCACCGGTGAGGTACGCGTGCGGCGCATGCTCGGCATCTTCGCGGCCGGCCGGATCGTCAACCCGCTCACCGCACGCAACCAGTTCCGGGGCGGCATGATCTGGGGCATCTCCATGGCCCTGCACGAGGAGGCCGCCCGGGACCGCGCCTCCGGTGGCCACGTCGGCGCCGACCTCGCCGGCTACCACGTCGCCACCCACGCCGACGTACCCCGCATCGAGGCCGACTGGATCGACGACACCGTCCCCGACGACCCCGTGGGGATCAAGGGCATCGGCGAGATCGGCATCGTCGGCGCCGCCGCCGCCGTCGCCAACGCGGTCTGGCACGCGACCGGTGTGCGCCACCGCAGCCTGCCCATCCGGCCGGACCGCGTCCTGTCGGCCGCCACGGGGGCGACGGATGCTTGACCTGGCCGCGCCACTGCACCACTGGATCGAGGAGGGACGCGAGTTCGCCGTCGCCACCGTGGTCTCCGTGGGCGGCAGCGCACCGCGCGGCCCCGGCGCCGCCCTCGCCGTCGACCGCGAGGGCACCGCCATCGGCTCGGTCTCCGGCGGCTGCGTCGAGGGCGCGGTGTACGACCTGTGCCAGGAGGCGCTCCGGACCGGAGAGAGCATCCGCGAACGGTTCGGCTACAGCGACGAGGACGCCTTCGCCGTGGGCCTGACCTGCGGCGGCACCATCGAGATGCTGATCACGCCGGTGGTCGGCGGGTCGCCCGCCCGGACGGCCGTCGCCTCGGCTCTGTCGGCCGCCGCCGAGGGCCGGCCGGCGGCCCTCGCCCGGGTCGTCCGCGGCCCGGCCGAACTCCTGGGACGGGCCCTGCTGGTCCGGCCCGACGGCACGTCCGAGGGCGGCCTCGGCGGCCACCCGGACCTGGACCGGACGGCGGCGCGGGAGGCACGGGCCCTGCTGGAGGCGGGCCGCACCGGCACGGTCGGCGTTTCGGCGGACGGGTCGCACTGCCCCGGCGGTCTGACGCTGCTGGTCGAGTCGAACGTGCCGCCCCCACGCATGATCGTCTTCGGTGCGGTCGACTTCGCGTCGGCGCTGGCCCGGGCCGGCAAGTTCCTCGGCTACCACGTGACCGTCTGCGACGCCCGCCCCGTCTTCGCGACCCGCGACCGCTTCCCGGACGCCGACGAGGTCGTGGTCGACTGGCCGCACCGGTACCTGCGGCGCACCGGGACCGACGCGCGTACGGTCCTGTGCGTGCTCACGCACGACGCCAAGTTCGACGTACCCCTGCTGAAGGTGGCGCTCCGGATGCCGGTCGCGTTCATCGGCGCGATGGGCTCACGCCGTACCCACGAGGACCGTAACCGGCGGCTGCGGTCGGAGGGCGTGACCGAACGCGAACTGGCCCGGCTGCGCTCACCGATCGGCCTCGACCTCGGCGCCCGTACGCCGGAGGAGACCGCCCTGTCGATCGCCGCGGAGATCGTCGCCGCCAGGCGGGGCGGCACGGGCGTCCCGCTGACCGGTTCGGACACGCCGATCCATCACGAGGGCGGGGAGGGTGGCAGGCCGGCGGTCGCCTGAGTCCGGGCTCGTGGCGAGCCGATCATGTTGTCAGGTCACGTTGCCTTCCGTGCGCGCGGCGGCCCTGTGGCCTGTCGCGCGAGTCCGATCGCCGGCGGAGGGCCGAGCGACCCGTCGACTGCTCGCCGTGGACCAGGACGGCGGCTTCACGCCCGACGCGCTGGACAAGCTCGGCATCCCCTCGTACATCCTCCCCGAGTCCTGCCGCAACGGCCGTACGCACTCCTCCCGCGGCGTCAACGTCATGCACGACGTGGCGGACTCCTGGACCACGGCCGGCTGGGAGGGCGTCGTCGAGCGCGATCCCGACGTGATCGTCACCTGCGACTACGGAGACAGAGCGCCGAGCAGAAGACGAAGTTCCTGCTGTCCTACGCCCCGCTGCGCGGAGTCTCCGCGATCGGGCACCGGCGGATCGTCGCCCTCGACCACGCCGACCTGGTGGAGAGCCCCCGCAAACCGTCGGCGGTCGCCCGGCTCGGCGCCTTCCTGCGGACGGTGGCGGGGGACGGGACGCCGGCGGAGGGTGCCGCGCAGAGGTGACGTGGCGGAGTGACGTGGAGGGGTGACGTGGAGGGCGTGACATGACGGGCGGACAGACACGAGTACGGACCGCGGCCGGTGCCGCGGTCCGTACCGTGATGAGCGGCCGGGCTGTGGGGGAGCCGCCGCCCTGTGGCGCTCGCGGGATCAGCCCGCCTTGGCCACCTGCGCCAGAGCCTTGGCGAGGCCGTTGGCCCACAGCTGGTTGACCCGGGCCCGCTCGGTGGAGTTCGGGTACCGGTTGGTGCAGCTCGGGCCGGGGCCGCCGCCCGACATCAGTTCGCTGCACGGGCCGCTGTAGTGGTCGGGCAGGCCGAGTACATGGCCGGTCTCGTGCGCGGCGACCCGGATGGAGTCGTACTGCTGGTTCTGCGCGTAGTCCAGGAAGATGTAGCCGCTGCCGTGGCCGTCGGTGGAGGCGTAGGACCCGCGCGGGTCGCTGCCCTCGTAGTAGGCGAAGTCGCCACCGCCCGAGGTGGCCTGGAGCTTGACGTTCGACACCGAGCTGTTCCAGATGGAGGCGGCGCTCGATATCTGGGAGCGGAAGCTCGGCGCCTGGGAGGCGTTGTAGTAGACCGTGACCGACTTCAGGGACGGCTGCTCGGCCTGCCTCTTGGCGACGGACTTCAGCACGGCGTCGAAGAACGCCTTGCTGCCGCCCTTGTCGGCGGTGCCCACATAACCGGAGGCGGCGGTGCGGGCGTGGGTCTCGGTGGTGCTGTGCGCGCTCGCCGGGCTCGCGGTGCCGAGCGCGGCGGAGGCCAGACCGAGGCCGAGTGCCAGGGCCACGAGACTCCTGGATCTCTTCGGCCCGGTGCTGCTGCGGAACGACGCCATGGGGGCTCCTTCTCGTCCTGTGGGGTTGAACGATCGGTTGCCAGTGAGTCTCGGACAGACCAACGGGGCGACGGATGATGGCAATCGGGGATAGCACCGGGTTATCGGTGGCCGACTCGTCCACTTTCATTGCAAGTTGAACATCTGGTGCGGTGACCTGCGCCGCCCTACGCTCCTTCCATGGAGCTGGAGGTGAGGCATCTGCGCGTTCTCTGCGCCATCGCCGACACCGGCAGCCTGCACCGAGCCGCACGGGAACTCGGCCTGTCGCAACCCTCGTTGAGCACGCAATTGCGACGCATCGAGCGGGCTCTCGGCGCCCCGCTCTTCGTGCGCACCCGGACCGGCTGCCGCCCCACCCCCCTGGGGCTGGCCGTGCTGAGCCGGGCCAGGCCGCTGGTCGCGGAGTTCGCGGCGCTCGTCACCGAGACCAGGGCGGCCGCCGCCCGTGCCGCCGGCGGATTCCGGCTGCGCATCGGCGCCA
>NZ_JBVKBI010000047.1:0-16085 GCF_055639035.1 Streptomyces sp. NPDC107654
AGATACGACAAGCGCGGTTACGTCTTCCTCGGGACCGCGACCGCCGCAACCCTCGTCATCTGGCTCCGGGCATGATCGGCCGGACAAGTCCTAGGTCTTCCGATAGGACGACTGACGACGCACCGGAGACCAGTGCCACCACCTTGGCCGAAACGGATTCGAACGCAATGTGCTCGGTCCCGATCCACCACCCGTCTCGCATCGCCGCGTCCGAAGCCTTCAGAGCAGCTTCGCGAAGCTCAGAGATACGCCGCGCAACAGCCTTGGCGGACCCCCGGCGCAAGCTCGCGGCTTCGTTCAGATAGAGGTCCCACGCCCGATAGGCGGAACGGATGGCAATGAGACGTTCCACCGCGCCGGCCTCGCGTTCCTCCCGGCGCTGCCGGGTCTGTTGTTGTGCTGCAGCACGAGCTGCTCGCACGGGACCCAAGTAGCCGCCTACGGCCGTTAGACCAGCCCCCACCATCGCGCCGATCGCACCCCAGACCGCGCCGTCCATGTCCTGTCCCATCCCACATCAGTCGTTGGAGATCGGTACGAGCCGACCAGCGCGGTGATGAGCTTGCGGCCGCCGTCTTGGTCAGCCGCCCCAGCGCCGTTTGCGTCTTCTCCCTCCGCTCAGCGCGAGCCAGCCCGGTGCCCTTCACCGCCTTGTTGTATGCGACGTCGAACCGTTTACTCCCGGTTCTGGCGATGAGGGTGTTCAGGTACTTCGGCTTGGCTGGGATGGCCGGGTGCTTCTTCGACTGCACGGCGCGTTCGCGACGGTCGGCGTACCAGCGTCGTTTCCCCGCCTTGCGCTTCCTCTCGGCCGCCTTGCTTGCGGTCGATCAAGTGCAGAGTTTTCACCCAGCCGTGACCGGGCTTGCCGGTCATGGCCTACCACAGCGCGTTCGCGGTCATCGCCGTCTCGTCCACCCCAGGCGCGGTTGGCTGTGGTAGTGCGTCGCAGGACGGACCAGATGCCTCGACCGGGTTGGTCGGGCGCGTAGGACGGCAGTTGGAAGGCGGTGAGCCAGTCGGGGTCGGCGATGTAGCGGCGCATTCCGGCCGTCAGGCGGGCGTTGGTAGTGTCCCAGACCAGCCTGATCGGGCCGCCGAGCTGCTGGTGCGCGGTCTGGAATCAGGTCGCGGTTCTCCCAGGAGAAGCATTCGCGTCCGTCGGGCCGGGCGTCCGCTCCCTCATCTACGACCAGGGACCCGCGCCGCCGCTGGGAGAGTGGGCACACACCGAGACGTTCGCCTCCACCGCGGCCGACAGCCCGGCCGGCTTCACCACGGGAACCGACCCGGACGACATGTTTCAAGACCCTGTGCCGCCAGAGCACCTGTTCAACCGTTCCGGCTCTGAGCCTCCCTACCCCTGGAAGGACGCCTCGTGTCGCACCGCACGACGTGGAGGGACACGTTCAGTTCTGGCCGGCATAGAGCGTTGCTCGCGGCTCAGCCCCCCAGGGCGCTGCGTCACTCATGAACCGGGCTGATCAGCTTCACCTGCATCACGCGGGCCAGACCTGCCTGGTCGGCTCCGTTCCCATCACCCCGCGACCTCGGCCAGGCCCCGGTGGTCGCTGTGACGGAAGCATGTGACGGGCAGGAGGTGGTGTGACTTACCGTTCGCGCGGGTGACCCCACCTCGGGTTTCGGGCGTGCCATCCGGGCGGGCCGCTACGAAGACCCCCAGGACGTTCGACCGTCACCCTCGCCCGGCGAAAGGAGCCGGCCCTGCCGGCGCCGTTCAGCTCGGTGCCTGCCGCATGTCCGGGTAGCAGCGCAGCCGTACGCCGGGCTGTCCGGCGTTGGGTGTGGTGCGTTCCACCGCGGTGGTGGCCCATATCGACGCGACCGCTGCCTGGACGTCACACACCTAGAGGGCCGGCCGGTTCAGGTGCGGCGGATCGGCGTAGCTCGGCAGGAGGACGAGGCGTGGGCTGCTGATCCCTGCTGGCGAGACGGGGGAGTACGACGGTGAGCGGATGCGCGCCGTGCCGCGCCCGGTGACGGGCGCCGCGGCCGGGTGGCCAGCGGTGGCCCTGGAATGCGAACAGCCTCCTCGACCTGCTGGTCGAGGAGGCTGTCGCGTTGGTAGCGGGGACAGGATTTGAACCTGCGACCTCTGGGTTATGAGCCCAGCGAGCTACCGAGCTGCTCCACCCCGCGTCGGTAGGACCACCCTACGCCACTGGCCGCGTGCTTCTGACCGAATTTCCCCCGGGTTGCGCGACCGGCCTCAGTTTCGGCTGCCGGGACGCCGCCACCGTGTGGTCTTGCTCTGGCTGATGGACATCAGGGGGCGCCGGATTACCGATGAGGCGTTGGCCTTCGGCAGGATGGGCGCATGACAGAGATCCGCACACCCCGTCTCCTCCTCCGTAGCTGGCACGACGACGACCTCGCGCCAATGGCGGACATCAACGCGGACCCACGGGTCATGCGCTGGATCGACGACGGCTCGGTGCGCGACCTGGACCACACGGCCGGGGCCATCGAGCGATGGGAGGAGGAGTGGGACGAGGAGGGTTTCGGGCTCTTCGCCGTCGAGTTGCTGGCCTCGGGCGAACTGATCGGCTTCACGGGACTGTCCGTGCCCGAGTTCCTGCCGGAGGTGATGCCCGCCGTGGCGATCAGCTGGCGGCTGGGTTCACAGTTCTGGGACCAGGGGTACGCGTCCGAAGCCGCGCACGCCACGCT
Organism: Streptomyces sp. NPDC107654; assembly: GCF_055639035.1. Taxonomy (NCBI): domain Bacteria; kingdom Bacillati; phylum Actinomycetota; class Actinomycetes; order Kitasatosporales; family Streptomycetaceae; genus Streptomyces; species Streptomyces sp. NPDC107654. The sequence continues at coordinate 2,692 of NZ_JBVKBI010000047.1, forward strand.
GGAGTTCGCGCTTCAGGACCGCGGCCTGGACCGCGTCATCAGCATCAGCCGGGTGGGGGACAACGCCTCCGAGAACGTCATCCGCAAGCTCGGCATGGTGGCCGAGCGGGAGACGGTGCACCCGGTGTACGGCTACCCTCTGCGCGTTCACGCCATCGACCTGACTGAGTTCCAGGCGTAGATCGGCCGAACCATCGATCATGGCAAGCCAGCCGACCAATGTCCGTACGTCCAGCTGCCCCCTTTGAGGGCCCGGACGCTGACGGAGTCGACCGCGCACCGCGACCAGTCCAGCTCACCCGGGGCACCGAGTGCGTCCAGGACCAGGCGGCGCAGCTTGGCCCACACCCTGGCCTCGGTCCTCTCGCTGAACCGCCGTAAAGCGGTGACGTCTGACAGGCCGAATCCCGGCGGCAGTCGATTCCAGTGCAACCCGAGGTGGCCACGAAGATGCCGGCGGCCGGCACCTCGTGGTCCCCTCGTCGACGGTGCCCTCCACCCAGCGGGCGAACCGGCGCCGGCGGCGCCACCCGGCTGGAACAAGTTCAGATCAGAGGGGTGATCTGGTCTTCGATACCGAGCAGGGCCCGGCCGTACATCTCGGTCGCGATGGCAGGGTTGACCATGGCATGCCGCGTACCAGTCTCCAGATCCCGCCACATGCGCTGCAGCGGACTGTCCTCGGCGAAACTCCGGGCCCCGTGGATATTCAGCAGCAGGTCCAGTGCCTCTCGCGAGCAGCGGGCGACTGTGCCGATGTCCATGCGCGCCCGGGTCCGGTTGACGAGGGGCATGCACTGGCCGCTCGCCGCCCAGTTGTCGACATCGTCCGCGGCACGCAGCAGGTGCAGGGTTGCGGTGTCGATCAATGATGCGGCCTCGGCGAGTTGCATCTGGGTGGAGGGTGCCTCGCGTGCCTGTGCGTAGTGCGTATGCGAAATGCTCCGGCCGGTGGCGAGGGACGCCAGCACCAGTTCCATCGCGCCGCGGGCCAGGCCCAGCAGCGGGCCGGCGAGTGACAGGGCGAGCGTCGGGACGAACGCCGCACGGTACAGGGCCTCGTCCTTGAACTCGGTTGGGTAAGTGCCCTGGAGCGCGTGTGTCACCGACATGATGCGGTGGGCCGGGACAACGACGCCGTCGGCGATGAGGGTGTTGCTGCCGATGCCGCGCATCCCGGCAACCTGCCAGGTGTCCTCGATCGTCAACTGGTTCATCGGGACCAGCACCAAGGCTTGGTCTGCGCGCTCGCCGCTCTCGCCCGTGAGCGTCATGCCGAGCAGCGCCCATCGGGCGTGCAGACAACCGGAGGCGTAGCCCCACCGTCCGCTGACGATGGTGCCCGCCTCGGTTGTCCTGCCGGTCCCATGGGGTGGCAGGACAGCACAGGCACGGGTGCCGGGGTCCCGGGCGTAGACCTCACTCTGCGTGCGTTGGGGATAGAGGCCGATGAGCCAGCCCGAGATGTTGATCAGGCTGGTGGTCCAGGCAGTTGATCCGCAGCCGCGGCCGAGTTCCGAACCAACTTGGACCAGCGTGCGCATGCATGCCTGATGGCCCCCGAGCCGCTGGGGAACGGTGAGGCTGAACAGGCCGGCCCCATCGAGTGCCGCGATGTTCTCTGGAGCAACACGGCGGTCCTGATCGGTGCGGGCTGCATTGCGCCGGAGTAACTCGACCAAGGCTGCGGCCCGTCCGGGCAGCGTGGCCCGCTCGGTGTCCGGGGCAGGTTCCGCGGCGCCCATCGTCATGGGAGGTCCCTCCGTCACATGTGAAAGGGGCAGGCAAAGGCCGGCGGCCAGTACCGGCACCGTACCCGTATGCCTGCCCGTGCCCCCCGGTGCGGGCGACTTGCTGCACAGGACCGAAAGTGTGGCCCTGCAGCCTCGTCAAAAAGGACGATCTCTGGCATTCAAGTTGGCGGAGGCCCAGTTGCAGGGCGAGCAGCACCGTCCCCCGCCCTCGGAGTTGCTGATCGAGCAAGGACTCAAAGAGCGTGCATGCCGGTGAGCGCCGGCAGGCCGTCCGGAGCATCCGCGCCCGGGCCGTCACCCGCGCACAGGCCTTCGAGGCCCTCACGCAGGGCGTGCCCGCCTGCGGCCACTGTCGCCGGACACTGCCCTCGGACTGCTGGACTCCTGACCTCCGGCCACCCCGGATGAAAACGGCGGCGCGCGGCGCATGGAGGGAACACCCATCAATGCCGACCGACACCCTCCGTGAGATCGGTCCGAGGGCATCGAAGCCCCGGCTCACCTGACGAAGCGGGTCGGAACCCCGGCCGACTGAGCGGGCGAGCCGCCGGAGACACCCTCAGCCGCAGCGCGTCGTCCCGGGCCCTCGAGCCCGGGACGCACCGCTCAGTGCTGGACGGGCTCGGCTGGGAGCTGCTGGGTGATGCAGTGGATCCCGCCGTCACCCAGGGCGAGCGCCCTTGCCTCGACACCGACGACACGCCGGTCGGGGAAGGCACGGGCGGCGGCGGCCAGGGCCTCCTCGTCGGCTCCGGTACCGGCCAGCGGCATGACCACTCCGCCGTTGGCGACGTAGAAGTTCATGTAGTTCACCACCGCATGCCGGCCGAACACCTGGATCTCCTGCTGAGGCGGCAGCTCGAAGATGTCCAGGCTCCGCCCGCACGCGTCCGTCGAGCCCTCCAGAACGGCGCGGTTGGCCTTGAGCCGGAGATGGTCGGGACGACCGGGGTCGCCGCAGGCCTCGACGACTACCCGTCCCGGCCCGGCGAACTGGCAGACATGGTCGACGTGGCCGTCGGTGTCCCCCGCCAGATGCCCGTACGGAAGCCAGATCACCTTGGTCACACCCAGCAGGGCGGCGAACTCGGCCTCGATGTCCTCCCGGCTCAGCCGCGGATTCCGGTTGGGATTGAGCACGCATTGCTCGGTGGCGATGAGCGTGCCCTCTCCGTCGACGCTGATGGCCCCGCCTTCCAGGACGGTCATAGTGGCGCGCCGTTCGAAGCCCAGTTCCCGCAGCAGCCGCTCGCTGACCCTGTCGTCCTGGTCGTAGGGGTGGAAGCGGCCACCGAAGGAGTTGAAGCGGAAGTCGACTCCGACCCGCCCCTGCGGCCCGTGGACGAAGATGGGCCCCGAGCCCCTGAGCCAGGAGTCGTCCATGGGAATCTCGAGCGTGGTGATGTCCACGTCGCACAGGGACCTGACCCGGTCCGCGCTGCCCGGCGGTACGACGACGGTCACCGGCTCGAACGCGGCGATGGCGCGTACTGCGGCGGCGTACTCCCCTTCGACTGCCGCGAAGCTCTCACCCCACAGCGACTCACGGGTGGGCCAGGCGATCAGGCAGGCCTCGTGCCGTTCCCACTCCGCGGGCATCCGCAGCCGCTTCACCGCTCTTCCTCCGCCGGCCCGAAGGACCGTACGGCGTCTTCGGCGGCTGCCCAGTCGCCGTGGAAATGCTCGGCGAGGACGTGCAGCCACCGTTCGACACCGAAGGCCACACAGGAGGTGTGGGCCTGTTCCCCGGCCACCTGGATGTCGGCGCGCTCGCCGAAGAAGTTGCGGTGGTAGTTGACCGAGGCGATGGCCAGACCGCATTCGCTCAGGAACTCCTCCTTGGTCGGGAAGAGCCGCTGCATGACGGCGCGTGAGCCGTTGCTGTCGAAGAACGGATCCGTGGCGACGTCGGTGGTCAGCCTCAGGCCGAGGTGATCTGCGAACCGCCCGATCAGTTCCTTGTGCACACCGAGGTGGTTGCGGACCGTCTCCGCGTCGCCCACCGCGATGATCTCCCGCATGGTGAAGCCGTGCAGGCGGCGTAGCCCGCTGTACTCGCTCTCGCGGCGGAAGCACTGGGCGATCGTGGTGATCCGGACAGGCTGTTCGAGCCGGCTGCCGACAAGGGAGAGGTAGGCGTTGTAGCAGGCGGCCGACGGGAGGACGAGCCCCGCCTCGTTCAGCTGATCGGGGGTCAGCCTGCTGTCGGGCGCCGCCGGGTGGCGAGGCAGCTCCTGCCCGCTGTGCGGGCTGACGGGAGCCGCGACCAGCGCGAGGTGCGGGAAGTTGACGAAGTAGTCGAACCGCGCCAGATCCGCCACCTTGATCAGCGGGGGGAACAGCATGTCATCGGCCCCCGCGGTGGCCGCCCACCGGCTGAAGACCCCGTCCAGCGCCGTACGCAGGCGGACGGCCTCGGGGCCGAGGGTGACCAGGCCGTCGGTGACGCTGACCGGCGAGAGCGAGGCTGTGCTAGGGCTGCTCATGGGTGCCTGCCTTGGTGAGGAACGCGCTGATGCGGTTCAGGGTGCGGAAGTTCGCCACGTCCGTGGTCCCCAGGTCGATGGGTCCACCGCTGAACTCCTCCATGAGCAGCAGGAACTCCACGAAGGTCAGCGAGTCGAGGATGCGGGCGTCGATGAGGTCGCTGTCCCAGTCGATGGTGTCCACCGAGCGGTTGCACTTGCGCAGGAAGTCGATCACGGCTTCCATGGCCTCGCTGTCAGGCGTTGACATGGCTCTCCCCCCACGGGGTCCGGAAGATGCCGCTCGCCACGAAGAACCTGTCCACCCGGGCCATCACCCGGGCATGGAAGGCCTCGCGCACCGGATGCTGCATCGCCTTGCGGCGGACCTCCAGGGGTTTGTCCACCCCGGCGTCCCGGAACGCCTGCGGGTTGTACAGGCTGCGTACCGAGTAGGTCATGTAGTCCTTGACGTACTTCTCGATCTCGTCGCGCCGGTCGGGGTCGGCCGCGCAGGCCCGCTGGTGCAGACGCTTGACGAGCTGCTTGCCGAAGGCGACGTGCCGGCTCTCGTCGTGGTGGTGAGCCGCGTGGATCTCGCGCAGGATGTCCGGGATCAGCTGGTCCTTGCCCATCCGGCTGTTGAAGTAGTCGAAGATCTCTTCGAAGATGAGGATCCGGGAGAAGACGACGACGTCGTCCCAGAGGTCACCGTGGCCCTCCCGCCTGAGCGGGGAGGCGGCCTCGGGGTAGATGCCGCCCGTGTACCGGTAGCAGAACTCGGCGAAGAACCACATGTGGGCGTTCTCCTCACCGGTGAAGTGGTGCAGGTACTCGTTGTAGTCGGCGAAGTCGGGCGTGTGGATCCGCTTGGACACCTCGATCATCAGCTCGCGGATGCCGTGGACGTGCAGGCTGAAGAAGTTGACGGTCTCGTAGCGCGCGAGGGCTTTGAGGGTTCGTTCGTCCTCCACGAGCCCGGTGCCGTGGACCGTGAGGTACTCAGGGTTCATCCACCAGGCGTCCTGGGAAACCGAGTCGGGCCAGGTGAACTTGGTGTACGGGTTGTAGTAGTCGTTGCGCGACTTCTCGGAGAGCCGGGCGAGCATCGAGCCGAAGTCGGAATCTTCCATCGTGTTGCGATCTTTCGGTTGTACGGAGCGCCGACGCCGCGGTCAGGCGAGTGCGCCGGCCAGATGGACCATGGAGCGTTCGAGTCCGCGCAGGAACTGCTCCATGGTGGTGGCGGGGAAGTGCCGGACGTCGCAGGTCAGTGACAGGTCAAGGTGCTGTCCGTCGCTGTCGACGACGAGGTAGAAGGGTTCCTGTTCGGTGACCTCGGGCCAGGTGAGCACCGTCTTGCCGAGGAGGCGGTCCAAGTCGGCGTCGTCGCCCTCACCGAGGGGGGCCGACTCGGGGCGGGTACGCCTGTCGTTGACGCAGTAGTACATGCACAGCGGATCCCGGGGTCCCTGCCCGAGCCGGGCGAGCAGGTCGTCCATGCCGGCCTTGTCGCAGCCGGCGTTCTGGTAGGCGGTGAGAGCCGAGCGCCAGGAGCGCCGGACGGCCTCCCGCAGATCGACGCCGTCCACGTCGACGGAGAAGTACGACTCCTGCATCAAGGTCGCGACCATCGTCCGGGTGCGTTGGTCGAAGCGCTGCGAACTCGTCAGGTGCAGGTCGACATGGGTGCTCCCGGTCAGGTCCCGCAGCAGCAGGGCGGTGGCCCCCAGGAGGACCGCCGAGGTGCTGACACCGGTGCCTCGCGCTATCCGTCCCGCTGCCGCGTGGGCGGCCTGCGAGCGCAGCCGTGCCTGGACATGGCGCTCGCCGGCGGCGGAGCCGCCCACGGCAGGGGGCAGCGCCAGCGGGGTCCGGTCGCCGAAGAGCGATTCCACGTGACGCAAGGTGCGGTCCCGCTTGGCCACTCCCTCGGGGGACACCTGCCAGTAGGCCAGGCCCACCGGCGTCATCAGTGTGCTCTCCGGTGGCAGGTTCTCGCCGTGCCGGAGGTGGCGCTCGACCTCGTCGAGAAGGTGCAGCAGGCCGTACCAGTCGACCGCCAGGTGCGAGAAGGCGTACACGACACTGCGTACCCGGCCCTGCGCCACCACCAGGGCCAGGCGCACCGGCAGTTCCCGGTGGTAGTCGAAGGGGCGGGCCGCGAAGGACTCCCGGAGGACACCGCTCTGCCCGGCCACACCGTCGAGATCCGTGTGGACGACCTGGACGGGCAGCCTTCCCTCCTTGAGCACCACCTGGCGCAGGGATCCGTCCCCGCTCCGGGGAAACACGGTACGCAGGGATTCGTGCCGCGAGAGGAAGAACGACACCGCGTCCAGGCACTGCGTCTCCGTGAGGCGCAGGTCGTCCGGAAGGGGGAGGGAGCCGGTGATGGTGTAGGCGTCGTCGTGGGGAATCGCCTTCTCGATGAGCGCCCAGATCTCCTGCTGCCCCCACGTCAGGTGCGCGTCGACGGAGCGTGCCCCGGTGAAGGAGGCGTACCTCGGCTCGGGGGGCGGAGTGTCATCGTTGTGCGGCATGGTGTCAGGCCAGTTCCTCGGCGATGGCGGCTGCGAAGGCGCGGATGTCGCCTTCCGTGGTGTCGTAGGCGCACATCCAGCGGACCTCGCCGGACGACTGGTCCCGCAGATAGAAGCGGAAACGTTTTTGCAGGCGGGCGGTCGCCTCCGGGGGCAGCACGGCGAAGACCGCATTGGCCTGCACGGGCCGCACGATGTGCACACCGGGCACGTCACGCACCTCGTCGGCCAGCAGCCGCGCCATCGCGTTGGCATGGCGGGCGTTTCGCAGCCACAGGTCGGCTTCCAGCAGGGCGATGAACTGGGCCGACAGGAAACGCATCTTGGACGCGAGCTGCGCCGTGGTCTTGCGCAGGCGCTCCGGGCCGCGGACGGCCTCGGGATTGAGAACGACCACCGCTTCTCCGTACAGCATGCCGTTCTTCGTCCCGCCGAAGGACAGGACGTCCACGCCCGCATCGGTGGTCAGCGCTCTCAGCGGGACGCCGAGGGCCGCGGCGGCGTTGGCCAGCCGTGCGCCGTCGACGTGGACCAGCATGCCTCTGTCATGGGCCCAGTCGCAGACGGCCGCCGTCTCATCCGGCGTGTACAGGGTGCCCAGTTCGGTCGACTGACTGATCGAGACGACATTGGGTTGCGCCCGGTGCTCGTCGTCCCAGCCCCAGGCCTGCCGCTCGATGAGCGCGGGGGTGAGTTTTCCGTCGGGGGTGGGGACGGTCAGCAGCTTGAGCCCGGCGATCTTCTCGGGCGCGCCGGCCTCGTCCGTGTGGATGTGGGCGCTGTCCGCGCAGACCACGGCACCCCAGGGGACGCTCGTCGCCTGGAGCCCGAGCACATTGGCGCCGGTGCCGTTGAAGACCGGATAGGCGGTCGCCCGGTCGCCGAAGTGCTGACGGAAGACGTGCTGGAGGTGGGCCGTGTAGACGTCTTCGCCGTATGCCGTCTGATGGCCTTCGTTGGCCACCGCCAGCGCGGCGAGGACGTCGGGGTGGACGCCCGCGGAGTTGTCGCTGGCGAAACCACGGGCGGTGGGGTCGTGCAGTCGGGAGATCACACCTTGTCCGTTCACTTCCGCAGGGCGCGCTGGTTCGAGCCCGTGCTTGATGTGGGGTGGAGCGTTGGGCAGCCGGTATTCCAGGTGGTGAAGGGTCGGCCGCATGTGTGCGCAAGCCGGCTGAAGCGCAGGCGGCTCCAGTCGGGATGCCCGCGTCGGGGCTGTGCTGGTGAAGCGGCAGGGCTGACAGCGGGTCTGCTGGGGTTCGCTCTGGCATCGGTGGCGCGGAGGGACGGTTTTCGTCCTGCTCCGTGCGGCGAAAATCAGCCAGAGACCTCGCGTACCACGCCCCCCTCGTCCGGCACGAACTGATGCGTAGATACTACGAGATGATCTAGCGGCCAACGCAAGACTTACGGCAAACTTCCCTGGCAGACGCAGATATGACGCTGCCTCGGCAGCCAAGTCGCATCCGCTCGGGCATGGCCCACAGCGCCGGCGCCGTGGCCGCCCAGTCGTCGAGCGGGGCCTGGCGACCGCCGACCCGAACAGGAAGACAAGTCATGCGAACCTCCCCGCCCGGTGCGCTGCGGCGCGCCCACATCGGTGCTGTCCTCACCTTCGCCCTGGTCGGCATGGTGAACGGCGTCCTCGCGGCCCGAATACCCGGACTGGCGGCCAAGTTGGGCCTCGGTACGGGTGACTTCGGGCTGGTGGTGCTCTGCTGGGGGCTGGCCGCCCTGGCTACGAGTCAGTCCATGCGATGGCTGGTTACAGCCCTCGGGAACAGGCTGCTGCTCCGGATCGGCACCCCGCTCGTCGCCCTCGCGGTCGGCCTGATCGCACTGAGCCCGTCCTACCCGCTGCTCCTTGCCGCCGCGACAGGCTTCGGCGCGGCCTCAGGCATCGCCGAAGCCATGATGAACGCCCAGGGCAGCCTGGTCGAGCGGCTCGCCGGCCGGCCGCTGATGAACGGGATGCACGCCGGGTGGAGTGCGGGCGCCGTGTCCGGCGGCCTGCTGGCCGCCGGACTGGCCGCGGCAGGCGTCTCCTACACCGTCACCGTCCTGGCCGTCGCGGCATCCGCACTGCCGATCGCGTGCGCGCTCGGCTGGACCTACCTCGACGCGCCGGCCGAGGAGGAGCACACCTCCGGCAGGCAGCGTCTTCCCCGGATCGTCTACGCCATCGGCGCGCTCGCCTTCTGTGCCCTGCTCATCGAAGGGCTGGCCGCCGACTGGAGCGGCCTGCTGCTCACCCGCTGCCTCCAGGCATCCCCGGCGCTCGCCGCCGTGGCCTACCCCGTCTTCGAGATCGCCACCTTCTCCGGACGCCTGTGCGCGGACCGGATGCAGACCCGCTACGGTGCGCGCTCCCTGCTCACCGGCGCCGGCCTCGCCACCGCCCTCGGCATCCTGCTGGTGGTCGTGGCCCCCTCCGCACCGGTGGCGATCACCGGATTCGGGCTCACCGGGCTGACCGTGTGCGTCGTCGTCCCGCTGACCATGTCCGTGGCGGGCGCGGTCGCCCCTGGACGATCGGACGCCGCCATCGCACAGGTCTCGGCCATGGGATACACGGGCCTGCTGGCCGGCCCGGTGGTCATCGGCTTCGTCGCGGAGGCCGGCACCCTGCGCAGCGGCATCGCCGTGGGCATCGCGGTCGCCCTCGTCATAGCCATCGGCTCGCGTCGTCTGCCCGAGCACCCCCAACCCGCCGCCGCGCAGAACAATGGCGGCGCCGAGGCGCACGAACCCGCCCGTTCGTCGGACGCGAGGTAGCCGTAGACCGTCTCCCAGGGCGGGAAAACGTGCCGCAGGTAGCGCCACTGCAGCCTCGTGCGATCCACGTACAGCATCGCGTCCATCGCCCGCGAACTCCCGCACGTCCTGCGCCTGCTGGCCGAGACCGACCCCGACCTCGTGCCCGGGATCGACCCGGAGCTGTTCTTCGTCCACGGTGAGCACACTCCCGAGCAACGCGCCCGCATCTTCGCCGAGTTCGCCGCCGCCGACTGCGCGCTCCTCGCCATGCGTTCGGGGTGTGGGCGGTGAAGTCAAAGTGCCAGCGGCGTGCGACCTGGCTTGTCCAGGCGATGGACCTGACCTTCTTCGACCCCCGCGACCAAGGCGTCTCCCGCTCCCGCCGCCTCGGGCTCGCCGCCGCCCGCTCCTACCGCGACCAGTACGGCCACCTCGACGTCCCCGCCGACTACACTGACCCCGCCGGCTACCGGCTCGGCACCTTCATCAGCACCATGCGCGACGCCCGCACCGCCGCTCGCCTCGAACCGACTGGATCGCCGAACTCGAGGCCCTGGGCCTGCTCTGGGACAAGCACGACGCCGCCTGGCGCGCCCGTCTCGCCGCGGCCGCCGACTACCTGGCCGCCCACGGCCACCTCGCCGCCCCAGCTGTGCTTCGATCACAGCCGAGGGCTGACCGAGCGGGAGAAGCGGTGCCGCGAACGAAACGGCAACCGTGAAAGACTGGTCGATCGGGTGTAAAGACCCGGGCGGACCGATCACCGGGAGGGCTATTTCTTCGGCCAACGGGGGCCTTGAACAGGCGGCGGGGTGACGCCGTTGCGGTGTTCGGCGGCGTCCCGGATGGCCGGGAAACCGTGGTGCCGACAACGCGGCCGGCCTCGCCATGTGCCGCCGCCTGGGCTTCAGGCCCGTGCGCGACGTGGTCGACGACGGCAAGGTGACCAAGCTGATGGTGATCACGACGACGGAACCTGACCGACCAGGGCGGCGACGGCCAGGCAATACAGCGGCGGACCCGGCCGCGACGGCCGCCACCAGGGGCCGGGCAGGACCGCCCGCCACTCAGGAGAAGTACGCCGCGGTCATCCCGTCGGAGTGTCCGGCCGGCCACTCCACCAGTTCGATCCGGTACCCGTCCGGGTCCGTGAGCCACGAGGTCTTCGGGCCCGCGGGACCGCCCGGACTCAGGACGGGCCCCGGGTCCAGACCGGCTCCGGCCAGCACCTCCAGGGTGTCGGCCAAACCGTCCACCTGGACCGCGAGGTGGTCGACCCCGCTGCCCACGTCGACGGGTCCGTCAGCGGGACGGTGGACCAGCTCCAGCGAAGCCGCCGTCTCCTCGGAAAACTTCAGGATCACCAGGCGGCTCCCGTCGCCCGCGTCGACCCGGCCCAGCACGCCGTAGCCGAGGGCGGTGTAGAAGCGCAGGGAGCGCTCCAGATCGGTGACGCGGTACGACACGAAGAGCGTCCTCACGCCGCCTCCCCGACCCGGCGCACCCGGTAGCGGAGGTGCGTGACGCCCCGGCCTTCGAGCCGCCGGACGAGCTCGAGCTCGGTGTGCTCACCACCGAGGTGCTCGAACAGCCGCCGACCGCCCCCGAGGAGGACCGGCACCAGGTGGATCTCCATCTCGTCCAGCTGCCCGGCTCGCAGCAGCGCCTGCGCCGCCCCCGCACCGTGCACCATCACGGGCCGGTCCCCGGCAGCGGCCCGCGCCAGCCGGGCGCACTCGTCCACGTCGGTGACGAACCGCGCGTGACCGGGCGGCTCGTCCCCGTCGTCCACGTGGTGGGTGAGGACGAAGATGGGCACGCCGTCGTGATGGTCGCCCTGCCAGCGCCGGGCGAGCTCGAAGGTCCGCCGACCGGAGATCAGCGCGCCGGTCGCCAGCGCCTCCCGGTACACCTGGCCGCTCGGCCCGTCGGACTCCCGGTCGTCGAGCCAGTCGAAGAGCCGTCCGCCGTCCAGCCCCAGCTCCTGACCTGGCCGGTCGTCCGGCCCGGCGATGAACCCGTCGAGCGACATCGACATGTACAGCCGAATCGGGTGGGGCATCGTGGACTCCCTCGCTCCGCCACGCCTCCGGCCCCGCGGCCCCTGCTCGGCCGACGGAGGTGCGTGTACAGGGGAGACTGCCGACGACCGGCGAACTCATCGCACCGGCACGCCGAGGAGGGTGTCACCGAAGGGCGCGAGGACTCGCTCAGCGCTCGAAGACCGCCGTCGCCACGGGCACCGCCAGCAGCAGACTGAGCCCGACCAGCGGGAGCCGGTCCAGCCACAGGACGGCGGCGAACTCGCGCAGGGTCGCGGAGAGCCAGTACGCGGGGGAGGTCGGCGCGCCGATGACGTCGACGGGGACGCCGGCGCGGCGGGCCAGCAGGGTGGTGCGGTAGACGTGGAAGCCGCTGGTGACCACCGTGGCCCGGTGGCCGGGACCGGCGCGTTCCATGAGGGCCCCGCTGAAGCGGAGGTTCTGCCTGGTGTTGACGGAGCGGTCCTCCCGCACGATCCGGTCGGAGGACACTCCGCGGGCGCGCAGGTAGTCGGCCATGGCGTCCGCCTCGGAGACGACCTCGTCGTCGCCCTGCCCGCCCGAGACGACGAACATCACAGGATCCTTGTCCGGTACGTCGGGCGCGTCCACCGCGAGGGCGCGCTCCAGCCTGCGCCGCAGCAACGGGCCGGGCCGGTCGCCGTCGAGCCCGGCGCCCAGGACGACGACATGGGTGGTCCCCGGAGGCATGGTGCTGCGCCCCCGGACGATCACGTACCCGGTGAAGGCCAGGAAGAGCAGCGAGAGGTACCCCGCGGCCGCGTTCACCGCGACCATGAACCCACCCGCCACCTCGCCGCCGACGGCGTACAGGACGGCGTCGAGGCCGAGCACCGCCAGCACCGCGCAGCCGGCGGCGCCGGTGGCGAGCAACGGCGTCTGCGGCCCGTAGCGCCGGACCAGGAGGACGGCGTCGACCAGCAGGAGCAGGCCCAGCGCGAGCGCCCCGAGCAGGGCGAGGACGGCCAGCACGGAGGCGACGGTGTGGTGGGTCTGCGCGCTGCGGGCGGACACACCGAGTCCGGCAGACGTCACCGCGAGGCAGAACAGGACCGCGGTGGAGAACCGGTGCGGCGCCAGCACGGCATGCACGAGGCCGCCCGCGGCGAACACCGCCGCGGCAAGGTACTCCGGGTACTCCGGCACGTCCCGCACCACTCCGCTCTCCCACCCCGGGGCCCGTCCCCGCCCGCCTGTCGCCGCCTGCGCGTTCCGCCGGAGACCGTGGACCAGCCGGCTCCTGCCCCGGCCACGCCCGTTGCCCGCTCGGCGCTGCGCGAGCCCTGAGGGGGCGCGTGGCTGGGGGCGCGCCGGGGGCCGCCTGGGGCGCGGCGGTGTCCTGGTGCGGCTCCGGCGCCTCGGTGCCTTCAGCGGCGGGATACAGCTGCACGAGCTGCTGGAGCAGACGCGCGTACGCCTTCCGCGTCGGTGCCCGCGGCTCGGTCCTGCCCGACTCCCAGTCGCTGACGGTCGCCCGCCGCACCCGCAGGGCGCCGACCACCTCGTCCAGGGTCAGCATGGGCCTGGCGCAGGCGCCTGCGCTCCGCGGGCGGCGGCAGCGGGGACCGGGACGACGACCGACGCGTCCACCGCTTCGCAGCTCGGACGACACGAGACACCTCCACGACCACCGCCCATCCTACAACCGTCAATCGTATCTATCGCGTACCGACACCGCACATGTCGCGTACGCATGGCGCGCCCCGCGGCGGCATGCTCTAGGACTTGTCCGGCCGATCATGCCCGGAGCCAGATGACGAGGGTTGCGGCGGTCGCGGTCCCGAGGAAGACGTAACCGCGCTTGTCGTATCT
>NZ_JBVKBI010000048.1:0-13850 GCF_055639035.1 Streptomyces sp. NPDC107654
CCCCACCGTCAGCATGTTCAGCTCGGACAACCGCGCCCGCGGCGTGGCCGCCACCGACGCGGCGAGCGTCGCGAAATGACCGGCCAACCGCTCGACCGTCGCCCGCTCGAAGAGATCCGTCCGGTACTCCAGCACCGCGCGCAGGCCGTCCGCCGTCTCGACCGCCGTGAGCGTCAGGTCGAACTTGGCGACACCCCGCTCGATCTCGACCGGCTCGATGCGTGTGCCCGTGAGCTCCCATGTCCGGCCCTCCGCGCCGCCGGGCGCCTGGAGGACGAGCATCGTCTGGAAGAGGGGGTTGCGGGACAGGTCCCGGTCGGGGGCGAGTTCCTCCACGAGGCGTTCGAAGGGGAGGTCCTGGTGGTCGTAGGCGCCGAGGGCGGTGTCCTTGACCCGGTCCAGCAACTCGGTGAACGTCGGGTCGCCGGACAGGTCGGTCCGCAGGACCAGCGAGTTGACGAAGAAGCCGATCAGATCCTCGGTCTCGGCCCGGTTGCGGCCCGCGATCGGGGTGCCCACCGCGATGTCGTCCTGGCGGCAGTAGCGGGCCAGCACGATCTGGAACAGGGCCAGCAGCGTCATGAACAGACTCGCGCCCTGCCCGCTCGCCGTCGCCCGCAGCGCCTCCGTCACCTCCGACGGCACCGAGAAGGTGACCACGTCTCCGTCGCCGCTCGGCAGCGCCGGACGCTGGTGGTCGATGGGCAGGTCGAGCGGTGTGACACCGGCGAGGCGCTCGCGCCAGTAGGCCAACTGCCTCTCCAGCGACCGACCGCTGAGCTGCTCCCGCTGCCAGACGGCGAAGTCCGCGTACTGGACCGGCAGTTCCGGCAGCGACGCCTCGCGCCCGGTGACAGCGGCCGCGTACAGCTCGCGCAGTTCGCGCGCCAGGATCCCGGACGACCAGCCGTCCGACACGATGTGATGCAGCATCAGCAGCAGGTACTGGTCGTCGTCCGCGAGCCGGACCACGTCGGCGCGGAGGAGCCGGCCGGCGTCCAGGTCGAACGGCCGCGTGGCCTCGGCGCGCAGCAGCTCGCCCGCGCGGGTCTCCGCGTCCGGCTCGGCCCGCAGGTCGTGGACCGTGACGTCCACCGGCCAAGGCCCGGTGATCACCTGTCGGGGTGTGCCGCTGTCGTCCGCCGGGAACGCCGTCCGGAGGACCTCGTGCCGGGCCACCAGACCCGACAGGGCCGTGCCCAGGGCGGTGACGTCCAACGCACCGCGCACCCTCAGCGCCGTCGGCACCAGGTAGTCCGCGCTGTCCGGGGTCAACCGGTCCAGGAACCACAGCCGTTGCTGTGCGAACGACAGCGGCTGCGGTTCGGCCTTCCGGTCGGCGCGCACGATCCGGGTCGCTTGCGCGCGCCGCCGCATGCGGGACAGCAGCCGTGCCTCGACCGAGTTCTCGCCCATGGTGTTCCGTCCTCTTCCGTCTTGTCGCGTGGGCAGTGGGCCGCCGGTTCAGGAATCCTGTTCCTGCGTGTCGAACGATTCGATGAGCTGTTGCTTGATGCCGATGACGGTGGGCGACTGGAAAAGGCGCCGCAGGCCGATGCGTACTCCGGTCACCGACTCCACCTGGTTCACGAGCTGGATGGCGAGCAGGGAGTGACCGCCGGCGTCGAAGAACCCGTCGTGGACTCCCACGCGTTCGACGCCGAGCACGGCGGCCATGATTCCGGCGATCTCCGCCTCGATCTCGTCCTTCGGTGCGGTGTATCCGGCCGTGCCGTCGCCGCCGCTCCCCAGGGCCGGCAGTGCCGCGTGGTCGACTTTGCCGTTCCGGTTGAGCGGCAGTTCCGGGAGGATGGCGAACGCGGACGGCATCACGGCGCGTGGCAGGCGTGCGGCGGCCCACTCGCGCAGCTCGCCGGCGTCGAGCGTGCCGCCGGGCGCGGGCACGCAGTAGGCGACCAGCCGCTTGTCGCCCGGTGTGTCCTCCCGGACGACCACCGCGCAGGCCCCGACCGGGTCATGGGTGAGCAGGGTCGCCTCGATCTCGCCGAGCTCGACCCGGACGCCGCGCAGCTTCACCTGACGGTCGATGCGACCCAGCAGGTCCAGTTCGCCGTCCGCGGTGAACCGGCCGAGGTCGCCCGTGCGGTACATCCGGCCGCCGCGGAACGGGTCGGCGACGAAGCGCTCGGCCGTCAGCTCGGGCCGCCGGTGGTAGCCGCGTCCGACGCTGTCGCCACCGAGGTACACCTCGCCGAGCACACCCACGGGTACGGGACGGCGGTCCGGATCGAGGACGTACACGGTCTGGTTGAGCATGGGCCGGCCCGCACGGACCGGTCCGGCCGGGTCCGTGCGCGAAGCCCGCCAGTACGTCGTGTCCACCGAGACCTCGGTGGCGCCGTACAGGTTGACGAGGTCGCCGGGGAAGCGTTCGGTGAACCGGCTCACCAGCGTCGGCTGGAGCGGCTCGCCGCTGGCGAAGGCATACCGCAGGTGTGTGCAGTCCTCGGGCCGTACCCGGGAGACGAACAGGTCCAGCAGGCTCGGCACGAAGTGGAGGCCGACGACGCGGTGGGCGCGCATCAGGCGGGACACCTCGGCCATGTCGAGCCGGTCGGAACCGGGCACCAGCACGACGGTGGCGCCCTGCCACAGGGGCCAGAAGATCTCGTACGCCGACACGTCGAAGGACAGCGGTGTCGCCTGGAGGAACCCCTCGCCCCGGGCGAGCGGGAACGCGTGCTGCATGCCGGCCAGGTAGTTGACCACTCCGCGGTGTTCGATGCGGACGCCCTTGGGACGGCCGGTGGAGCCGCTGGTGTAGATCAGGTAGCAGAGGTCGCCGGGTTCCGCGACGGGTTCCGGCGTGTCCGTGGGGAGGGTGTCCGGCAGGTCGGCGGGCCGGTCCACGGCCAGCGGCTGCGGGCCGTCGGGCAGCAGGGCGGCGTGCGCCGTGTCGGTGACGATCAGCGGCGCGCCGGAGTCCGCCACCAGGTACGCCAGCCGCTCCGCGGGGTGTTCCGGGTCGAGTGGCACGTAGGCGGCGCCGGCCTTGAGGATGCCGAGCAGTGTCCACACCATGGCGGGCGAGCGTTCCAGGCAGACGCCGACGGGTACGTCCGGACCGATGCCCGGCACGGCGCGCAGCCGGTGGGCGAGGCGGTTGGCCCGCTCGTCGAGCTGGCGGTACGTCAAGGTCTCGGTGCCGCAGACGACGGCGACCGCGTCCGGGGTCTGGGCCGCCCGCTGTTCGAACAGCCCGTGGAGGGTCGCCGGCGGGACGGGCGAGGCGGTGTCGTTCCAGTCGGTGAGGATGCGGTGCCGCTCGCCGGCGTCCAGCATCTCCATCTCGGACAGCGTGCTGTGCGGGCGAGCCGTGGCCGCGGCCAGCAGGTTGGTGAAGTGGCCGACCATGCGGCGGGCGGTGTCCTCGGTGAACAGGTCGTCGGCGTAGACGATGGCGCCGTCCAGGGTGCCGTCCGCCGCCTCCGCGAGGTACATCGACAGGTCGAACTTGGCGTCCCGGACCGGGGCTTCGACGGGTTCCGCCGACAGGCCCGGCAGGTTCCAGGCGTCCGCGCCCGGTGCGTTCTGCAACGCGAACATCGTCTGGAACAGCGGATTGCGCGACAGGTCCCGCTGCGGCGCCAGCTCCTCCACGAGGCGTTCGAAGGGGAGGTCCTGGTGGTCGTAGGCGCCGAGTGCGGTGTCCTTGACCCGGTCCAGCAACTCGGTGAACGTCGGATCTCCGGACAGGTCGGTGCGCATGACCAGCGTGTTGACGAAGAAGCCGATCAGGTCCTCGGTCTCGGCCCGGTTGCGGCCCGCGATCGGGGTGCCGACCGCGATGTCCCGCTGCCCGCTGTAGCGGGCCAGCAGCAGCTGGAAGGCCGCCAGCAGGGTCATGAACAGGCTCGCGCCGCTCTCGGCGGACACCGCGCGGGCGCGGGCGGCGATCTCGGCGGGCACCGAGAACCGGACCGCCTCGCCCCGTCCGCCGCGCTCCGCCGGCCTGGGGTGGTCGGTCGGCAGCTCCAGTGGTTCCAGTCCGTCCAGGCGCTCGGTCCAGTAGGCGAGTTGGCGCTCCAGCGGCGGGCCGGTCAGCCAGGCGCGCTGCCACACCGCGTAGTCGGCGTACTGCACGTTCAGCGGTCCGGGTCCGGGCGTGTCGGACCGGTCCGAGACGGCTTCCGCGTACCGCGCGGACAGCTCGCGTACCAGCACGCCCACCGACCAGCCGTCGAAGGCGATGTGGTGCACGGTGACCGCCAGGACGTGCTCCTCGTCGGCCAGTCGCACCAGCAGCGCGCGCAGCATCGGTCCGGTGCCGAGGTCGACCGGCCGCAGTGCGTCCTCGCGCAGCACCTCCTCCAGGGCCTCCTCGCGGGCGGCGGCGTCACCCGTCCCGCGCAGGTCCCGTACGAGCATCCGCACCGGCCGGGCCGGGTCGATCAGCTGTACCGGTGTGCCGGCGTCGTCCGTGCCGAACCGGGTGCGCAGGATCTCGTGGCGTGCCACCACCGCGGTGAACGCGGCGTTGAGTGCGTCCACGTCCAGCAGGCCGCGGATACGGAAGGCGAAGGGCAGCAGGTACTCGGCGCGGCCCGGCTCCAACTGGTCGAGGAACCAGAGTCGTTGCTGCGCGAAGCTGAGCGGCGGCGGGCCGCTGTCGCGCGGTGCCGGCGGGATGCGGTCCGCACCGGTGCCGCCCAGCTCCGTCACGGCCTCGGCCAGCAGCGCCGGGGTCGGCGCGCTGAACAGCGTGCGCACCGGGACATCGGCGCCGAGCCGCCGGCGCAGCCGCGACACGACCCGCGTGGCCAGCAGCGAATGCCCGCCCAGCGCGAAGAAGTCGTCGTGCACGCCGATCCGGTCGACGCCCAGCACCTCGGACCACACCTCGGTCACCGTGCGTTCGGCGTCGGTGCGCGGCGCGGTGTACACGGCGCCCAGCCCGGACCGGTCGGAGGCCGGGGCGGGGAGCGCCCGGCGGTCCGTCTTGCCGTTCGGGGTGAGGGGGATGCGCTCCAGCGGTACGAAGGCCGTGGGCACCATGTAGTCCGGCAGGTCGCGCCGCAGGTGGGTGCGCAGCGCGCTCGTGTCGAGGGGGCCCGCGGGCACCACGTACGCGACGAGCCGCTGTGCGCCGGGAACGTCCTCGCGGAGCATGACGGTGGCGCCGGTGACCGCGGGGTGGGCGAGCAACGCGGTTTCGATCTCGCCGAGTTCGACGCGGTAGCCACGCAGCTTGACCTGGTTGTCCGCGCGGCCGACGAACTCCAGCCGCCCGTCCGGCAGCCACCGGGCGTGGTCCCCGGTGCGGTAGACGCGTCGCGGTGTGCCGTCCACGTCCACGACGGTGAACTTCTCGTCGGTCAGCTCGGGCCGGTTGAGATATCCGCGGGCCAGTCCGGGGCAGTCGATCCACATCTCGCCCGGCACGCTCACCGGTACCGGCCGGCCGTGGCGGTCGACCACGAAGACCTTCGCGTTGGCGACCGGCCGGCCGATCGGCACCCGGTCGACGGGTCCGGTGATCCTCGCTGTCGTCGCCTCCTGCGCGGCCTCCGTGGGTCCGTAACCGTTGACCAGTGGCACCGCGCAGTGCAGGAACCACTCCCGGACCTGCTCCCGCTGGAGCGCCTCGCCGCCGAGCCGGACCAGTCGCAGCTCCGGGCCCAGCGCGTCCGGCCCGTCCAGGTCGGCGGCCAGCGCCCCGAACGCCGACGGGGTGAGCCAGGCCACCGTGACCCGGTGCTCGTGCAGCGCCGCCGCCAGCCGGCCCGGGTCCCAGGCGTCGTCGCGCAGGACCAGACCGGCTCCGCAGACGAGCGGGGCGAACAGCTGGCCCACCGACGAGTCGAACGCGATCGACGCGAACTGCAGGACCCGGTCCCGGGGGGTGAGCTCCAGCTCGCGGCACGTCTCGCGCATCCGTGCCCGCAGCGCGCCGTGGGTGATCTGCACGCCCTTGGGACGGCCGGTGGAACCACTGGTGTAGATCACGTAGGCCAGGTCGTCCGGACCGGCCTGCGCCACCTGACCGGCGGAGGGGGCGTGTGGCGGCTCGGGCCAGGGCCCGTCCAGCAGCAGCGTCGGCGCACCGGCGGGCAGACGGCCGGTGTGCGCGGACTGGGTGACGATCAGCGGGGCGCCGCTGTCCTCGACCATGTAGACGAGCCGGTCGGTGGGGTACGCGGGGTCCAGCGGCACGTACGCCGCGCCCGACTTGTGGATGCCGAGCAGCGCGCACACCATGTCCGTACCGCGGTCCAGGCAGACCGCCACCAGGGTGCCCGGTCCGGCGCCGTGCTCGCGCAGCCACCCGGCGATCCGCTCCGCCCGTTCGTCGAGCTGCCGGTAGGTGAGCCGGTCGGTGCCGCAGGTCACGGCCGGCGCTTCCGGCCGGCGAGCGGCCCGCTCCTCGATCAGCCGGGTCACGGTGAGCGTGTCCGGGGCGTCGGTGTCGGTGCCGTTCCACTCGGCCAGGATCGTCCGGCGCTCGGCGGCGGTCAGCATCTCCAGCTCGGACAGCCGGGTGTCCGGTGTGGCGCAGGCGGCGGCCAGCAGCGTCTCGAAGTGCCCGGCGAGCCGTACCATCGTGGCCTCGTCGAACAGGTCGGTGGAGTACACGACGGTGCCGTCCAGAGCGCCGTCGGCGGCCTCGGTGGCGTAGAAGGTGAAGTCGAACTTGGAGTCCTGGGCGGACACGTCCAGCTGCCGGACGGTCAGGCCGGGCAGCTCCCACGACCGGCTGTCGGGGGTGTTCTGGAGGACGAACATCGTCTGGAACAGCGGATTGCGCGACAGGTCCCGCTGCGGTGCCAGCTCCTCCACGAGGCGTTCGAAGGGGAGGTCCTGGTGGTCGTAGGCGCCGAGTGCGGTGTCCTTGACCCGGTCCAGCAACTCGGTGAACGTCGGATCTCCGGACAGGTCGGTGCGCATGACCAGCGTGTTGACGAAGAAGCCGATCATGTTCTCGATCTCGGCCCGGTTGCGGCCCGCGATCGGGGTACCGACCGCGATGTCCTCCTGGCCGCTGTAGCGCGACAGCACCACCTGGAAGACCGCCAGGAGAGTCATGAACAGGCTCGCACCGGTCTCGTGGGAGAGCCTGCGGGCGCCGTCGGCGGTCTCCGCGGGCACGCGGAAGGTGAGCATGGCGCCCTTGCCGCTGTGCCGCGCCGGCCGTCGGCGGTCCGTGGGGAGTTCCAGCGGTTCGATCCCGGCCAGCCGCTCGCGCCAGTAGTCCAGTTGCTCGTCCAGCACTTCGCCGGTGAACCACTCACGCTGCCAGACCGCGAAGTCGGCGTACTGGAGGGGAGGTTCAGGCAGGTCGGCGGCCCTGCCCGCGACCCGTGCGCCGTACAGCTCGGTCAGCTCCCGCGACAGCACCCCCGCCGACCAGCCGTCGAAGGCGATGTGATGCACCGTCAGGGACAGGAGGTGCTCGTCGTCGGCCAGCCGGATCAGCAGCGCGCGTACCATCGGTCCGGTGCCGAGGTCCATCGGGCGGAAGCCCTCGGTGTCCACGAGCGCGGTGGCCGCCTCCTCGCGCGCGTGATCTCCGGCAACGGACCGCAGGTCGTGGACGGCGAGGGGAAGCGGCCGGGGCGGGTCGACGACCTGACCCGGGTTGCCGTCCACGTCGCTGACGAAGCGGGTGCGCAGCACCTCGTGCCGGGCCACCAGCTCCGACAGCGACGCGCGCAGCGCCGGGACGTCCAGCGGGCCGCGGATGCGCAGTCCCATGGGGATCAGGTATTCGGCCCGGCCGGGCTCCAACTGGTCCAGGAACCACAGCCGGCGTTGCGCGAACGACAGCGGCAGCGGACGCCCGTCGCGGGGCGCGCGGGACATGACGGGCGCGTCGTCCGACACCCCGGCTCCCACCAGGGCGCCCATGGCGTCCACCGCCTCCTGGTCGTCGGAGGCACACGACTCGAACAGTCGCCGGGCCCTCAGCAAGGCCTCCTCCGCGAGGAAGGACGCCACCGACCGCACCGTCAACGGCTCGGGCAGCACTTCCGCGCCGAATTCCGAACCGAATTCCTCCGCGATCCGGCGGGCCATTTCCGCAGCCTGCGAGCGGGTTCCGCCCAGTCGGAAGAATTCGTCCTCCGCCGCGGTCACCTCGGTACCGGTCACCGCATGCCACACCGCGGCGATGCGGGCTTCAGCCGGGGAGAAACCGCCCTGCTCGGCCACCTGTCCGGAGGCCGCGGCCATCATCGGATTCGTCGTCATGTGTCCACCAGTTCCTCGTCGTCGACCGTTCGCGAAAACCCCTCGGAAACTCAGCCGGATCCGATGCTCGCAGAGCGATCTTGAGGAGATAACTGGTTACTTCTGCCCGCAGGACGTGGACACTTCCGCCCCTCGGGCGTGGGTCCTTCCGCCCCACGGGCGTAGGTACTTCGCCCCTCGGACGTGGGTCCTTCCGCCGCTCAGGCGTGGAGTACTTCTGCCCCGGGCGTCGACTCTCCTGCTCCTCGGGCTTCGACGGTCCCGACCATCGGGCGTGGGGCGAGGTGGACGTTCAGCGCCGGGCGGAGTCCCGCGCGCCGTGGTGAGACGGGCGCGGGAAGCGGGCGCGCGGAGCGGACGCCGGCCGAGGGGCGCAGGCGGGGGCACACCGGCCGGGGCTGACGCAGGGAGCAGGCACTCCAGCCAGGGTGGGCGCCGGAGGCAGGCACACCGGCCGGGGCTGACGCAGGGAGCAGGCGCCCCGGCCAGGGTGGACGCGGGAGACGGGCACACCGGCCGGAACGGGCACAGGAAGCCGGCGCGCCGGCCGAGGCGGTCCCCCCGCCCGGCCGGTGCCGGTTCCGTACCGCGGCTCAGGCGGCTGCCCCGGCCACCTCCGCTCCGGGGGCGGGCGCCGTACCGGATGTACTCCCGTTCTCGTGCGCGGTACCGACGGGACTCGCCTCGGACACCGTCCGCTTGCGCATGTCCGACCACCCCCGGTTCAGGGCCGGCACGCCGATGGCGACGAGGTAGAGCCCGCCCACGATCCACAGCGCACCCGAGGTGCCCACCACCGTCACCAGTCCCGCGCCCAGCAGCCCACCGAACGGGATGCCCGCCCAGGTGACGGCCTGGGCCAGCGTCTTGACGCGTCCCAGCAGCGGGGTGGGGATCAGCTCGTACGTCACGGCCCCGACGATCGGGTTGACGAACCCCGACCCCAGGCCTCCCATCGCCAGCACCGCGAGTACCAGCCACAGCGGCGCGCCCGTGGCCATGGCCACGAAGCGCGGGACGCCGCCCAGTGTGAAGCCGATCAGGTAGACGGCACGCCGGGGCAGCCGCTCGCCCACTCCCGCGGTCACGAGCGCGGCGACGATCGATGTCGCGGCGAAGACGCTGACCACGAGGCCCACGGCCTCCGCGCCGTTGCCCGTCTCCTTCGCCCAGACCGGCAGCAGCACGGACATGAACGCCTGGTCGAGCAGGTTGGTGGCGGCGAGCATGCACACGATGGACCGCAGCAGCCTGGCGTCGCGCAGGAACACGGCGCCCTGCCGCAGCCGCGAGAGATAGCCCTCGGCCTCCTCGACCGGCGCCTCGTGCGGCTCGGGCGCGGGGTCGCTGAGGGTGGTGGAGACGACCAGCGCGGACACGCCGAACAGGCAGGCGGTGATCCACAGGGCGTAGAGGCTGCCGAAGGAGGCGACGACCACGCCGGCGATGGCCGGCCCGATCGTCGTCGCGGTCCGCTCGACCGCCGTTGACAGGCCGGTCCCCCGTTCCAGCGGTACTCGGGCCGCGCGGGTCGCCGCCGGCACGAAGAGCCCCTTGGCGCCGTTGGCCGGGCCGTCCGCCGCACCGACCACGGCCAGCAGTCCCAGCAGCAGGCCGAAGGACAGGTGTCCCGTGAGGTAGAGCAACGGGGCGGTGGCCGTCGCGACGGTGGAGGCCAGATCGCCGGCGACGCTGATGCGCTTGGGGCCGATCCGGTCGATGATCGGCCCGGCCAGCGCCTGCGCTATCACGTACGGCACGATCTGGCAGAAGGCGACCAGGCCGGTCTTGCCGACGCTGCCGGTCGTCGTCAGGACGAACCAGGGCAGGGCGATGGAGAGCACCCGGTTGGCCGACAGGGCCGCCGCGTTGGCCGACAGCATGCCGACCAGTCCGCGAAGGACCCGGGGGCCGTCGGCCGGAGCGTCCGGGGAGGGCGTGCGCGTAGCGCTGTCCGCCGCCTGCTGGGCGGCCGCGTGCCGAGAGGTCATCTTTCTCACTCCGAGTCTGGGGGGTGGGAGACGTGCCGGTCCGCACCGGTCGGGAACAACTGGAACTGGAAGGCGACCCGCGCCGCGCCTTCGGGCAGTGGTGAACCCGCGGGTTCCGGCGCCGAGTTGCGTCGGCGGAGCAGCCGGTGGATGTCGGCCGACAGCTCCTGGGCCTCGGCGGGGGTGAGTGTGAGCACGTAATCGCCGAAGTCCTGGGCTTCGCGCCACTCCGGCGGCAGCGAGGCGGTCGCTTCGATGGCGGTCGTCATCGCGTCGGACCAGACCTGGCCGAGTGCCTGCAGGTAGGCGGAGCCGAGGCCCTCTCCGTCGGCCAGCACCGAGTCGTCCGGTACGACCGTGTTGACGTGCGCCGCCTGCCACCAGCGCTCGCGGCGCCCGCCGCGGGACGGCGCCTCGACGATGAAGCCGTATTCGGCGAGCTGGCGCAGGTGATAGCTGGTCGCGCCGGTGTTCTGGTCCAGGCGCCGGGCGAGCGTCGTGGCCGTGGCCGGTCCCTCCGTCCGCAGAACCGTCAGTATCCGCACGCGTAGCGGATGCGCGACGCCTCGCAGGTTGCGAGCGTTCAGTTGGACCTGGGGGGGCTGCTCGGGATGTTCCATGCCCCCAAGCTAGTTAACAAAGACTTCTTTGCATAGGTTTCTGTGCACAGACTTCTTTGCAATCGGGGTAAGTGGCTTGGTTTCGTTGGTACGTGGCCTGATACCACGTCTTCTGGGGACCACTTCCCAGGTCCTCGACCCACTCGGACGGTCGCTCGTCCGGGGACCTGCTGCCGGGAGGCGAAGGCGGCGGCCGCCTCGGTCAGCGTCCGAATCGCGCGGGCCCGGCCCTTGAGCCGAGCCCGCGCCGTCCGGCGGACACTGGTCAAGGTCGGCGAGACCCACGGTCGGCATCCGCTGAAATCGCGCCCGGGGAGCGCGAGTTGATCAGGGTGGAAGCCGGGTGGTCCGGTCCGTACGGGACGGCTGCGGAGGGAGTCCGGTGACCGCGCGCCCACCGCGAGCGGGGCTTCACCGTCGCCGTGGCCTCATCCAGGAACATGCGCAGCGGCTTCCGACCATGTGGCGCAGCAGGGTCCTGACGGCGGGTCGGCTTGCAACCAGACCATCGTCCGCCGGGCAGCAATCGAACACCGCCTGCAACATCGCTTGGGCATACCTGCAACGCCACTTGGGCATAGCCGACCGGAACCCCGAGCGTCTCCCTACGGCGACGCGTGCATCCGGGGGTTCGCAGGGGGCGCCACGTATCCCGCCCCAGGGCCGGCCACCAACCGCCTCACCGCATGGAGCACGGTCTCACAACGGCCAACCGGCCGTCGTAGCCGCCGATACCGTCGACTCTTGGTAGTGAGAGACGTTCTGCCCTACACGTCGAGGACCAGGCGCCCCCGTACATGGCCACCCTCGATGCGCCGGTGGGCCCCGGCGGCCTGGGAGAGGGGCAGGCGATCGGCGATGCGAGGCCGCCAGGGCGTGGTGCGCAGCAGCCATGCGACGCCCGCGGCCGCTCGGGCGAGGTCGGCGGTGGAAGCATTGCTGATGGCGAAGCCGGTGATACTCGCGTCGCGCGTGTAGAGCCGGCCCACTGGCAGCACGGGCGTGTCGTGCAGGCCGACCATGGCGACCAGGCGCCCCGCATGGGCGAGCAAGTCGATCGAGGTGGCGAGTTCGTCGTGCCCTGAGGTGTCCAGGTGGACGTCGAAGCCGCCGGGTGCGGCTTCTCGCAGCCGTCCGGGCACGTCGGGTGCGTGGTAGTCGACGACCTCGGCGGCGCCCAGCGCCCGTACAGCGTCGGCGTCTTCAGGACGCGCGGTCGCGACCACACGGGCTCCGGCGGCCGCCGCAAGGGCCACCGCCGCGGAGCCCACGTTACCGGCCCCGCCACCGACGTACACCGTTTGCCCTGCTTCCAGCCGCCCGTGACGGAAAAGGGCCAGCCAGGCCGAGGCGGCGGGGTGGGCGGAGGCGACGAGGTCGGTGGGATCCACGCCGTCCGGGGCCGGATAGAGCCGGTCCGCGGCGACGGCGGCGTACTCGGAGAAGGATCCCTGTCGGCCGGCGTGTCCGAGGCTGTTGCACCACACACGCCGGCCCGGCGTGAAGCCGATCGCGCCGGGGCCCACCGCCGCGACCTCCCCGACCAGGTCGCGGCCGATGACGAACGGTGAGGGCATGGGAGTGGGATAGGCGCCGGACCGTACGAAGGTGTCCACGGGGTTGACGGCCACCGTGCGCACCCGGACCAGGACATCGGTAGGGCCGGTCTCCGGCAGCGGAAGCCGACCGTGGCAGATCGCCTCGGCGGGGCCGGGGGCGATGACGTAGGCCGCATTCATGTCTGGTGGCAGGTCCGGCGGCGACTGCGTGGTCGGGGCAGCCATCAACGCTCCGTCTCTGTAGTGAGCGGCTTGGCGAAGTGAAAGGCGAGGGTGCTCATGCGGTGCCGGTGGTAGAAGCGATGGGCCGCGGCGTTGCTCACGCCCGAGTCCAGTTCGAGTGCGGTGCAGCCGGCCGCCCGGCCGATGTCCTCCACGGCCCCCAGCAGGACGCCTCCGACGCCGCCCGAACGCGCCTCCTCCGCCGTCACCAGGTCGTCGACGAAGACGATACGGCCGCGGCTGGTCGCCAGCACGCGGTAACCGACGGCGGCCAGCGGGGTGCCGTCGGCGGCGTAGCCGACGAGGTACCGCAGTCCCTGCGCGAATCCGTCGGCGAGCAGCCGCCTGAACGCATCCGGGGTCAGGCCGGGGCGGAGCTGACGCAGCAGCGGGTAGAGATCGGTCTCCGTCCGCGGATCCCCGGGGTCAAGCGCCACCACCTGCAGCTCGGGAGCGCGGGACGATTCCGGTCGGAGTAACGGGGATGCCTGCTCGAAGATCACTTCGCCATTGTATGCCCCGGGCGCGCCCCTCCCAGAAGAGCCCGCCCCGCCGGCATGCCACCCACGGCCCGTCTCGGAGCCCCACAACTGGTGTTCCCGGACGAAGCCCTGGCGTGGCTCGCTGGGCAGCGGGTGCAGGCCTTTTCCGGCACTGATGTGACGCGGCTTCAGACCATGTCATCGCCCCCGCACCGGCTGAGCTGCGAGATCAGCCCGGCAGCGGGGTGAGGGGGTCCGGTCGGGACAGCGACTCGGGCAGCGGCAGGCCCTCCCTCGCGGCAACGGACTGACGGACCCGCAGTTCAGCGCGTGTCCGCGGGCGGTACTCGGGTTCCTTGCCGCACCCGCAGTCCGACAACCCTTCGTAGCGCAGCCCTTCACCCAGCACCGCGGCCACCACAGACCAACTGCGGGCATCACGCCTGGGCGGCGGAGCGAAGTCGTGACCAGCGCACATGAGGGATTGAGAACAGTTCGGGCACAGGTACTCCCGCTGCGGACAGGCATGCTGCTCGAAGCTGACACGGCACGAGACGCACGCGTAGTGCGACTTGTAGTAGGCCATGGCGTGGAAGCGCACCGGCTCACCGTACCGACCAGTCCTGCAAGCGGACCACCGGTTTCGGCGGCCGGCGGTCCGCCGTCAGGAACGGCGTCTACTGACGTTGTTGCCGTGATGTCGTCAATGTGAGTCCGGTTTCGGTGAGGCAGCCGTTGATGAGGTTGCTGCGGTACTGGATCTGGCGG
>NZ_JBVKBI010000049.1:0-12772 GCF_055639035.1 Streptomyces sp. NPDC107654
GTTACATTCCGAACCCGGAAGCTAAGCCTCACAGCGCCGATGGTACTGCAGGGGGGACCCTGTGGGAGAGTAGGACGCCGCCGAACAAATTTTGAAAAAGGGCCCACACCGTCTCGGTGTGGGCCCTTTTTGCATGTCACGACGGCTCTCAGCTGCGGGCGTCGGTACGGGCGACGACTGCAACCGCGATCAGGCCGACGGCGGCGAGGACCACCCCCGCCCTCGGAAGGGCGCCCAGGGTGCCGAACACGGCGACGCCGAGGGCCGAGCCGGCCTGACGGATGCCGTTGAGCGCGCCCTGGCTGGTGGCGGCGTACTCGGGCGGTGCGGACGCACCCATCGCGGCGGCGGCCCCGGGGATGGAGAGGGTGCCGGTGGCGGCGAGGGCGAGCTCGGCCATCATGACCAGGGCGAGCGGAGGGCGCAGGCCGGTGGCGAGGAACAGCAGCACGCCCGCCACCACGGATGCCGACAAGCCGGTCAGCAGGATCGGCCGGGCACCGTACCGGGCCACCAGCCGGCCGGTGAAGAAAGGCATCACGCACACCGGGAGGGCATGCTGACACGCGTGGACACTCGCCATCTGCGCGCCTTCGTCGCGGTCGCCGATGAATCGCTTCTGCGGCACGGCAGTTGGGCTTCGCCCAGTCCAGTGTGAGCGCTCAGCTCAAGCGGCTGGAGGCGGAGCTGGGCGCGGCCCTCCTGGTGCGTGCCGGGGCGGGCGCCACGCTCACCGTGGCCGGGCAACGCCTGCTGCCGCATGCGCGTGAGGCACTGGAGCTGGAGGAGACGATGCGCCGGGCCGCGCTCGGCGAACGGCCCAGGCTGCGCCTCGGCGCCCAGGAGTCGCTTGCGCACGTATGGATGCCCGAAGTACTGGCGGCGCTGGAGTACGGCGCGGCCGGTCCCGGTGCGAGTGCCGACGTGGAGCTCACGGTGGGAAACCGGAGCCGCCTGGAACGGCGGTTCCGGGCCGGCGAGTTGACCTGGTCTTCCAGTACGACAACGGGACCCGGGTGCTCGGCCCGCACGCGGTGGTGGGGCACGACCGCACGGTACTGGTGGCGGCGTCGGCCCATCCGCTGGCGCGGCTGGAGTCGGTGGCGCCGGAGCAGCTGCTCGGGTACAACTTCCTCGTCCCCGAGCCGGACTGCACCTCCCAGATGCTGGTGGACGACTTCGGACGGAACCTGCTCGCGGAGGCGCGGCTGTCGGTGGTCAATGGCTCGCTGTCGGCTCTGCTGCGGCCGACCGGGCACGGGCACGGCGTCTCGCTTCTGCCGAGGCTCGCCGTGGCGCGGGAGCTGGAGGAGGGGGAACTCGTCACGCTCCGGCTCGTCGGATCCCTCCACCTCGTCAGCATCGTGGCGCAGTGGCACCCGCGCCTCGGCCTCGCCGAGTCCCCCTGCGCGCCCTCCTCGCCCTGGCCCGCCGCGCCGACCCTCTTGCCGCGTTCCCGGACGTGTCAGCCGGAGCCCCTGGTCAGAGGTCGACGGTCACTCCCGGCTGCAGCACCGCGCGTCCTCCGTCGAGCACCCCGGCAGAGCCCCGCCTCTCATGACATCCGCTGCAGACCGCGCAGAGCGGCGACCACGCGTGCGTGGACGCTGCCGGTCTGCGCACCCGCTCCGACACGCAGGCTGACCTCGACGTCGTGGGCCTGCGTAGCCCCATGTCCGAACCGGGCCGAGAACGCGATCAGACCGGGCGCGGTGTCCGCCTCGGGCCGCAGCTTCCGGCAGGTCGCTGCCACACCGCAGCGCCGTCGGCGTGGTTCGCGCGCAAGGGTGCGTCCGGAACGGCTCAGACCGGGTCTGAGTGACTTCTACGGCCTCGAACACCGGCCGGTGGGACCGGGCTGGCTCCACGGCGGCTCCGCGAAGCCGAGCATGCCTGGAACGGAAGGTCAGCGGCGGCCGTCGGTCCCGTTGTCGGAGCGTGCAGGCAGCGCTGACAGCCGTATATGTGTTGCACCATCACGGCATCCACAGCGGCAGGAACGTCTGCCTGACTCTGGCCAATCTGCGTGCCAGTGGGGTCGAATCGCCCGGCGGTCGATCGGCATGCCGAATGGTGTCCTGGACGAGGACTGCCGCCGATCGTTCTCGACGTGGAGGAGGTCCTTGCGGTCCACGCCGGCGGCCTGGGCTGTGAGGTGAAGCCGGCCGTGGAGGTGCCCGGCGTGCGTGTGACGGCGTCTGCGCCTCGGAGCCACTGGAGCCGGATGACCACATAGAGTCCGTCGGCGAAGAGATCACTGCCCGATAGCAAAGGGCCCAGGTCTCTGACCTGGGCCCTCACGCTGGAGCGGGTGACGAGAATCGAACTCGCGCTCTCAGCTTGGGAAGCGACGGCGCTTGCGCGGCTGCGGGGCTGCTGACCTGCGCGGATTCGTAGTGTGGGTGCTGTTGCACAGGCTCGGTCGCACCGCTGTTGACCGTGGTTGCCCGCTCTTACGGGCACGGATTGGGCACGGCCTCGGGTCAGGCCGGTCGACGCGCCCGTCTCTCCTGTGGAGAGGTGGCTCGGACGCCGCCTCAGCAAGGCCCACACAGGCGACGTTGCCTGCGCAACCAGGTGGTGCGGCTGTCGGCCGGGGCGAGGCTCGTTCCATAGGGCGGTGGCTGGGCCCCCGCCGGGTTCGACGGCGTCAGTGACTACGCCCCGGTACCTCCGGGTCGAGAACGATCTGTCGCCTGGCGCCAGGGTGCGGGCGCTGCAGGCCCGTGCGCGGCAGGTGGGCTCAGGCTCGCAGATAGGCCAGTACCGCCAGGACGCGACTGTGGTCGTCGGGGACGGTTGGCGAGAGTTCGAGCTTCAGGAGGATGCTCACGATGTGCGCTGCGACGGCGGCCTCGGTGACGACGAGGCGGCGGGCGAGCAGCTGGCGTACGACTTCGGGGTCAATGACCATGGATCCGGCGGCGACGCGGGTAACGGCGTCGGCGAACTCCTCGACGTCGCCGATGCATGCTTGAGCCTACATATGGCCTCTTACCTGCCATAAGGGTGACAACATCGACGCGAGGAAGGCCCGTCCATGACCCACATGCTCAGCGCTCCCCAGCACGCCATTCCTGTCGCGCCCGCGTCTGGACTTGTGACGCGGAGGGCTCTGGTCGGTGGCGTGGTGGCGGGCCCGCTGTTCCTCCTGGCCGGCGTCGCTCAGGGCTTCGCGCGGGACGGGTTCGGCTTCACCCGTAATGCGATCAGTCAGCTCGCCCTTGGGGAGGCGGGCTGGATCCAGACGGTGAACTTCCTGCTCACCGGAACGCTGCTGATAGCGGGTGCGGCTGGTCTGCGCCGCGTGCTGCGTGAAGGCGCGGGAGGAACCTGGGGTCCGGTCTTGGTCGGTGTCTTCGGTGCCTCGTTCTGGGCCGCCGCGCTCTTCCCAGCCGACGCCGGGGCGGGATTCCCCGAAGGCTCTGCGGACGCGACGGCGATGAGCGGGCACGGCGCCGTGCACATGGCGGCCGGGATGGCCGGTTACCTCGCCCTGTGTGCCGCGTTCGTCGTCCTGGCCCGCCCGCTCGCCGCACGGGGCCACCGCCGCTGGGCTCGCGCCTCGCGCCTCGTGCCTGTGGTCGTTCTCGCCGGCTTCATGGCCTCCGCTGCCTCCGTCCTGGCCTTCACCGTCGGTGCGGGCCTCGGCCTGCTGGGGCTCACCGCGGTGATGGCCCGCCTGGCCACAGCCCAGGCGAACCGCTAGCCGCCTGCCGCACCGGGCAGGCATCATCGACACCACAAAGATCGTTTCGATATGAACGGGGACATCCCATGACAGACGCGGTAAAGGGTCCCGCCAGCTACTTCCCCTCCATCGAGAAGAAGTATGGCCGCCCGATCCACGAGTGGAAGGACCTCATCCGTTCCTCCCCGCTGACCAAGCACATGGAGCTCGTCTCCTGGCTCAAGTCCGAGCACGGCCTGGGACACGGTCACGCCAACGCCCTTGTCGCGCACACGCTCGCCGAGAACAGAGGCCAGTGACCGGGAACGTGATCACGCCGTCCGGCGGATGGCAGATCATGTGACGTCTCCAAGGAGCCCACGGAGCACGTGCCGCAGGACGTCCGGTCGCTCCAGATGAACGTCGTGTCCCGTCCCGAGGACGCTCAAAGCCACCGTCTCCGGTCGCTGCCGGAGCATCTCGTCAATCTCACCCGACGAGATGATGCCGGACTGGCCGAGGACGGCCAGGGTCGGGCAGGCCACCCTCAACCACTCGTCCCAGAAGGACCGCTGAGCAATCTCCGCCAGCGACTCGACCATCACGTCCCGGTCGAAGCGCGGCCACCAGCCGCCGTCGTGCTCCACCAGGCCGGCCGCCCAGCCCTCGCCGACCGGACCGCCGCCGAGGAACTCGACGGCAGCCTCCCGCGACGGGAACGGCCTGGGCCAGGAATCGAGCCACCCCCCGATCTCCGTCTGTACGTCATGGTTCGGCCCGCCCGGCCCGGCCTCCACCATGACGAGTGCACGGAAGAGGCTGGGGTACGCGGCGGCGGCGAGCATGGCGGTGTGGCCGCCCAGCGACTGGCCCACCAGGACGGGTTGCCGGAGGCCGAGTTGTTCGAGTACTGCGACGGTATCCGCGACGTACGCGGCGCGGGACACGTCCCGCGGACTGCGCTCGCTGGCACCGTGGCCGCGCTGGTCGACGGCGACGACCCGGTAACGGGGGCTCAGGTCTCGGGCGATGGCGTCCCACTCGCCCGCGTGGCCGGCCAGCCCGTGCAGCAGGACGACGGGCAGCCCCGATCCGCCCCAGTCGCGGCAGGAAATACGGACGTCGTCACGGACGACGATGTGCTCTGACCAAGGCATGTGTGGGTCCTTCACACAGGGGCCGAGCCCGGGAGGTGGCGGCCATCGGTGGCGCTGGTGTCAGGAGAGGAGTCCGGGCCAATGTGTGCGGGCAGGCCGAAGAGCGGGAACAGGTGCTCTGCATCGCGGAAGGCGTTGATGCCGGTGATGCGGTTGCCGGAGAACTCGATGACCTGTAGTGCCCAGGGTTCGTAGCCCGTACCGTCGAGGCTGGGCCGGTACTGGCCGAACGCGGGGGTGCCGTTCGCCGTGGTCGGGATCAGGCGGGAGCCGCGACAGCCGACGGCTGGTCCGGTCAGCCACGCCTGAATGTCGGGGACCCCGCGCATCCACTTCGCGTACGGGGGAAGACACAGCGTGGCGTCGATGTGGAGCAGCATGCTCAGCTCCTCCATGTCATAGCGGGAGAAGGCCGTGGCGTACCGCTCGGCAAGCACGCGGCGGACGGCGTCGGACGGCCGGGTACCGGGGTCGTCGGCGGGTCCGCGGTGCGCGGCCAATGTGGCACGAGCCCGCTGCAGGGCACTGTTGACCGAGGCGACGGTCGAGCCGTGCAGCTCGGCGACCTCGCGGGCCGAGAAGGCCAGCACCTCCCGGAGGATCAGCGTGGCCCGCTGTCTGGGCGGGAGGTGCTGGAGTGCGGCGACGAACGCCAGCCGCACCGACTCGCCCGCTGCCACCGCCGCCTCGGGGTCCCCTCCGGGACAGGGCCCGATCCACATGGCGGACTCCTGCGGGGCTCCCGGGGCCGAAGCTCCGGGCGACGGCTCCGAGAGGTCCATCGGCAGAGCCCGCCGCCTGCCGGCGGCCAGTGCGTCCAGGCACACGTTGGTGGCGATGCGGTAGACCCACGACCGCAGCGACGAACGCCCCTCAAACCCCTCGACGTTACGCCAGGCCCGGACCATCGTCTCCTGCACGGCGTCCTCGGCCTCGGCGTATGAGCCCAGCATCCGGTAGCAGTACCCGGTCAGTTCTGCCCGGTGCTTCTCCAGCCGGACCGCCGTCTCGCGCTCGCCGTCGCCCACGACAAGATCCTTCATGCTTGCTCCGCCCCGTGATGCGCGCCCTCCGAGGCCACCGACCAGGTGGTTCCAGTGAGGTCCTTGGCCGCACGAAATTACCGGTCAGCAGGGGGGCACGGCCAGTGATCAGGGTTCAGATCGCGTCGACGGCCGGCCAGGAGGCGGACGGTCTGGACAACAAACAAGCCCCAGGTCGCTGACCCGGGGCTTTGCCGTGGAGCGGGTGACGAGAATCGAACTCGCGCTCTCAGCTTGGGAAGCGACGGCGCTTGGACAACCGCGTCCCTGTTGACCTGCGGTTATGCGATTCTCTGGCGGTCCTGGGAGGGTGCGTTCGCACCGCTGCTGACCGTTGTTGTCCGCTCTCAAGGGCACGCTGTGGGCACGGCGCCGTAGTGCCATGTCGGCGGCAGCCGGGGAGACCCTCCCGGTCCCGGGTGACCTCGGCTCGCATGTCAAGCACCTCAGCAGAGCCCCGCCTCTCATGACATCTGCTTCAGACCGCGCAGAGCGTCGACGACTCGTACGTGGAGGCTGCCGGTTTGCGCACCCGCTCCGACGCGGAGGCTGGCCTCGACGTCGTTGGTCTGCATGGCCACATGTCCGAACCGGGCCGAGAACCTGACCAGACCGGGCGAGGTTTCCGCATGCACGCCGGGCACCTCTACGGTCAGCTTCACCTCGCAGCCCACGCCGTCGGCGTGGGCCGCAAGGATCTCCTCCACGTCACGAACGATCGGTGACAGCGCCTCATCCAGGAGACCATTCGGTATGCCGATCGACCGCCGGGCAATCTCGACCCCACTGCCACGCAGAGTGGTCAGAGTCAGGCAGACGCTCCTGGCGCTGTAAATACCGTGATGGTGCAACACGTACACGGCCGTCAGCGCTGCCTGCACGGCTCCGACAACGGGACCGACGGCCGCCGCCGACTTCAAGTCCCAGGCATGCGCGATTTCGCGAAGCCTGCGCGGAGCCAGCCCGGTGATCATGTTCTCGATGCCTTCGAGCGCACTGTCCCCCATGTGCCAGGAGCCACCGAGACCGGAAGAGAGAAGTTGTCCCTCTTCACCCACAGCAAGCACGGAGTCGTTTTCGGTCACGCCGACCGGGAACAAAGCCACGCGGAGCCCGGCGGACAGGTGGTCCAACTTGATGAGCTGGAACCTGGCCTTCTCCGGATCGATGGAAAACCCGATAGAGGCCACCTCCCGGCCCGGTTCCACCGGCCGGTGATCGAGGCCGTAGAACTCACTCAGAAAGGCTTTGGCGGCAGGAAACAGCGACACAGACATTCCGTAGCTCTCCGCCATTGCTGCAAGCCGCAGCGCTGCCTGCATCGCCTCTTGCTCGACGTTCCTCCCTGCGGTCCAACCGATCCTCTCCGCAGCCCGGTGGTGCTGAGTCACTCGTCCACCACTTCGATGCCGAGACGCTTCAGCAGAGCTGTGCAAGATCGGCACGGTTTCGCATGACGTCCGTGCTCCGGATCTCCTTCGGGGCGAATCTTTCTCGTCACTATGGCCGACCCCGAAAAATGCCCCGTCGCATCGTCGAGGGTCGTTCTCCCCCCGCTCGGAAGCTGCTCGTCCAAGCCCCACAACTGATCGGAGATAAGTGCGCTCTCCGCGCAGTAACCCATGAACGGTTCCCGCTGTGCGGCAGGAAGCTGCTGAAAAAACTCGGAAACCGCAGGATGTAGATCCGGGTCCGAATCCGGGTCGAGGTCGGTCTGGCTGAAGATCTTGCCGTTCGCCAGCAGGGACGCGGCGGTCATCGGAATATGCTCAGGCATAGTAGTCCTCCGCGTGTTCGAGCGGATAGCCACGCGAGTAATTCATGAACGCCGAGTACTTGTCATTTCCGAGGAAGTACTCGCCGCTGTGATGCAGGTAGAAGAACCGCCCCGCTTCGTCCATGAGGATCGTGCCGCCGTCGTACGTGTCGTGCGCGACGGGGAAGACCTTTTTCCCCAGTCCGTCGGCGAGTTCTTGAACGTCTTCCGCTGCGCCCCGGTACATGAGGGCCGGAAGGAACATCACGGTGTCTTCGGGAGAGTCGTGCAGGGGTGCCACAAGGCCGACATGCTCGCGCAGAAAATCGAGAGCGGGCTGGATGACGTCAAGACTGCCGCCGTCCCTGCGGAATGATGCCTGACAGCCCTCGATCTCGGTGGCGGCAAGGTCGTCACACCTACGGCCCGGGTGCCATCCGGCCTTCGCCAGCCAGGCGTCAACTGCCTCGGGCGACTTCAATGCGGACACAGTTTTTATCCTTTTCCAGGTCAAACAGCGGTGACGCCGATCAGCGGAAGCATGCGCGCGCAGGAGGCGCAGGGCGGCTTGTACTCCCCGTGGCTCAAGAATCCAGGCTTGTCCGGTTTCATGTCGCCGATCTGCCGCGTATGCACCTGTGCTCCCTCCATCACCCTTCTGATGTCATCGGTGGCCCGTATGTCGACACCGTCACGCTCTGATATAGCGTGCAGTCGGTCGGAGATCAGCGCCACTTCAGCGCACTTTCCGTGCCCGACACCCGTATTTCCACCCTCGGCCTGTGTCTGTCGGTCGACGTCGTCCAGGACGGACTGCAGGGCGGGATGAGTATCCAGATTCTCTTGCGGATCCGGGTTCTGGGGATTCTTTTTCAGCCTCGACACACTGGTGTGTCCCGTCAGGATCCCTTCGTGCAGCAAGGCTCCCGAACACCCCTGCTTGATTCTGCCCTTGCCCAGCACAGGCTGCCCGTCCGCCCCGTTGGGAGCCTTCTGTGCTTCGTCCGCCAGATCCTTCGCCTCCTGGATCAGCGCCCGACGCTGATCTTCCGGGCCGAGGTGATCGACCTGCATGGCGTCACGACGGTAGTGCCGCATCTGACCGGCGCTTCTGCCGTGCCAGCCGGGCTGCGGGTTCATGCGCCGAGGACCGTTCCCGCCGCCCCCTCCGCCGCCACCGCCGTTCCCGCCCCCTCCGCCGCCACCGCCTGCTGAACCGCGCGGATCGACCTTGTTCACGTTGATGCCGTCAGCCTGTTTGCCGATCTTGTGGTCGATTTCCTTTTGGTGCCGGGAGGCTGCCTTCACGCGCTGTGGGATCTCGTCGCTGATGTGCCTGGCCGTACGGGTGACCGACTTGGTGGCGGCGTCGAGCGCCTTCTCCAGGGCGTGGTCGAAGGACTTGGTGAACCCGTCCCGGCCCTTCGTCCGACCGAACGCGCCCTTCGCCTTGCGCAGATGGATATGGGCCTTGCTGCCGAGGTCCCCGCCGTGGAGGAAGAGCTTGCCGGCACCGTCCTCGAACTCAGCGTGGTCGATACGGGTCCGCTTGCCCGCACCGCCGCCCCCGCCCCCGCCGCCCGCGGAGGCAAGGGTCATGCCACCCGGAGTGCCGCTCCCCCCGCCGCTGGGGTGGAACGCACTCTCGGCAAGATCGAGCGCCGCATCGGCGGCGAGCTGTTCCAGTTTCGCCGTGACCGGCTCCGCCAGCTTGGCGGTGATCTCCGCGACGATCTCCTCGATCGCCTCCTTCACCAGCCTCTTCACGAGCTGCCGCATCAAGACGACCTCGCCCGCGGCAGCAGCGGCCGAGATACCCAAGGTGACACCGGACGCGGCGAGTTCGGTGACGATCGTCCCGGCGAGAACGGTCAGCTCGACCGCTGCCTTCGTCTTCATCGCGATGATGATCTCGGCGATCCGGTCACACACGAACGCGAACGTCCGTGCCACATCCGGGATCTTCTCCAGGTGACTGGTCTTCACGTACGACCAGTGCTGCTCCATGGCGTCGACCGCCCAGCCCTCCGAGGAGCTGAGGATCCGCGTGATCACCTTGTGCGCAT
Organism: Streptomyces sp. NPDC107654; assembly: GCF_055639035.1. Taxonomy (NCBI): domain Bacteria; kingdom Bacillati; phylum Actinomycetota; class Actinomycetes; order Kitasatosporales; family Streptomycetaceae; genus Streptomyces; species Streptomyces sp. NPDC107654. The sequence continues at coordinate 9,693 of NZ_JBVKBI010000049.1, forward strand.
CGCCGCCGTGGCCCTCGAACTTGTCCGCGAACTCACGGAGCGAGTCCGCCATATCCGTGTAGTCGTCCTCGTCCACGTTCGGCCAGTCGATGCCCGCAAGGTCGAGTGCCTGGTCGACGATGTCCGGCAGCATGATGCCCATGTTCCGTGCTCCCCCGTGGCGTTCGGCGCTTCAGCAATTGCAGCAGAGAACAGTTAAGTCTTCGTACGCACGTACCACCTACAGGAACAGGGGACTCAGTGCGAGGTTGAGACAACTCACGCATGACAAAGGAGTTGAACGAAATATATCGGGCAATCCGAACGCATGGCAGGCACGTGCTTGTGCCCGCCCTGCCTGACCGGCAAGCCCATGCCCCCTCAGGCCACGTGATTCGACGCCTCCCTACCGGGTCACCGAGCTCACCAGATACGGGCCCACCTGTCACGATCCGTCGGGGAGGAGCAATCCCCGGAGATCCGACCATGCGCCACCGAGGCATCTACGGGCCGCCGACCGGACCCATCGCATGCCACCATCCGTATCACCACTGGCGAGGGGCATCGTCGGCATGCCGGAGGGCTCCCGGTTCTACGACCTTCACCACACCGGGCACGCGCTCTCGACCCGACCCGGTGCCACGCTCAAGGACACGATGGTCCGTGCCGGGCATTCCTCCGAGAATGCCGCGCTGATCCAGCGGCACTCTGACGACGAGCGGCAAGAAGAGGTCGCCGGCGGCCTCGATCACCGGACACAACAACAAGGCCCAGGTCTCTGACCTGGGCCTTAATCACAGAGCGGGTGACGAGAATCGAACTCGCGCTCTCAGCTTGGGAAGCTGATGTTCTACCATTAAACTACACCCGCGTAAGTACGGACGGGGTCCCGGAGGGGCCGGTGTCCGGACCTTGCTCACTCTACATCATCGTGGGCTCCTGGTGTTCGGATTCCGGGGGGCTGAGCGTGTTTCAGAGGTGGGATCCGGCTGTGGGTGGCCGGAGTTGGGGCGTACCGTGGAGGCCTGGGGGAGGGCCGGAGTGCCGCGTGGAGAGTCGTCTCTTTGATCCCGTAATGTGGCTTTTGTCGTCCGGGCAGCAACGCCGGACGCGGCTCTTGGGGAAGGGACTTGAGGGACTTGATGGAACGCACCGTCGTCCGATGTGCGGACGGGCACGTCTTCAGCACCGCTTCGTTCCCGATGCAGCAGGCCGGCCGGCTCGGCCCCGGCCGTCTGGTGCGGTGCCCGCGCTGTGCCCGGCTCCGCAGTGCCGTGCCTGTTGTTCTGGAGAAGCGGTAGAGGCAGGGCGAGAGGACCGGTTGTAGTCGGTTCGTGACTGTGGGCGCGCGGAGTCCTTCGGATTGCGAAGGCTTCGCGCGCCTTGCGTATCCTCGCTACGTGCTTCTCTCAGACAAGGACATCCGGGCCGAGATCGACGCCGGGCGGGTACGGATCGATCCCTATGACGAATCCATGGTGCAGCCGTCGAGCATCGACGTGCGGCTGGACCGGTATTTCCGGGTGTTCGAGAACCACCGGTACCCCCATATCGACCCCTCCGTCGAACAGGCCGACCTGACCCGGCTGGTCGAGCCCGAGGGCGATGAGCCGTTCATCCTGCATCCCGGGGAGTTCGTGCTCGCCTCCACCTACGAGGTGATCACGCTTCCCGACGATCTCGCCTCCCGGCTGGAGGGGAAGAGTTCGCTCGGGCGGCTGGGGCTGGTCACCCACTCCACCGCCGGGTTCATCGACCCCGGGTTCAGCGGGCACGTCACCCTGGAGCTGTCCAACCTCGCGACGCTCCCGATCAAGCTGTGGCCGGGGATGAAGATCGGGCAGCTGTGCATGTTCCGGCTGACCTCGCCCGCCGAGCACCCGTACGGCAGTGAGCGCTACGGCTCCCGGTACCAGGGGCAGCGCGGGCCGACCGCCTCGCGGTCCTTCCTCAATTTCCATCGGACCCAGGTGTGAGGGCGACAACAGCATGAGCAGCGCAGACGTGCGGGAGAACCTGACCTACGAGCGGTTCGGCACCGCCATCCGCGAGCTGGCGCAGACCATCGCCGACGACGGGTACGAGCCCGACATCGTGCTCAGCATCGCCCGCGGTGGGGTCTTCGTCGCCGGGGGGCTCGCCTACGCCCTCGACTGCAAGAACATCCACCTCGTGAACGTGGAGTTCTACACCGGCGTGGGGACGACCCTGGAGATGCCGGTCATGCTGGCCCCCGTCCCCAACGTGATCGACTTCTCCGACAAGAGGGTCCTGATCACCGACGACGTCGCCGACACCGGCAAGACCCTCAAGCTCGTCCGCGACTTCTGTCTCGACACCGTCGCCGAGGTGCGCTCCGCGGTGATCTATGAGAAGTCCCACTCCCTCGTGAAGTGCGAGTACGTGTGGAAGCGGACCGACGAGTGGATCAACTTCCCGTGGAGTGTGTTGCCACCGGTACACAAGTCGGGTGAGGCGCCCAAGGAGAACCGCGAAGCGCTCTGATCAGCGCTGGAGCCCGCGGTGTGATTCGGGTTTGATTTCCACGGGTACCAGGTGGATCCACCGGATGCACCTGCGCCGGGCACCGAGCGAGTCGAGGAACGGACGCCGCTAGTACTGATCCAGCTTGAGCCACGGGCTCACGTCGAGCTCCGCTGCCTCGGCGTCCATCTTCTCGGTTGCCAGACGTTCGTTCATCACGAAGCGCGTGAGGGTGGACTCGTCGACCCGCTCAAGGATGGCCTTGTGCGAGGCTGCGATCGCCCTGGACCATGCCTCGGCTGCGGCGGCGAAGTCCCGCGTTTCGGTGGGCGCACGCCGCGAGAGCTTCGAGAGCCGACCACTCTCTTCCTGCGCGAGTCGCTGCACGTTCTCGGTCTCGTCTCGGGCATCGCCGGTCCTGCCGGCCACCATCTCGTCCTTGAGCGCGTCCTGTAGGTCACGGACCGCCTCGGCTATGTCGTCCACAGACTCGTCGCGCTGAGTGGTGCCGCTGCATGCGCTTAGGACTTGTCCGGCCGATCATGCCCGGAGCCAGATGACGAGGGTTGCGGCGGTCGCGGTCCCGAGGAAGACGTAACCGCGCTTGTCGTATCTGG
>NZ_JBVKBI010000050.1:0-12410 GCF_055639035.1 Streptomyces sp. NPDC107654
TCCCACTCGGCATCCGTCAGATCGCCCCGCCCCATGTCCACATCAACGACACGAGTGCGGAGTAGTCACATGATCGGCCGGACAAGTCCTAGCCGAAGTGCGGCGAATGAGAAACGGGTTGAACGAGCGGATCCTGGAGCGGCTCACAGCTCTCGTCGACAACGTCACTGTGCTCCGGAACTCACCCGATCAGTAACGCGGTGACAGCTGACCAGCTGCAGCACTTCTGGATTCGACCGCATGGCCACCTTCTGGGAGGGGAGCCATGGTGATCGAGCTTCTGTGAGACGCCAACCCAGATTGGGTGAGACAGCGACAACACGGCCGAGCCGTCCCGGCCCCTGACCACCTGGCAGGGCTGGCACCGTTTCGCCACCACCGCCCCGCCCAGCCTGGCGACCCGCCCCGCAGCATCGAAGAACGCCTCGCCTACCACTCCAGCTTCGTCACCATCCGCACCCCCGCCATCAGCAAGCTCGCCACCCAGGCCCGCACCCTGATGATCCTCGGCCGCCACCAGCAGACCACCGCGCGGCCCTCCCTCATCGTCACCGGACCCGCCACGGCCGGCAGAACCACCGCCCTCCTCCATGTCGGCCGCGCCTGCCACCTCGCCCACACCCGCAAAAAACCCCACGCCGCCCGGATCAGCCCAGGCCACAGCACCCGTCGTCTGGCGAGCAGTTTCATGCTGCTGCTGATCTCACTGACCTCCAGTTGCCTGCTCTCGGGGCGACGGCCGCCGAGCTTGAGCTACTGGATGTAGTCGATGGGGCGGTCCATGGCGGCTGAGGCGGGAGCAGCAGCTCGCCACGATGGCCGGTCAGTTGCGCGTCACGGCGGCCCGCCCAGCAGTCGGGCGGCCCGGGCACCCGGTGGCGGGCCACGGTGGACGCTCCGCTCCCGGATCGAGCAGTTGATCAGCGAGGCCCGGGAGCAGCTGGTGCAGCCATACGAGTCAGCTACGCCACATCACTGCAGGAAGCTGTCGATGGGCGCCGCGTGGTATTCCGTCGCGCCCGCGGTGGTGATGCCGCCGGCTGAACCGGGCAGCCGCAGATCGCCGGCACCGCTCACGTACAGGTCGGCCGTTCCGTCACCGTCCGTGTCGCGCAGCCGTACCAGGCCGCCGAACTGGTCGTCGGCCGTCAACGCACCCGGGACACCGCGGGTGTTGCGAGCGAACCACTGTGAGCCGGCACCGGACAGGCCGCCCGCCCGCCCCTTGAAGATGTGCACACCGCCCGCGTACTCGTGGTCATCGATCTCCTCGCCCGGCACGCCGACTGCGAGATCCGCGTAGCCGTCGCCGTTGACGTCACCCGCCGAAATGGATGAGCCGAAATCGTCCCGGTTCTCGGGAGATCCGGTGACGCCACTGGTCGACTGGGTGAGGCGGGTGCTCCGGGAGGGGCCGGCGGACGAGCCGTACCAGACGCTGACTCGGCCTTTGTGCTTCGAGTAGAGGGGGGTGCCGACGGCGATGTCGCCGTAGCCGTCCTTGTTGAAGTCGGCGATGACACCGTCGCCGCCGCGTTCGGAGCTGCCGCCGTTGCCGGATTCCGACTCCAGGCGGAGGCTCTTGCCGGGGGTGAGTGAGCTCGCGCCTCCCTTGATGAACCAGACGTCGGACGCGATGTATTCGGGGCTGACCACGTCACCGATGATCGCGAGGTCGGTTTTCTTGTCGCCGTTGACCTTGCCGGAGATCAGCGCGGTGGCGTAGAAGGACGACGTCTTGTCGAGCTTGGTCACGGTACCGGTGGTACCGGTGCGCTTGAAGGGGCCGCGGTAGACGTAGGTCATGGACTCGTTGATGACAGCCAGGTCCTGCTTGCCGTCCCCGTTGAAGTCGCCGGTCGCCAGGTCCTTGCCCATGTAGTTGTTGCGACCCGGGTGCTTGTTCGGCAGAGCCGTACCCGTGGACAGGCCGGAGGGAGACCCCCACAGGATCGTCACGGCGCCCTGAAAATGGTTCTCGCCGGTCGCCGCCACCGCGAGGTCGCCGTAACCGTCGCCGTCGAAATCCGCGGCGGCCCGCACCTCGCCGAACATGTCGTCGGCCTCGTCGGAACCGGGCACGCCAGGGCTCGCCTGAGTGATGCGCTGCTGCCTGGGGCCGGGCCCGGTGGCAGTACCGAAGACCACGGTGACACCGCCGCCCCCTCTTGCGCTGAAGCTCGAGTACGCGTAGTCGCGGTACCCGTCTCCGTTGAAGTCGTCGCCGTACCGCGCGGTCGCGGCGCTCGCTGCCGCGGTGGGCAGAGTGAGGGGGATGAGGCCCGCTACCACGAAGGTGGCGAGCGTAGCCGTTGTGCGGACGGGCATGAGTGTCGGGGCTCCTTGTGATCGCGCAGACAGCGGGCTCAATCGGCCGGGGCACAGGGTGCGTGGCCGCTGGTTCTCGACGGCCCCACCTCGTTCACTGAAAGTCTCCCGAGTGACGCGTGGGGTCCACCGAACACGAGACCAGTAGGGGGGCCGAAAGGTTGCACGAGGCTTCACCGCGGATAGCGCCGCTGTTGCCGGGTGTTGACGGGCGAGGGCGTCCGTGGCGGGATCACCGGCAGGTGATCAACGGGATGTTGTGGCGGTTGCGGACCAGTACCCCCTGGCGTGACCTGCCGGAGCGCCACTGGCCGTGGCCGACGGCCTATGAGCGGTTTGCCCGCTGGGAGACGGACGGCACCTGGGGCCGCCTGCTCGAGCAGGTCCAGGTCCGGGACGACTCCGTCGGAACCGTGGAATGGACGGTTTCGGTCGGCTGCACGATCAACCGAGCCCACCAGCACGCCGCCGGAACCCGCAAACAGGGGCGGCGGCAGGGGACGAACTGGAAGATCCGGCATGCGCGACGGCCGGCCAGGTGCTCGGCCGGTCCCGCGGTGGGCTGACCACCAAGGTCCATCTCGCCTGCGATGGCCGTGGCCTGCCCCTGGCCGTCGTCGTCACGCCCGGCAACGTCAGCGATTCCACCGTGCTTGACGAGGCTATGGACGGCGTGAGGGTGCCCCGGACCGGAGCCTGACGGCCCCGCCGCAGGCCCGACGCGGTCACCGCGGACAAGGGTTACTCGTCCCGGGCGATCCGCCAGCCGCTGCGGCGCAGGGGTATCCGGGCGGTGATCCCGGAGCGGGCGGATCAGAAGGCCAACCGTGTGCGGCGCGGTCAGGCCGGCGGTAGGCCGCCGGCCTTCGACCGAGAGCTTTGCAAGGCCCGCAACGTGGTCGAACGCTGCAACCACCTCAAGCAGTTCCGCGCAATCGCCCCCCGCTTCGACAAACTGGCCGCCCGCCATAAGGCAGCACTCCACCTTGCGGCACTCATCCTCTGGCTCCGCGAACCCGCCCAAGATCGTTTACTGGACAATGTCCAGCGGGCTGGCTCAGCATCCGCTGGTGGTCGTCTCGTACGACTTCGGGTCCACCTCACGGAAGCCTCTGCCGCCGTGGCACACGTTCAGCACACCACCGACATAGACGGTCGCATACTTGCTGTAGGGGTGGCTGCCGCTTGACTCCTGCCACGCCGAGACGGCGAACGGCTTGCCGTTGTCCTTGACGGACTGCGTGAGCGTGCGGTCCCCGGCGGTCACCTTGAGGTTCAGCGTGTACTCGCAGTAGTTCCGCTGTGAAGTGGCGATGATGACGATCTTGCCGCGTTCCCCGCGCTTGAGGGAGATGGTGTGCCGCGTGAAGTAGTTGGGCGAGGTGGTGCCGTCGCTCTCGAGGCCTTTGGGTGTGGGAATCGGCTCGTCCAGGTCGAGTGCCAGGCGAATGGTGTCGTCCGCCCCGGCATTGGGGTTCACGAACGCGGCACCCGACAGAGGCGGCCGACACCGCTTGTCCACCTGCAGTCCGTTGATCTCGACCGGCTGTGAGCTGTTGCCCTCCAGGGTGAGCAAATCGGTCCGCCCGTAGGCGGGAACGGCCCCCCTGTCCCGGAACCAGGCCACGTACTTGTCGTAGTCCAAAGGCACGTGCGTCAGTTCAGCGCTGCTGAACCGGTGCGGGCGGTCGAAGACCCAGCCGTAGTAGCCGCCGTCGATGTTCTCCACCGAGACGACCTTCACTGCGGCATGGGCGCTCGCCCGGTCCTCGACGCTCCTTGTCGCACCGTTCACCCGGCCGCTGTTCGCGTCGTCGTCACCGCCCCCGCCGTCCCGACCGGACCATGGATGCACGAAGAGGACTCCGGCGGTCATGGCGAGGACTGTGGAAGAACCGACGAGCGGTGTGCCCGTGGCCTCGGTGAGGTGCCAGCCGAGCGGAGCCGTGGTGGTCGACAGCAGGAGCAGGTCCGTGCCATCGTCCATCACGTCGGCGAAGCCCTGACCCAGTTCGGTGATGAACGCGGCAGCAGTGCGCATAAGTTCACGTTTGCCTGCGACGCTGCCACGCACCCGTGTGTCGGCGGGGAGGCTCCGAAATTCCAGCCCTGCGTCGCGTACGAGGGATGCGAATGTATCTGTGGTGGCGAGGGTAACGTCGTATCCGGCCCGGCATAGTGCGGCACCCAGACCCGTGTAGGGCGCGACGTCGCCGCGCGATCCGGCTGCGGCGATCAGGATCCTCATTGGTCCTCCTCGGAATCGGTACGGCCACCTGCGCGGCGGGCCGCGTTGGCGTGAACCGCCTTGCGCGTATAGGCGGCCAGGCCCGGGCGTTGCTGCGACGGCGGTATGACCAGAGCGAATGCGCGCGGGTCGGCGACGAAGTCGTCCGCAATGCGCCGGTGCATGTCGGGCGGGCAGGAGGTGAACCATCGTGAGATGTGCAAGCGGTGCTCCTCGGCGAGGTCCATGGCCCGCTCGCCGTTGCTCAGCTCCCCCTCGTCGAAGGCCGCGAGCAGCTCCGCGCGCCAGGCGGCGGCCTCGCCCATGAGCTGACGCCAATCCTCTTTGGTGTGAGCAGCCGCGCGCGCCATCGCCTCGCGCTGTCCATCCGAGTGCGCCCACTTCACTTCTGCCTCGGTGGCATAACTCAGATCGAAGGTGATCTCACCGAAGACCTCGAAGCGTTCCTGAGGAGTCAGGGACACCCCGGTCTTCTGGACCTCCATCGCCCGTTCCGCCACCTCGGCCAGCCGCTGCAGCCTGGCGATCTCCTCACTCAGCTGCCGCTGTCGGGCCCGGAGCCGCTCCAAGGGGTTCACCTGCGGATCCTTGAAGATCGCGGTGATCTCGTCGAGAGGGAAGCCGAGCTCACGGTAAAAGAGGATCTGCTGGAGACAGACCAGGTCAGCCTCACTGTAGAGCCGGTATCCGGCGTGGCTGCGGTCACTGGGCGAGAGCAGCCCCACCTTGTCGTAGTGATGCAGTGTCCGCACCGTCACCCCGGCGAAGGCCGAGACCTGCCCCACGGAGTAGCTCATCCACCTGCCCTTTCGTCGGTACACAGCCTCAAGCCTGACGTAAGGGGAGGGTCAACTCCCGCTCGCCGGGTCTCGGAGCGCGGCCTTGCCCACCTCAAGTCCTGGAGGATCTTCCGTCCCGCCCGCTGCAACCACATGCGACGTCAATTGCCAAAGCCGTACTCATCCCGGAGCGGCACCGCTGAAGAACCTCAGTGATCGGCCGAATCGTCAGCGCTGTGTTGCCCGCCCCGGACGGCCGACGGCCAGCAGCGAGCTGCCCGGCATCGCCGGGTCGATCCCGAGGCCGGCAGCGCAATAGCTGTGCGGGTTCTTCTGGTCGTCCACCACCGCTCCCAGCCGCACCCGGTGGGTGAGCGGATCGTTCCGGGCCGAGTGGACGCGCACGTCCCGCGCGCTGGACGGGTGCGTCCACGTGGCGGCCCCGCCGTCGAGTACGGCCTTCACGAACGCCTCCAGCCGGAGCCAGCCGGCATGCAGGATCCCGCCACCTGGCTTTCCCCGGCTGCCGGTTACCGCTGCCAGTACGTCACCGACTGGATCGCCGACAAGATCCGCTGGGGCCTGAGCATCGACGCTGTCGAGCGCGACGCACTGGCCGACCAGCTCGGCCAGCGCTCCGACACACCCATCACCGTCACACTCGCCCGCTAGAGCAGCCGGCCCGGCCAGCGGCGCGGTGCAGCCCAGCACTGGCACACCGGGCCGCTGGGGTCTCATCGCGGTACACGATCGGCGCCCTGGTCGGCGCCGCGCTCGGCTACACCGTCCGGATGGGAGGCAGGTGCAACCCGTTGGGCAAGGGTTCTCCGGGTGGCGGCACAAAATCTGATGGCGGTTGCCCTTTTGCGCTGCGGAAGTCGACCGTGGCGCCCGGGCGGAGGCCGACTCTACGAGATGATCACCAGCAGCGGCTCTTCACTGAGATTCGGCAACTTAACGCCGCAGGTCAAAGGGTAGGTGTGACGGTCTACCGGCAAGCCTACGCTGGCCGTAGGAGGCAGTGGGCGGGGTAGATCGTCCGTCAGCCTGCCGCTTAACGTCCGGTGTGGAACGTGACTAGAACTCGATCAGTGGACTGTGAGCGGCTACGAGGGGTGCAGTGGATCTCGGCTCTGTGATCATCGCGGTGACAGGTGTGGCTGGAACGCTGGGGGGATCGTTGCTTACTCAACGTGCCTCTGAACGGGCAAAACGTCGGGAAATAGAGCTGGTGCGGGACCATGAAGAGGTCCGCGAGAACCTACTTCTCCGACGCACCTGCTATGTGGAGCTCAATCGGGACGCACGTCAGTTCACCACGGCGCTCAGCCAGTTCCTGCATGCCATGCAGGAACGCAGGGTTGAGGAACCCGACCGGGCAAAGCTCGACGAGGCAAAAGGGCCCACCGCGACACGTACTCCCAAGCGCAGATGATCGTCCCTGACGACGTGCTCGTACCTTCGAGTGAGGTCAATAAAGCCCTGAACAGGGTATACGGCCAGGGTAAACGCCTTGAGCGAGAAGAGCCTGAACCTGGGGAGACCATGGCCGCTGCGTTCCGGGCCCAAGCGGAGGTCTGGGATCTACTGTGGGCCTTGAGGACCGTGATGCGCCGCGACCTCGGGGTGGCCTCTGTGAGTGACGATGCGTAAGTCTTCTGGGTTGGCGTCTGGGGACAGAAGGCTCGCACATCCGCCGGCACTGCTGCATCGCCTCTCCTCGACCCAACCGTGCCGACAGACGATCTTCTTCGCGGACTCCCGCCCACGACAGTACAAGTACTCCGAGGACCGATCACACCAGCCCTTTGACCAGCGGCTTCAGGTTGACGGAGGCTCACTCCGTCATGGCCCCGCTTAATGCACCGCGCCGATGCGCACACCTGCCTGGCCGCTCCCTTGACCGGGTGCGGCCGGACGGGTGCCTACTCCTTGCCCAGTTCAGCTACCTGGCACGTTTATCCCTGATCTCGGCGGATTTGACGGCACTGCTCAGTAGGTTGCGCTCGGCTGGGGTAAATGGGGGGTGGCCGAGTGGCGGGCGGTGGGGGCCGAGGAGGGCTGTCAGCAGCACGCGTGGTCTGGCGAGTGTGGTGGGCGGGGCTTGAAGAGCTAGCACGTCGGTCAGGGCCGTGGCGGCGTGGAAGGAGCCTGTTGCGGTCCGGGACAGGCGACCGACGTAGCGATGCAGGAGGCGATCGGTGACGGTGGGGCCCTTGCCTTGCGTAGTCGGGAAGTGGATGTCCTGCCCGGTGGCCAGGGCCCATGCGCTGTCTATGGGGCGGGCGATGGCGCGCTGGGCGCGGCGGGCGAGCCCGGGGGCAAGGCCGTGGGAGAGCAGGTCGCGCAGTGCGACGGCGCCTTGCGCCGCCACTGATATTCCTTGCGCGTACACAGGGTTGAAGACCGCGACCGAGTCTCCCAGTGCCACGAAGCCGTCCGGCCAGCGGGCAAGCCTTTCGTAGTGGTAGCGCCGGTTGGTGGTGCTGTGAGTGATGCTGACATCGGTGAGCGGTTCGGCGTGCGCGAGGAGATCGGCCAGAACGGGGTGGCGCAATGTGCGTGCGAAGGATTCGAAGGCGTCTGCATCACGGGTCGGTTGTCCGCCAGGGGCGCCCATCAGGCTGACGTGCCAGCGGTCACCCTCGATCGGGAGGATGGCCCCTGCGCTGCCGGGCCGGGGCAGACGCGGGTCGGCTTGCACACCGACCATGGGCCAGTTGTTGGTGGGGACGGGAGCGCGATAGATGCGGCTGGCGTAGGCCAGGCCGGAGTCGATCTGGTCCTGGGCAAGTCCGGTGATGCCCAGCCTGACAAGCCACTGGGGTGTGTGGGTGGACCGTCCGGTGGCGTCGATGACCAGGTCGGCGCGCAGCTCGTCTTCCGCACCGTCGCCGGTGCGGAGTCGTACGCCTGTCACGTTGCGGCTGTCGCCGAGTAGTCCGACGACTCTGGTGTGCGTGCGCACAGCAACCCGGGAGTTTTTGAGGACCTGTTGGCGGATGACGGAGTCGGTCAGGTCCCGGCTGGCGGTGATCACATAGTGGGTGCTGCGTTGCCAGCGCCGGTACCAGCCCTCAGGAGAGCAGATGACCATGTTGGTGGTCACCGGTATGCGGTGTCCGCCAGCGGCCAGAAGGAGGTCGATGCTGTCGGGAAGGAGACTTTCGATCGCCTCAGCGCCGCCGGTCTGCAGCATGTGAATGTGAGCGGCCTGGGGAACACCAGTGCGCGGCTCGGGTCCCTCGGGCAGACCGTGCGCCTCGACGATCTCGACGGTATCGACGTGGTCCTTGACGGCGGCTGTGGCCAGCATGCCGGCCATGCTTCCTCCGATAACGACTGCACGGACGGGTTCACGGCGAGGGGCTTCACTCATGACGGGCTGCTTTCTTCAGGGCACCAATGTGATTCAGAATGCCCGGCAGTACGGGCGAGGTGAGCGCACGTGACAGGGGGACCAGGTCATGCACGCGTCGTGCTGGTATGCGTGTCACGTCCTGCGGTTGTTCGGGGTCGGTGCGCTGCTGGTCGCGCGCGACGAGGATCATGACAGCCTCAGCGGTGACCGCTGCACAGGACTCGTCGTCACCGTTGCGAAGTGCTGCTCGGCATGCGGCCTCGCGGACGTCCGGGTCGCAGTACGGGGTCAGCGCGAGGATGGCGTCGTAGAGTGCAGTCTTGCGCCCGGTGAGGAGTACGGCCGGCGGGGTCCGCCACCACGGCAGCGGGGCGCGGATCGCACCAGGGGTAGGCACATGCCGTAAGGCCCGCCACAGTGGAGAGAGCTGCCGCAACTGCTTCACGACCCGAGCCGTCTCTGCCGCACGGGGGCCTGCGAGAGGAAGAGCGAACCCGATGGCGCCGAGCACGGCGACCGGGGCGGCGAATCGGACCGAGACCTTGTCGACGAGGAAATCAAGGTCGTGGCCCACCCACCGGGCAGCGACTGCTACCAGCCTGATGACGTCGTAACACACGATGGCCAGGTAGGCGGGGGCGAGGATGCGCAGTCCCGCCTTCAGCGACCCATGGACTCCTTTGGACCACCGCCAGCACAGGGTGCTGGCGGCCATCATGGCCACGCCTTGGGCCACCAGGTAGGTGACGATCAACTCACGTATGTATGGCGTGTTGGCGTAGTAGACGTCGAACAGAGTGACCTGCTCTACGGGAGCGCTCCCTGCCCAGAACAGGACGATGATGGCTATGACAGCCAGGCTGTAGGCCGTCACACATAGGCGGGAGAACCGTCTTGTCTGCTCCGGGGGCGCCGGACGCCAGTTGATGATCAGAAGGAGGCTGGCTGCGGCGAACGCGGTCGTCACCGTGTAGACCACGGGAGCGGCGACGTTGGCTATGCCGGTGGCCCGGTTGAGACTGGTGATGGAGTCCGGTGCGGCGAGGATCATCTGGCATCCTGCGGCGAAGAGCAAGGCGCAGGCCGCACGTAACAGCGTGTCGTGCCGCCTGTGGACCAGGGCGGGGACCTTTAGGGCACAGACGAGAAATAAGATGATTCCGCAGGTGTAGAAGCCTAGATTGCTCGGGCCGGACGTCACCTTGCTGCTTCGCTCCTCGGTAGTCGGTGTGGCGGACGTGGCTTCGGGCTCGGTCAGATCTGGCCGAAGCGATGGGCCATCGATGCCTGGATACGCCCGGCGAGGTTCTGCGGGTCAACTGGAGCGCGGGTTTGTGCCAGTGCGGCCTGCACATCCGTGGCGAACCGGAAGCCGAAGCGTTCTGCGTCGACCTCTTCATCGACCTTGCGGGCATCGGCGCGGGCAGCGAAATGAAGGCCAACGTCCATGCGTGCATCGAGGGGCAGGGCAGTGTCGGCCGCTGCGGAGATGAGGGCTACGAGCTCCGCCAGTGAGTTGGCGGCCCCGCTCCTTCCCGCGCGGGATGCGGCAACGCCGTGGTCGGTACCGCTGCTTCCGTGGCCCTGGAACATATGCCAGGCTTCGTGGCCAATGATCACCAACTGGTGCTCGGGATCGGTGTTCGCCTCGTAGACGATCAGGTCGTGGCTTGCGCGGTCGACCCACAAACCGCTGGCCATCGCCGGGGGGAATGCCGCCTTGCGCAGCCGGACCCGTCTGCCTCGCACCTGGCTGAGGGCCTGGCCTATTGAGCTAACGACATCCTCACTCCCAGCCGGCGGCTGAATGTGTCCGACGAGGCGGGCGCTTAGCCTACGCATCGCCTTGGGGCTGTTACTCATCAGCGCTCTTCGTCGTCGAGTTCCAGAAGGGCCTGCAGCGTTGCGCTGAGCACGTGCCAACGCTCCTGCGGAAGGTCGCGTGCCTGTCGCAGGGCGATGCCACGCACGTCGCCGAACTTCGACAGCGCTTCCGCCACCGGATCGACTGCTGGTCCGTCCGGCGTCGGCTGCAGCGCGGTGAGGACGGGCAACAGCGCCCGGTTCAGAGCCTCGGAGGCCGGAGCCGTGAAGAACGCCTCGCCTCCCTCGACCCCGAAGAAGCCCACCAAGCCGTGCAGCAGCTCTACGCTGGGGACCTTCTCACCGGAGCAGACCTTCCGCGCCCAGAACGCGGAGACGCCCAGCTGCTCGGAAATCCTGCCGGCGAGATCTGACATACGCTTGCCAGTCCGTGCCATGTGCGCATCTGCGAGGGCCCTGATACGGGCGCGGACCCGCTCGTTGACCGTGTCGGTCGGCGGCTCGCCTCCTCGCAGCAGAGTCCGGACGGTGTCCTCGGGCAGAGCCGTCCTGGCTGCCAGGCTCTTGGGGTCGAGTAGTTCAGAGGACTGCAAACCCTGCTCGCTGATGAGCGCTTGCAGCCGCTCAAGTGTCACTGGCAGTGGAGGGGCAGAGTCCACCAGTTACTCCGAGGGCATAGATGATCTGATTGACGTGTGCCACGGCACGCTATCGGTACCTTGCCCTGACATCAACGATCGTTTATCGCCGACTTAACGATCGCTTGCGTCTTCCCAGGTCCTGCCCCGATGCCGACGCTTCAGCGCGTCTGGTCGTGGGGACCTCCCTCCTCGTGCGAACCCAGGCCAGCAGCCTGGTGGCCAGGTGCCGTGCGGAGGAGCCTCAACGGTCGTTTGCTAGCCGAAAACGATCGTTGACACGAGGTGCTCGGTCGATGCACGATCTGGCAACGGATCGTCAGCGGGGAAGCAAGCCATTCTCGTGTCATGAGCCACCATCATCCGTTCGAGTTGAAGCACCGGATTGGAGACTTGCGTATGCGCGCGCCGACTCTGCGGAATCCGCCTAGGTTGACCGACGACGACTTCACCAACGTGGACCTGGCCGAAATTCGCCTCCTCATGACAGATCTCCTCGCCGCCTGCAAGGAAATCGCAGAACATCATGCCCCGGAAGGCACGTGGACCCCCTCCACCGCCAGCCCTATGGGTCAGTTCGGTGAATCAACGCAGGTGATGGCAGTCATCTCCGGGCAGCTCAACAGGACCCGCAGGGGCATGTCCAGGATCGCCGGCAGGGCGCGCGAGCGCCTGTACGACTGAAACGCCAGGCGCAAACCATCGATGACGGCGTAGGCGGCTACGCGGTCATGTCACCCCACGCGCCCGGGTGACTCCAGCGTCCGAAGGTGAACCGCGTCAGATCGGCTGCAGGCCAGATTCGCACCCTTCCGCCGCAGAGGTAAGAATGCCTGAATCAGTATGCCTGCTTCGAGCTGGTGGCTCCCACGCCGCAGAAAACGAGTTCCAACTGGCCCAGATTGCCGCTTCACATCCGGTAGTGCTCGTCGAAACCACCGCCCCATCTTGGGCACGTCCGTACCTGGTCCACCACATACCCGTAAATCCTGCAGACACTGGCGCCGCCCTCGCAGCAGTGAAAAGATATTGGGATCGCCACGAACTGCGCGGTGCACTTACCTACACCACGGAGCGCGTCGCATAACGGCCCAGGTCGCGGAACTGCTCAAGACGCCGAGCACCTCGGTGGAGTCTTTAGACGTCATCTCATTTGGTGAGTCTGCGGTAGCAGATGAGGGTGCAGGCGATGGCGGTGAAGGCCAGGAAGTGCTCGGCCTTGCGTTCGTAGC
>NZ_JBVKBI010000051.1:0-7622 GCF_055639035.1 Streptomyces sp. NPDC107654
CTGGACTGGTACAACTACCACCGACCCCACACCGGCATCAGCGGCCAACCACCAGCCAGCCGCGTCACCAACCTCTCCGGACAGCACACCTAGGCAGTCTCGAGCACCTCGTGGGGAGATTCAAAGAGCGCCATCACGCGGGGCCCGCGCCTGTTCTGCCGGGGCAGCCGAGCAGACGCGCATGTAGGGCGGATGCGGCTGGACGTCGATCACGGACGGATTGAACCGCTCCCCGCGGCTGTCTCGGACCCAGGGCGATCGCCGGCCCGGCCTTCTCGCTGGTGACCTGATTCCCGATGCCTCCGCGTGTGGCTGGCCGGTCGGGAGCAGGTCACCCCTGGGTACGCGTGCTGCCGCCGGTGTGCTGAAGGGGTGGGCAGAGCAACCGCCACTGCCGAGCTTGTGAACCACCGTGCTCTTCGACGTCTCCACCAGGTGTTGAAACCCGGCCGTTACGCGATCAGAGGCGGTGCAGCGGAGCGGTGCTGTCGACCCAGTGCCAGTTCACCCGCTGCCACCGCTTTTTCATCGAAATGGAGAACCTGGCTGCGGAAGCGTTGTGATCACGACACCGGATGGGAACGGGACAGCTCGGGCCTACACTGCTCCCATCTCAGCGCCAGTCGCGACGGCGACCACCTGGACCGACGGCCCGGCCACGGGCTTCACCACCGCCGTCGTGGCGGATTTCATGAAGGGGCGGAAATAGCGTGCTGCGACGCCGCTCTGGGGAGCGTCGGCGGCCGCGCCCGTGCCGCGGTAGGCGACCGAGCGTCCTATCGGGAACAACGGGCTACCCCTGCGGGTGAGGGGAAACCGTGCGCCTTGAAGCGTACGCACGCATCCCGTACACGCTGCGGCTCCCTCCCGTGCCTTCCCCGGGAGAGGGGCCGAGCACACACAGCGAGGTGGCGGGGTGACCTGCCGCATCGAAGGCTCAGGGGAGTCGGGAAAGGCTCAGTGGTATCGGGGGCAGGGGCAGGGGCCTGGGTAGTCCGCGTGGCAGTTTTCGAGGTACATCCTGACTCGTCCGGTGTCTCTGACGGTGGCCAGGGCTGGCGGCGGCTCAGTGCGCGGGTCGCAGCCAGGCACGTATACAGAGTGTTCAGTCACATGGCTCGTCGGATACTGCCTAGTGCACCTCCCTTGGCCTGTCTGCAGTCGCGGCAGGTGGCATCGGGGTGTGCTGGACCAACCATGGGCCTGCCGCAGTCGTCGCATTCAGGGCGTCGTTGCCGCTTGCTCTCGGAAATGGCAGCACCGGGTCGGGGAGCGTTTCCGTTGCGGTGATCGCGCCGGTGTTCAACGCAACGGGGGCATGACTGATTGGTGTCGATGATGACCCCGTCTTCACAGCGTGGGTCAGGGCATTCGCGGCCGCACTTGCTGATGGGACATCGGTGGGAGGCTATGAGTCGCACCGCCACGCCGACAGGGTGGGCTAGTCCTGCTCCGCCGGTTGAGGTGTCGGCGATTGCGGCGAAGCCCCAGGTGTACCAGCGGCGGTTGGCTCGTGCGATCAGCTCTTCGGTAGTGCGGTGCTGGTGTTCGCACAGGATGGCGTCCTGCAGCGTCGTGGGGCGGAAGGGAGGCAGCAAGGCGCGCAGTTCCTGTGGAAGGCCGGCCTCGACGGCCTCGACGATCTGGGTTTGCGCTTGGGTCATGCGCTGACGGGCACCGATACGGGGTGGGCGTCCCTGCTGTGGTGTCGGCAGTTCACATCGTCCGTTGTGAGTGTCGGCGGCACGGGCGTTCCTACTACTTGCTGTATGAGGCCTTCGGCCGGAAGCGACGCTTCGCGCCGCAGGCGCGGGTTCTTGGTGTTGTTCTTCTTGGTCTACTTCAACCCCTCGCCGTGGGGGTGCGAATCGCCTTGTTGTGGGGGTACGTACCCCCACAACAAGGGGTACGGTCTGGCCTGCCGATTTGACGGAACTGCCAGCTCGCGCCGTACCCCCTGCCAAAGGGGTACGGAAGTTCACGCCGAAGAAGGGTATAGCCGGCGGCAGGGGCGTGCGGCTCTTGCGTGCCTGCGCCCGTGCCTGGGCGGTCTGCTGGCAGCGTTCCTTGAGTGTCTGGCGGGTGGCCATGAGCCATGAGTCGAAGGCCTCTTCGCGGGCGTCGTGTCCTTCGGGGGTCTCATCGGGTGCAGCTCGGTGGAGGGCGTACCAGTCGGCCATGGAACGGGGTCCGCAGTAGTCGGCGGGTGGGGTTTGGTGCACGATGTAACGGTTGCGGCGTACCAGCCCCGTGGTGGAGCGGATGACCTCGATGGCTCCGATCACTTCCAGCTGCAACATGTACTTGGAGACGTTTTCGGGCTTCTTCAGTCCCAGGATGCGGGCGAGTGTGAGCAGGCCCGGCCAGACCTCGTTGTCGTCGCGCGAGGTGTTGAGGTGGGCGGACAGTGCCCAGTAGAGGGTTCGGGCGTCGGAGTCTGCCCCTGAGAGCAGGACCCAGTCGCCGACCTGGGTGAAGGGGGCGCGACGGCCGAGGGAGACCTCCAGCGTGTGGTCGAGGGCTGTCGGGTCGTCCGGTGCGTGTGCGCTCACCGCGCTGCACCTACTGGCTGCAGGGGGTTCGTGCCGCGTCCGGTCCGCGGCGGCAGGGGAGGGGCCTGCTGTGCCTCGCTGGTCAGGCGCGGTGTGCAGGGTGTGGGCGGTGCCATTTTCGGTTGGTGTCCCGTGGGTTGGACGCGTCCTGCCATTACTCCCCCATTAACATCAGTTCATGACTGTGGTTGATACTAGACACGAGATCCACTTCAGGACCAACAAACGTGGCCCACTGAGCCAGTAGTTGAGGGCCGATCAGTACACTCTGGGCCCGGACGTCCATGAACTAGCGAGGAGTCGGGGGATGAACGGAGAGGCCGAGCATGGTGCCGGTGACGAGGCGCACCGCACACTCGCACAGAAACTCAATCACCTGTTCGAAATTGCGACACCGAAGGACCAGAAGGCGCCGTCGCACGAGGACGTCGCTGCTGCCATCAACATCGCAGCGGGCGAACGGGCGATCAGTGGCGCCTACATCTGGCAGCTGCGTACCGGCAGGAAGACAAACCCGACCAAGAAGCATCTCGAGGCTCTGGCCCGCTACTTCGGAGTCAGCCCTGCCTACTTCCTCGACAACCAGCAGGCGCAGCGCATCGACGAGCAACTCGCGCTGCTGCAGGCGCTGAAGGAGAGCGATGTGCGTAACATCGCACTTCGGGCACATGGCCTTTCCGATTCGAGTCGGCAGACCCTGGCCGGAGTCGTGAGCCATCTGCGGAGACTGGAAGGGCTGGCAGAAGAGCCGGCCTCGCACAACGGCGACACCTGACAGTCGCGTCCGCGCATGGCAGGCTGCGAGCACAGAGAGATTCGCCCGCTGTCTCAATCTGGGTCGTACTCGTGCATCGGTGGCCGCGCCAGGCCTGCTGTTCGTGAACCCGTCCGGCAGGGGTCTGTGCCGACCCTCGTCACTCCTTCGCCTAATGTTCACCTTCTAGGCGGTTTCTGAACGAATCGTGTCACGCCCCGACCAAGCCTGACGCGATCCGGTCTGTGGTGGTCAACCAGGAAGGACGCCCCCTAAGGCATGAGCCGCCGTCGCAGGAAAGAAGTTCAATCTTGATCTAGGGGGAACGGTTGAAAGAGCGACAGCTTCGTCGCCGCTGCAAACAGGAGCTCCAAGCCCTGGACATCCAACCGCCTCTGCAGGTGGAAGCCCTGTGCCGCGCATTGGGCGAGCGCCGCCGCCGGCCGATTCGTCTGGTGCCCTACTCCTTGCCCGTGCCTGGCCCCTTCGGGGTCTGGATTGCCACGGGAACCAGCGACTTCATCGTCTACCAGCGCGAGACGACGAAGTCCCATCAGGACCACATCATCTTGCATGAAGTGGGCCATATCCTGGCCGACCACGACAGCGACCATGGCGACGAGGAGCTGTGGGGCCTGATGATGCCCGACATCGCGCCCGAAGCGATCCGCCGGGCACTGCGGCGTACCTCGTACGACCAGAAACACGAGCAAGAGGCGGAGCTGGTCGCCACCATCATCCTGGAGTGGGCCTCGGTACTGAACCGGGTCGCCCCCCCGCGGTCAACGAACGCGTCAGTACAGCGAGTTCAGACGGCGCTGGGCGACAGGCAGGGATGGCTGTGATCGTCTTCCTCATCAAGTGGGGCATGAGCCTGGCGTTCGCAGCGGCGCTGGGGTGGAAGTTAACTCAGCTGGCCAAAGCCCCCCGTGACGCGGCTCTGCGCGCGGTCACGCTGTGCCTGGCCAGTGCCGCCTGCTCCTTCGTGCTGACCAAGCCCTTCGCCGGCTGGATGGTTTCTGTGGGCGGCCCAGGGACCCCTCGACTGGTGCAAAACCTGTTCGTACTCGGCATGGTGTATTGGCTGATGTGCTTCTACTTGTACTCGGCCGCCACTGATGCGACCGAGGGCAACAGACGCGCCCGCCGGCAAGCACTCCCACTGGCTCTCGCCGCCATCGGCCTGATCACCGCCACCGTCGCGGCAGGCGTTCACGACCACGGCGCCAACTTCCGGGGATCCGACCTGCACGATCCGGCTCTGGTGAGCTTCTACCTCATCGCGGACGTCTATCTCGTCTACGCCCTGACCATGGCTCTGCGGTGGACGTGTGCCTACGCCCGTGCATCACAGCGACCGCTGGCAACCGGCCTCTGGCTGGCAGCCGTGGGTATCGGTGCCATGGCCGCGTCCTGCACGATGCGCGCCGTACTGACCCTGGTCCGATGGCAAGGGGGCAACGTGCCACCGGCTGTCACACGGGCCTCGAGCGTGATCATCGCCCTCGCGGTCCCGCTGTTCCTCATCGGGGTCAGCTACCCGGGAGTCGCCACCCGGATCGCGGCCATGCGAGTACGCCGCCAGCACCGCCAGATGTATCGCCGACTGGGCCCGCTGTGGCGGGTACTCAACGAGGCATATCCCGAGCACGCCCTGTACCGAATGGCGACCACACCGTGGCGCGACCACCTGCTCCCGCTCGGCGTGCACCGGCGCTACTACCGCAGAGTCATCGAATGCCGTGACGGCCTGGTGCGGATCAGTCCTCACCTGGACCTGGCTCTCGCAGCGGACAGCGCCGCCCAGGACGAGGCGGAGTCGGTCGATGACCTGGCTGCTCGGCTGTACTCCGCGCTGCGCAACGAGCAACGCGGAGCGGTACCGGTGGCTCCAGCCCAGGCCGTCGCCGTCGCGATGCCGCGCACACAAAGCCTGGAAGACGACGTGCGACAGCTCGTGGCCCTGTCGGACGCGGTGAAACAACGCATTTTGGCTGGGGCAAAACAAGCAGCCGGAGAAAGCGAGAAAGCATGAGTCAGTTACTGATCACTGCAGGGCGGCTGCTGATCGGTCCAGGCAGCGCGCAGGTCCGCGACGGCGCCGTCCTCATCGCAGGGGACAGCATTGTTGCCGCTGGGGCGCGCGACGACGTGCTGGCACGCGCCGAACCGGACTGCCGCACGGTGGACTTTCCCGGTGCCACCGTGCTCCCGGGGCTGATCGATTGCCACGTCCATCTGGCCTTCGACGCAGGACCGGACCCGGTCGCCACCGTGAGCGAGAGCGACGACGCGACACTGCTCCTGGGCATGGCTGGCCGGGCACGGCAGTTACTCGACGCCGGCATCACCACCGCCCGTGACCTGGGTGACCGTGATGGCCTGGCCGTCCGGCTACGAAACGCGATCGGCGAGGGCGTAGTGGCCGGACCGCGGATCCTGGCCGCCACCTCGCCGCTCACTGCCCGCAATGGGCACTGCTGGTTCCTGGGGGGTGAAGTCGAGGGGGAAGCCGAGATACGGGAGAAGGTGCGTCGCAACGCCGAGGAGGGCGCGGACGTCATCAAGGTGATGGCCACCGGGGGAGGTCTGACCCGCGGGGGCCCGGCGATTTGGCAGCCCCAGTTCACCGCCGAAGAGCTCGCCGCCGCAGTGGTGGAGGCGCACCGGTTCGGTCTGCTGGTGGCCGCCCACGCGCACGGCGTGCAAGGCATTGCCGCTGCGATCACCGCAGGGGTCGACACGATCGAGCATTGCAGCTGGATGACCGAAGACGGCACCTCCGACCTGCGCGAGGACCTCCTGGCGGAGATCATCGCCAAGGGGATCACCGTCTGTCCGGCCAACCATCCGAACTGGCGCGCGTTCGCCGACCGGGTCGGCGCCGAAAAGGCCGCCGAACTGTTCGCCCCGATGCGCCGGATGGCAGAACGGGGGGTGAACCTAGTGGCGGGGACGGATGCCGGGGTCCCTCGAGCTGCTTTCGGCGCACTGGTCTCCAGCTTGGAGTTCTTCGAGCACTTGGGGGTTCCCAGGGACGGCATCATCGACATGGCCACGGCCAAGGCCGCATCTGCGCTGGGACTGGACGGCCAGACAGGCCGCCTTGCTGAGGGCTACCGCGCCGACATTCTGGTCGTCGATGGCGACCCCCTGACCAGCCTGGATGCGTTGCGGGCCGTGCGCTTTGTCCTGGCGGGCGGCCGTCCTCACATCCCCGAAGACGCCGCCCTGGGACGTCGCTCTGCCCACGTACCCGCCCAGACATGCGAGCCCTGACGCGGCTTCCGCTTCCAGGCCGGCCGAGTGCCAGCGGGTCCTCCTCGGAAAAGGGCCCGCTGACATTCCGCAGGGAGGCGTCCTGCTCAGCGGGCACGCTGCGCCGAGCCAAGCACGGCGTCCCACCGCCATCTCACCTGAGGCGCGGGCGTCGGGACATGCAGGCTGGATTCCCTGTCCCGATTCTCCGGCTGAAACGTACACTCCGTGCGCATGAGCGCTGACACGTACCAGGCGGACCCGAGATCAGCAGCACAACGGCAGCCCGGGCAGGTCCGAATCGGCTGTCGTCGTGCTCGGCTGTGGCCCTGACGTGTCCGTCTGGAAGAGGGTGCCTCGTTTCCCAGCTCAGGATGAGCTTGAGCGGGTTTCCGGGACAGCTCGATCCAGCGCACCTCCAGCGGGCTGCCGACGTCGACACAGGCTGGCGATCAGCCTGCCCGCACTCGCCACCCCGACCAGTTCCTGCCCCCGCAGCCCGCGGACCGGCTCTTCGCGGCCCGGAAAACGCTGATCGCGGTCAGCCGACGGACCAGATTCGGTGCCACAGTTCCCGCTCGGCCGGGGAGAGCTCCGACATCAGGACCAGCCGCTCGGGGTGGCCGGGGGGCGGTCCGTCGAGAACCTTCGTTTCGGACGCCTCCCTGGACCCCAGCACGAGACCAATCGGTGCGTAGTACATGGTGCCGAGGAAAAGCAGCCCCATCTGAAGGGTGTGCCACGACTCTCTCAGCAGCTTACGCACGGGCAGACGGGGTTTCGCGGGCATGTGAGAACTCCTCGAGTGCGGAGACGATGGAAGCGGGGGCCGGCAGGGTGTCGTGTTCTTTCTTCAGTTGCCGGGCGTGGGTGGTGTGGTGGGGGTCGGTGAGGATCTGGGTCAGGAGGTCCTGGAGCGCGGTGGGGGTGTGGTCCTCGGGCAGCAGGTACCGGGCGCTTCCCGTGCCGGCGAGCTGCCGGGCGTTCAGCAGCCGGTCCGTGGTCTGCGGGATCAGGATCTGCGGCACGCCCGCGGCGACCGCGGTCATCACCGTGCC
>NZ_JBVKBI010000052.1:0-6686 GCF_055639035.1 Streptomyces sp. NPDC107654
CAGGGCGGTGTCCGGGTCCAGGTCGCCGTCGGCGGACCGGACGAGGAGGGCTCGCGGACGGTGGCGGTCTACTCGGCCCGCGAGGACACCGCGGGCGAGATCGGTGCCGACGCCTGGACCCGCCACGCCACCGGAACCGTGACCCCCTCGGCCGCGGACACCCCGGCCTTCGACACCACGGTCTGGCCCCCGGCCGGCGCCGAACCGGTCGGCCTCGACACCGCCTCCTTCTACGCCGACCTGGCGAGCCACGGCTACGCCTACGGCCCCGCGTTCCAGGGCCTGCGGGCGGTGTGGCGGCGCGGTGAGGAGATCTTCGCCGAGGTCGCCCTGCCGGACGAGCGGCGTGACGAGGCGACCCGCTTCGGCCTCCACCCCGCCCTGCTGGACGCCGCCCTGCACACCGACGCCTTCGCCCAGCCCGACGACGGGCACAACGTCCTGCCGTTCGCGTGGAACGGCCTGGTCCTGCACGCCGCCGGCGCCTCGGCCCTGCGGGTGCGGATCGCACCGCGCGGCACCGACGTCCTGTCCCTCGTCGCGGCCGACGAGAACGGCGGACTCGTCCTCACCGCCGACTCGGTGACGTTCCGCCCGGTGGACGTCGAACAGCTCGACGCCGCCGCGACGGCCGACCGGGGCCGCGACGCCCTGTTCGGGGTCGCCTGGACCGAACTGGCCGCGCCCGCCGGAACACCGGCGCTCACCTGGCAGCGGGTCACCACCGCCGCCGAGGTGACCGCGCTGAAGGACGGAGTGCCCCAGGCCGCCGTCCTGGAACTGCACGGCACCGGTGACGACGACGGTGACGGCACCGAGGCTCTCACCCGGACCACCGCCGCCCTGGAGGTCCTCCAGGCATGGCTCGCCGCCCCGGAGTTCGAGGACGCGCGGCTGCTGGTGGTCACCCGGGGCGCGGTGCCCGCGGGCGGAGCCGCCGCGGTGACCGACGCGGCCGGCGCGGCGGTATGGGGCCTGGTCCGCGCCGCCCAGGCCGAGAACCCCGACCGGATCGTCCTGCTCGACCTGGACCCGGCCACCGACACACCCCCCGACGACCTCGTCACCCCGGTCCTCGCCTCCGGCGAGCCGCAGGTGGCGGTGCGCGGCGCGGAACTGTCGGTACCGCGTCTGGTGCGGGCGGCCGGGAGCGAACCGACGGTGGCGTTCCGTCCCGAGGGCACGGTCCTCGTCACCGGCGGCACCGGCTCGCTGGGCGCGCTGGTGGCCCGGCACCTGGTCGAGCGGCACGGGGTACGGCACCTGGTGCTGGCGAGCCGGCGCGGACCGGACGCCGAGGGCGCCGCCGAGCTGGCGGACGAGCTGGCCGGGCTGGGCGCCGAGTCGGTGTCCCTGGTCGCCGCGGACGTCTCCGACCGTACGGCGGTGGCCGACCTGCTGGACTCGATCCCGGCCGAGCACCCCCTGACCGGTGTGGTCCACACGGCCGGTGTCCTGGACGACGGCGTGATCAGCGCCCTCACCCCCGAACGCCTCGCCCGTGTCTTCGCCCCCAAGGTGAGCGCCGTACGGCACCTGGACGAGCTGACCCGCGGCCTGGACCTCACGGCGTTCGCCGTCTTCTCCTCCGCCTCCGGCCTGTTCGGCTCGGCCGGCCAGGGCAACTACGCCGCCGCCAACGCCTACCTCGACGCGGTCGCCCACCAGCGCCGGGCGGCCGGGCTGCCCGCCACCTCGCTCGCCTGGGGCCTGTGGGAGCAGACCCGCGGCATGACCGCCCACCTGGGCACCGCCGACCAGGCCAGGATGAGCCGGGGCGGCGTCCTGCCCATCGGCCCCGCCGAGGGCATGCGGCTCCTCGACGCGGCCCTGGACACCGCGGAGCCACTCCTGGTCCCCATCAAGCTGGACCTGCGGGCCCTGCGCGCCGACGCCACGGCCGGACGCGCCGTGCAGCCCCTGCTGCGCGGCCTGGTCCGCACCGGCCGCCAGCCGGTCCGCAGCACGGCCGGGGACAGCACCGGCGGACTCACCCGCCGGCTCGCCGGACTCGCCCCGCAGGAGCAGGAGGCGCTGCTCCTGGATCTCGTCCGCGGCCACGTCGCGACCGTCCTCGGCCACGCCGGGGCGGAGCAGGTCGGCCCCGAGACGGCGTTCAAGGACGCCGGTTTCGACTCGCTCACCTCCGTCGAACTGCGCAACCGGCTCCGCGAGACCACCGGACTCAAACTCGCCGCCACCGTCGTGTTCGACTACCCCAACCCGCTCGCTCTGGCCCGCCACCTCCACGCGGAACTGGGCACCACCAACGACGCCCTGTCCCTGGTGCGCGAAAAGATCGAGGACATCGAGTCACTGATCGCCGGACTGCTTTCCGACGAGTCCAAGAAGGCCGACATCGTGCTGCGCCTCCAGGGCCTGGTCGCGAAGTGCAACGGAGCCGTCGAGGAGACCGAGGGTTCCGCCGTGGCGGACCAACTGGAATCCGCCTCCGCCGATGAAGTCCTCGGCTTCATCAACGACGAACTCGGAATCGTCTGACCGTCACGTTGTCGCGGACCGTCAAACCCTCGGTGAGGAATGGAAGATGGCCACAGAGCAGGAACTCCTCAAGTACCTCAAGCGCGTCACGACCGAACTGCACGACCTGCGCCGACAGGTCCGGCGGAGCGCGGACGAGCCGGTCGCCATCGTCGGCATGGCCTGCCGGCTGCCCGGCGGCGTGACGACGCCGGAGGAGCTGTGGCGCCTGGTCGCCGAGGGCCGGGACGCCGTGTCCGACTTCCCCGCCGACCGCGGCTGGGACCTGGACGCCCTGTTCGACGACGACCCGGACAAGACGGGCACCACCTACGCCCGCCAGGGCGGATTCCTGCGGGACGCGGGCCTGTTCGACGCCGACTTCTTCGGCATCTCCCCGCGTGAGGCGCTGGCGATGGACCCGCAGCAGCGCCTGCTGCTGGAGACGTCCTGGGAGGCACTCGAACAGGCCGGCATCGACCCCCTGTCGCTGAAGGGCGCGGACGTCGGCGTCTTCAACGGCATCATGGGCGTCGACTACTTCTTCGGCGGCAACCTCCCTGCCGAACTGGAGGGTTACGCCGGCACCGGCGGCGCGGGCAGCGTCGCCTCCGGCCGCATCTCCTACGTCTTCGGCTTCGAGGGTCCGGCCGTCACCGTGGACACCGCCTGCTCCTCCTCCCTGGTCGCCATCCATCTCGCAGCCCAGGCCCTGCGGCGCGGCGAGTGCTCGATGGCCCTGGCCGGCGGCGCCACCGTCATGGCCACCCCGCACACCTTCGTGGACTTCTCCCGGCAGCGGGGCCTCGCTTCGGACGGCCGCTGCAAGTCGTACGCCGACGCAGCGGACGGCACGGGCTGGGCCGAGGGCGCGGGTGTGGTCGTGCTGGAGCGGCTGTCGGAGGCGCAGCGCAAGGGGCACCGGGTCCTGGCGGTGGTGCGGGGCAGCGCGGTGAACCAGGACGGCGCGTCCAACGGCCTGACCGCCCCCAACGGTCCCTCGCAGCAGCGGGTGATCCGCAAGGCGCTCGCCAACGCCGGGCTGACTCCGGCGGACGTGGACGCGGTGGAGGGTCACGGCACCGGCACCGTCCTCGGCGACCCGATCGAGGCCCAGGCCCTCCTCGCCACCTACGGCCAGGACCGCGAACAGCCCCTGTGGCTCGGCTCGTTGAAGTCCAATATCGGCCACACCCAAGCCGCCGCCGGTGTCGCCGGCGTCATCAAGACGGTGCAGGCCCTGCGCCACGGCGTCCTGCCCGCCACCCTGCACGCCGACGAACCCAGCACCCGCGTCGACTGGGACGCCGGCGCCGTCCGACTCCTCCACCGGACCAGCCCCTGGCCCGACATCGACCGGCCCCGCCGGGTGGGCGTGTCCGGCTTCGGCGTCAGCGGCACGAACGCCCACCTGATCCTGGAACAGGCACCGGAGGAGCCCGCCACCGAGCCGACGGCACCCGCACCGGCCGATGGTGTCGTGCCGGTGGTCGTGTCCGCGCGGAGCACCGGTGCGCTGGCCGGACAGGCCGGACGACTGGCCGGCTTCGTCGACGACAGCGACACCCCGTTGGCGGCCGTCGCCGGGGCCCTGGTGTCCCGGCGGGCGATGCTGTCCGAGCGGGCCGTGATCGTCACCGGGTCCCGTGAGGAGGCGGTGGCCGGGCTGCGGGCACTGGCCGAGGGGGAGACCGCACCCTCGGTGGTCACGGGCACGGGGGTCGACGGGAAGACGGTGTTCGTCTTCCCCGGACAGGGATCGCAACGGGTCGGCATGGGGCGGGAGTTGTACGCCATGTACCCCGTCTTCGCGCAGGCGTTGGACGATGCCTGTGCCGCCCTGGACACGCACCTTGGTCTGGAACAGTCGGTCAGGGACGTGGTCTTCGGTGCCGCGGGTGACGGTCTGCTGGACCGGACGGTGTTCACGCAGGCCGGGTTGTTCGCGGTGGAGTCGGCGTTGTTCCGGCTGGTGGAGTCGTGGGGTGTGCGGCCGGACGTGGTGGCCGGGCATTCGATCGGTGAGGTCGTCGCGGCGCATGTGGCCGGTGTGCTGTCGCTGGAGGATGCGGCGGCTCTGGTGGCGGCGCGGGGTCGGCTGATGCAGGCCCTTCCGTCGGGCGGTGCGATGGTGGCGGTTGCCGCGACCGAGGCGGAGGTCGCCGAACACCTCGGTGACGGCGTGGATTTGGCGGCGGTGAACGCGCCCGGCTCGGTCGTGCTGTCCGGTGACGAGACGGCTGTCCTGGCGGTGGCGGAGAAGCTGCGCGAGCAGGGCCGCCGGGTGAAGCGGCTGACCGTCTCGCACGCGTTCCATTCGGCGCTGATGGAGCCGATGCTGTCGGACTTCGCCGCGGCCTTGTCGGGGTTGTCCTGGAACGAGCCGACGATGCCGGTGGTGTCGAACGTGACGGGCCGGCTCGCCGAGCCGGGGCAGTTGAGCGATCCGGTGTACTGGGTGGACCACGTTCGCCGTCCCGTCCGTTTCGCGGACGGCATCGGGGCCACGGGCGGATCGGTGTTCCTGGAACTCGGCCCCGGCGGCGCCCTGAGCGGTGCCATCGCGGAGTCGGCGGGGGAGGACGCCGTGAGCGTGCCGGCACTGCGCGACGAGCGCGGTGAGGCGGAGACGCTGCTGCTGTCCGTGGCGGAGCTGTTCGTGCGCGGTGCCAGGGTGGACTGGTCGGCCGTGCTCCCCGAGGGCGCCACCGACGTACACGTGGATTTGCCGACGTACGCCTTCGACCACCAGCACTACTGGCTGCGCATGGCGGAGTCGGTGGTCGACGCGGCGGCCCTGGGGCTGGTCGGTGCCGGACATCCGCTGCTGGGCGCGGTGGTGCCCTTGCCACAGTCGGACGGGCTGGTCCTCACCTCCCGGCTGTCCCTGCGCACGCACTCCTGGCTGGCCGACCACGCCGTCGGGGGAGTGGTGGTCGTGCCCGGCGCCGGGCTGGTGGAGCTGGCCGTGCGAGCCGGTGACGAGGTCGGCTGCGGAGTGCTGGACGAGTTGGTCGTCGAGGCACCGCTGGTCGTCCCGGAACAGGGCGCCGTACGCCTCCAGATCACCGTCGGCGGGCCGGACGGGACCGGCGCCCGGAGCGTGGAGGTGTACGCGGCCCCCGACGACACCGCCGGGGCGGACGGGCCGGTCACCTGGACCCGGCACGCCACCGGAATCCTCGCGCCGGCGGCCGGTGCCGCGGCGACCGGCGGCTACGACTTCACCGCCTGGCCGCCGCCCGGCGCACAGCGGGCCGGCACGGACGAGCTGTACGCCGAGCTGATCGCCCACGGCCACGCCTACGGCCCCCTCTTCCAGGGCCTGCGCGGCCTGTGGCGGCGCGGTGACGAGCTGTTCGCCGAGGCCGCGCTGGCGGAGGAGGACCAGACGGAGGCCGACCGGTACGGCGTGCACCCGGCGCTGCTGGACGCCGTCCTGCACCCCGCCGTCCGGGAAGCCGTCGCCGGCGACGCCGCCCAGGTGTGGCAGCCGCTGGAGTGGAACAGGGTCGTCCTGCACGCCACGGGCGCCACGGTGCTGCGCGCCCGGCTCGTACGGTCCACCGCCGGCGTCGTGTCGGTCGAGGCCGCCGACGAGACGGGCGGCCCGGTTCTCACCGCGGACGCCGTGACCCTACGGCCGGTCCCCGCGGACCACCTGGCCACGGCGGACTCCGCCCTCGGCGCGGACGACGCGCTCTTCCGGGTGGAGTGGACCGAACTGCCCGCGCCCCGGCAGGCCCCGGCCGTACCGGAATGGGCCGCGCTGGCCGACCCGAGCGAGGTGAGCGCACTGGCGGCCGGCGCCGAACCACCGGCCGCCGCGCTGCTCGACTGCGCAGCGGACGGTGGCGACGACACAGCGGCGCTCACCTTGACCAGCAGGGCGCTGGGCGTCGTCCAGGCCTGGCTGGCCGAGCCCAGGCTGGAGGGAACGCGCCTCGTCATCCGTACGCGGGGCGCGGTGCCCGCGGGTGGTGTGCGGTCGGTGACGGATCCGGCTGCTGCGGCGGTGTGGGGTCTGGTCCGGGTGGCGCAGGCGGAGAATCCCGATCGGATCGTGCTGCTGGATGTGTCCGAGGGTGTGGACGTGGAGGCGTCGCTCGGCGCTGTCCTGGCCGCGGGTGAGCCGCAGGTCGCGGTCCGTGATGGTGGCTTGTTCGTGCCGAGGCTCGCGCGTTGTGCGTCGGGCGGGTCGTCGG
>NZ_JBVKBI010000053.1:0-6649 GCF_055639035.1 Streptomyces sp. NPDC107654
AGCCCCAGGGGGGTGGGGCGGCAGCCGGTCCGGGTGCGCACGAAGAGCGGGGCGCCGAGAGCCCGCTCGATGCGTCGCAATTGCGTGCTCAACGAAGTGGGTTGGAAGCCGGCGCGGTGATGGCCTCCGACTCCCCGATCTGCGCCCCGATAGGGGTGACCGACGCGGTACGGCATCGACCGGTCCCGTCCACGCGCCCCCTTGCAGCGCGGCGGTTGGCCCCGCGTGGCGAGCCGAGCCGAACGAGCCCGCTGCAGCCGACCGGGCGCTACGCGGGAGGGGCGGTCCGATAGCCAGCCCAGCCAACAGCCGGAACGGCCGATGCTACGGCTGCCCGGTCGCAGTCGGCAGGTTGTGCCATGCGTGTCCGCAGGCGCCTTTGCAGTACGTCTCGCGGCGGCGAGTGTCAGCAACGGCGAACACGGACACGAGGACGCGGAACGCCGCGATGTGTTCGGCGGAGGGGAGGCCCGCGAATCCGTAGCGGGGCGGGTCCATGCGAATCATCACCGCGGGGTTGGCCGTGGGCTTCACACCGGACCGCTCCACCCCCGCGCGGCCGTCCGCAGTTGTTACGTGCGCTTGCATCGCATAGCCGGTAACTGCCTGCAGTACTTCCTGCCGACGTGTCGGGGCCAGGCCGGAGAACCAGTCCACGCCTGCGTCCAACGTGCTGAGCCCTTGGGCGATCTCGTTGACGACCCGCTCGATCTCGCGCCGCAAGGCGCGGCCTTCGTCGCTGCTCGCTTCCGCCATCGCTCGACGATTTCACTGTGTCGGTTCGGGGTGAACGCCGGTATCCGCACCTAAGGGACGTGCGGGGGGCAGGGGCCGGGACCAGTCCGCCCCCGCACGGCAGTCGAGCAGCGCTCCCGCTCCGCGGCTCGCCAGACGCCCCCGTAGCACACCTGAATGCCATGCGAAGTGGCCGATATCGATCACGAGAGGTGTTGCCGACGACTCGGGAAGTCAGGCCGGAACGGCTCCAGAAGAAGCTGACACAGCCAGGCTGTCGTAGCGTCCTGGCGCACTGCCTCAGGTCCTCAGCTCTTCGAGACGCTGGAGGTCGTCATGGGCCGACTCCCGTTCTGCGTCGGTGAGTTGAATTGCGGTTGCTCGGGTGAGCGCGGACCTCGCGGTGTCCTCGTCACCGAGGCGCCCGGCGACATCGGCCCGCAGCACGAGGAGCCGAAGCAACTGCACGGGTGTGGGCTGCTCGCCTTCTGGGCGGAGCGCCCGGTCGATGATCTTCGCCGCGCCCGCGGGGTCCTCCTTCGAGTCCGCGAACAGGGATGCGTGGTGAAGGGCTCGGGAGAAGGGTTCCTTGGGTGCGGGTCGGTGGTGCTGGTCCTGACTCGTCTGCTGTCCGATGCGGAGGCAGTTGCCGCCCGGATCGGTCACAAGGAACTGCCGCATGCCGTAGGACGTGTCCTTCAGCGGCCCGATGCGCGGCAGCCCGCGGGTCGGGATTCTCCCGTACGCCGCTTTGAGGCCGGCCCGGAAGGCCTCGTGCAACCCATCGACATCGTCGGTACGGACGTAGCACGTGCTGTAGGACTCGGCCGGCTCGTGCTGCTTCAGCGCGAAGAAGTGGAGCTGAATGCCGCCGCGCTCCACGACCGCGTACGGGTTGGGGCTCTTCTGCCGGAAGGCCACCTCGAAACCGAGGGCGGTGTAGAAGTCGAGAACCGGCTGGATGGTCCGGCAGGGGAGGATCGGGATGGTCGTCTCCATCCAGGCAGTCTAGTAGTCAAATTTGAATAATGGGGCTGCTTGCGTTGCGACGATGCACCACCACCTGATCAGTGACGGACACAGCCACCCCCCTGGCCGCCATGCCGACCGGCGCCCGCGCCCTCACTCAGCCATGAGGCGGGGGGCAGTTCATGGCCGCCGTCAGTCGGCACGGCTCTCTGGACGAGCCCCCGAGGCCGTGTGCGTGGAAGTGGCTGCCGGCAGCAGCGCGGCGAACACGAAGGGGGCTGCCGCCTGGTACCCGATCCACACCTCACCCCCGACCGTGCCACCCTGCCATGCCGTCAGGAGGCCGGCGAGCGCCGTCAACATCCAGCCGCTGTCGTAAGCAACCATGAGTCGCGTGTACGTGCGCATCGATCGCCTCCGCACGTAGCGAATCTCGATCCCGCCACCGATCAGCAGCGCCACGCCAGAGACCGCCATCAGCCAGGCGGGCACGCCCAGCAGGCGACCGACTGGGACGGCGCCGGCGGTGTAGACACCGGCGAGCACCACCTTGAAGGCGCCATCGGCGACTATCCCGGCCGTCCGGCGTGTCACTGGCGTTTCCATGGTCTGGGCCACAAGTGGGTCTCCCTGACGCTCGTTCCGACTGGTCTCATAACGAGATTACGGTAATAATCGCATTATGAGAATGACGAGAGCGGAGACCAGGGAACGCAACCGCCGCGCCTTGCTGGACGCTGCCTTTCAGGTCGTCTCCCGGGACGGGTACCGAGCCAGGCTCGAGGAGATCGCCGAGCGTGCCGACCTGACCACCGGAGCCATCTACTCACTGTTCGGGAGCAAGAACGGCCTGGTGGTCGCCCTGGTCGCCGACTATCTGCGGCCTCACTACGAAGAGTTCGAGCAGGCCGTCCCCGCCGGGCTGGAACTGCTGGAAGCGGCTGACGCCTTCGCCCGGTACTACCGGCGCACCTGTGACGCGCCCGAGGCACGGTCAGGTCTGGCGCTCCAGATCACCTTGCTGGACATGGCGCTCCACGACCCCGACCTGGGATCCCAGCTCGCCGCGTCCGTCCGGGCGCAGGAAGAGCACCTGATCGCGCTGTTCACCGGAAGGCGGCACAGGGGAAGCGTCGTGACGGCGCACCAGGCCCAACGCCTGGTCACTGCGTTGCGGGCCCTGTTCGTCGGCCTCAGCCAGGGCGTCATCCTCGGCCTCGCCGAGGGGGCCGACGAGCAGTACTTCGCCGACTCCGCCCGCGCCCTGGCATCCGCCGTATCCTCCGTCGATCACGGTGCGGACGCTTCCTGACGGCCTCCGCGTCTGCGCCTGCGGAAAATCATGGAACTCGACGAGGTCGTCGACCTCACCGCGGATCCCGACCTCGTCTTCGTCGGGCTCGTCGCGCTCGTCGGCGGTCGAGTCCCCTTCGGCTCGACCGATCACTGTCGGCGGCTACGGGGTCCGGCTGTTCGCACGCAAGGCTGACCGGGTCCCGCCCCGCTGGGCTCGTCCGTCGGGCGACCGGATTGGGTCAGCCTCTCCGTCGTCGGCGACCGGGGTTCGATTCCGCTGGGCGGGAACCTTGATCGGACGCCAGATCACTGGTCGCCGTCCTTCAGGTACGGGCTCCACGATGCACGGGCGGACGCGACCAGGAGCAGACGTTCGTGCGGCGGTTCCGGTCCGACCGGACGCCAGACGAGGCCGGCATCACCTTGCGAGCTGCTCAGGGTCCGCAGCGCGACCAGATCGTCCTGGTCGATGAGCCGGTGGCGGAACAGTGTGTGACTGCTGTTGTCGTCCGGGACCGTCACCGGAACCCAGCCTCGCTCACGCAGGTGTGCGAGGACGGTGACCGCGTAGCCGGGCGCCCGTTCCGACGGAAACCACAGCAACCGCTGTCCGGTCAGGTCGGACCAGGTCAGCCGTGGCTGTCGGGCGAGCGGGTGACGGTCGTGCAGTACCAGGCCCAGGGGTTCGTCGTTGATCGTGCGCAGCTCCAGGCCCGTCGTGTCCACCGGGGCACGCAGAATGCCGAAGGCCAGCCTGCCGGCCCGGAGCAGATCGCCCTGGCGGTCGGAGTCGACCTGCCGGTAGGAGAGCCTGAGCCGGCCACCCTCCGCGAGGATCCGTTCCGCACGGGCCAGGACGGACTGCGCCACCCCCCGGCACACGCCCACCGTCGCCACCGGAACCGCGGCGCGAGCCGCGGCGACGGAAGAACTCAGTTCACCCAGCGCGCGGTTGACGCCGCCCAGCAGCAGCCGTCCTGCTTCGGTCAGCTCCATGCCCTGCGGCAGGCGCCGGAACAGCGGTGTGCCGATGCGCCGTTCCAGCAGCCGGATCTGCTGGCTCAGACTGGGCTGGGCGATCCGCAGACGCCTGGCCGCCTCGGTGACGGTGCCGGCCTCGGCGACGGCGACGAAGTACCGAAGGTGACGCAGCTCCACGCCCGGGATGTCCTGCACGCCCCGTTCACCTCTCCCGTCTGCTGCTATAGGCGCCAGCCTATAGCGATGGGCGGAAACCGGTCTTGGCGCTCTCGGCCCCGCCCGCTCTTGACTAGGGGCATGTTCGTCATCGTGTTCAGGTACCGCGCGCCGTTGGAGACCATCGACGCGCTCAAGGAAGCCCACTACTCCAACCCGCAGGGAGTGTTCGCCACCGGGATGGCACGCCTCGCGGGCCCGCTGAAACCGCGTACCGGCGGGTTGGTGGTGGCGGAGGGTGAACGCTCGGCGATCGAGGCCGCCGTCGCCACCGATCCGTTCGTGACGAGTGGTGTGGCGACCGCCGAGATCCTCCAGTTCCGGCCGACCTGGTCGGCGGGCTCCGAAGGGCCGTGATCGCAGAGCGGAACCGGTGGGACGGCGGAAGCCGTGCCCTCGGTGGGTATCGGCGAGCCGTTGGGCGTGACACTCTGCGCGACGGGGATGCGACGTGATCCTTCGCGGCGCGGTGCAAGGTCGAGTGCTCGCACTGGCCCTTGCACCGCGGTGTGTGGGCAGCTTGGTGTGGGACGGGGAGCCCTCCCCGAGCTCCGCGCCCTCAGGCGCGTCGTCGAGAGCCAGGTGCAGCACCATCCCCTCGGTCGCGCAGGTGGGCTGAGGCCACGTGCCGCGGGTGAGGTCGTCCGGCAGGTCGTCGCAGACGCGGGCCACGCCGCGCCGCCACTGCCGGCCTTGGTGCCAGGTCACGCGCGGTAGATCGGGAGAAGAAGCCCCAGGGGGTCCGGGCACACGCCGACACCGTCCGTTTCCTGCCCCTCGCCGCGCCGCCCGTCCTCGTCGGCTTCTGCGCCGGAGGCCTGATCGCACACGCGGCGGCCCGGTACCTCGCGGAAAGCGGGTGCCCACCGGCCGGTGTGATCCTCATCGACACCCATTCCGAAGCCCTGCGCCGGGACGATCCGCGGGGGCTGGCTCTGATGGCCGCCGGCACCTCGGTGCCGGACGACGTCGTCGCCGAGTCGGACGAAGTGACCAGCGACGACCTCAGCAACAGAGCCTGTTCGGCGGCCCACTCGGCGGCCCGGACCCGGCGGGCCCCGGCGGACCGGCCGTCGCGGAGGACGGGCTGTCGTGGGCGGGACAGTGAGGGGGGACCCCGCTCTCTGCCGGACGAGCATGACGAGCGAGGGGGACGGGGATCCGCCCGGCGCCGTGGTCCGCCGCACGCGACGCTCGGCTCTCCACCAGGCGGCGTGACACTGCTCCGGATGAGCGACCGGACCGTGTCCGACAAGCCGCGGTGGCTCCTGACGACTCCTGACGGCTCTGCGGTTCGACTCCCCACGGAAATAGCTGCGGGCCGGTCGTGGTTGCCGCCAGCATGACGACGAATGAGCGCCGGCCCGAGGTGTTGCGATACACCGCCTTCTCCAGCGTCCCCGGCGGCGGAAACCCCGCCGGCGTGGTTCTGGACGCCACACACTTGGACGACAGCGAAATGCTGGCCATCGCCGCCGACCTCGGATACTCGGAGTCCGCGTTCCTGACCGCGCCTCCGGAGGGGTTCGGCGGCCAGGAGGGGCGGGCGTACAGCATCCGCTACTTCAGCCCCAAGGCGGAGGTGCCCTTCTGCGGGCACGCCACCATCGCGACCGCCGTCGCGCTCGCAGAGAGGAATGGCCCAGGGAAGCTGGTTTTCGCCACACGGGCCGGCACGGTGCCGGTGGAGGTGGCCGAGGAGGACGGGACGGTCAGGGCCACGCTCACCAGTGTCGAGCCGCACATCGAGGAGATCGCCGACGCCGACCTCGCGGAGGCGCTCGCCGCGCTCGGCTGGCCGGCCGCCGATCTCGACCCGGCTTTCCCGCCCCGGGTGGCGTTCGCCGGCGCCCGCCATCTCGTCCTCGCGGCTGCTACGCGTGAGCGCCTCGCCGATCTCGCGTACGACTTCGCGCGCCTCGAAGCATTGATGCACCGCCTGGACCTGACCACGCTCCAGTTGGTGTGGCGGGAGTCGGCCACCGTCTTCCACGTCCGGGACCCGTTCCCCGTCGGCGGCGTCGTCGAGGACCCGGCGACAGGCGCCGCGGCCGCCGCGTTCGGGGCGTACGCCCGCGAACTCGGCCTGGTCCCCGGGGATGCCGTCCTCACCCTGCACCAGGGCGAGGACCTGGGCCGCCCTGGTGAACTCACAGTCACCCTCGGTAGGAACGACCCGCGCGTCCGAGTCAGCGGCACGGGAACGCGCATCAGCTGAGAGCCGACATGGACTCCAGGGCCTCGGTGTCCTGACCAGACTCCTGCGGGCGGCTCACTTCACATCCCCGCCTGACCACGGGCGGCACGCACCGAACGCGGGGCGACGGCGACAGATGAACGGAGGCCCCGGACACCCGACTAGGACTTGTCCGGCCGATCATGCCCGGAGCCAGATGACGAGGGTTGCGGCGGTCGCGGTCCCGAGGAAGACGTAACCGCGCTTGTCGTATCT
>NZ_JBVKBI010000054.1:0-4607 GCF_055639035.1 Streptomyces sp. NPDC107654
GGATTCTCCGCCTGCGCCACCCGGACCAGACCCCACACCGCCGCAGCAGCCGGATCCGTCACCGACCGCACACCACCCGCGGGCACCGCGCCCCGGGTGACGACGACCAGCCGGGCCGCGTCCAGACCGGGTCCTCCGGCCAGCCAGGCCTGGACGATCTCCAGCACCCGGCCGGTCAGGGCCAGTGCCGCCGCGTCGTCCGCGGTCTCGGTACGGCCGGCTTCCAGCACCACCACCGGGGGCACGCCCGAGCCGTCGGTCAGCGCGGCCACATGCGCGGGCTCGGTGATCGGGACCCAGGCGGGCGGCAGGTCGGTGCCCGGTTCCGTGGTCCCGGGCAGCTCCGTCCAGTCGACGCGGTACAGGGACTGCCGGCTGTCGTCGGCCGCCGCGCCGAGCTGGTCGGCGGAGACGGCCCGGGAGACCAGCGAGCGCAGTGTGAGCACCGGCGCGCCGGTCTCGTCCGCCGCGTCGAGGGACAGGGAGTCGGGCGCGGACCGGGTGAGGCGTACGCGCAGCGCCGAGGCGCCGGCCGCGTGCAGGCGCAGCCCGTTCCAGCCGAACGGGAGGTGGACACCGTTCCCGTCGTCGGTGCGGTTCTCGCCCTCGGGGTCGGCGAGCGCCACATCAAGCATCGCGGGGTGCAGCGCGGCGTCGAGCAGCGCCGGGTGGATGCCGAACCGGGCGGCGCCGGCCCGCTGGTCCTCGGGCACGGCGACCTCGGCGAAGAGGTCGTCACCACGCCGCCACAGGGCTCGTACGCCCTGGAAGACCGGCCCGTAGCCGTAGCCTGCCTCGGCCAGCAGC
This sequence comes from Streptomyces sp. NPDC107654, assembly GCF_055639035.1. Taxonomy (NCBI): domain Bacteria; kingdom Bacillati; phylum Actinomycetota; class Actinomycetes; order Kitasatosporales; family Streptomycetaceae; genus Streptomyces; species Streptomyces sp. NPDC107654. The sequence continues at coordinate 808 of NZ_JBVKBI010000054.1, forward strand.
TCGTAGCCGCCGGAGACGTCCACCTGCCGTGCGCCGGTCGGCGGCCACACGGCGAGGTCGGCGACCGGCTCGGCGGGGTCGGCCGCCGCCGACGCGGTCAGGGTGCCGGCGGCGTGCCGGGTCCAGGCGTCGACGCCGATGTCCCCGGTGGGGTCCTCCGGTGCCGAGTACACGGCGACCGTGCGGGTCCCCGTCTCCTCCGGGCCGCCGACGGCGACCTGGACGCGTACCCCGCCCTGCTCCGGCAGCACCAGCGGGGCCTCGATGACCAGTTCCTCCAGGATCCCGCACCCGACCTCGTCACCGGCCCGCACGGCCAGCTCCACCAGCCCGGTACCGGGCACGAGCACCGCGCCGCCCACCGCGTGGTCCGCCAGCCACGGGTGCGTGCGCAGAGACAACCGGGACGTGCACAGCACGCCTCCCGTCTCCGGCACTTGGACCACCGCGCCGAGCAGAGGATGATCGGTACCGGTCTGCCCGAGCGAGGCGGCGTCCGCCGCGGGGCTGGGCTTCAGCCAGTAATGCCGGTGGTCGAACGCGTACGTCGGCAGGTCCACCTGCGCGCCGCCGCTGCCTTCGGGCAGCACGGCCGTCCAGTCGACCGCCACGCCCTTGACGAACACCGCGGCCATCGACATCAACAGCCGCCGAAGCCCGCCTTCTTCGCGCCGCAGCGAGCCGGTGACAACCGTGTCGGACTCCCCCGCCGCCTCGTCCACGATCTCGTTGACCGGCTGGACGAGGACCGGGTGGGCGCTGGACTCGACGAACACCGTGTGACCCTCGGCGAGGAGCGCCTCGACAGCCGGGCCGAAACGGACCTGGTTGCGCAGGTTGCGGTACCAGTAACCGCCGTCGAGCACGCCCGCCTCGCGTACCCACTCACCGGTGACCGTGGAGAAGAACGGCACCAGCGGCGCCTGGCCGTGGATGTCGGCGAACGCCTCCGCCAACGACCTTTCGATCGCCTCGACATGACGGGTGTGCGAGGCGTAGTCCACCGCGACCCGCCGGACCCGGACACCGTCGGCCTCCAACGCGGCCAGCGCCTCGTCCAACGCCTCGGCGTCACCGGCGATCACCACAGATGTCGGGCTGTTGACCGCCGCAACCTCAACCCGCCTGCCCCAGGCGGCAATCCGCGCGGCTGTCTCGTCCTTGGACAGCGCCACCGACGCCATACCGCCCCGCCCCGCCAACTCCCCCGCGATCACCTGACTGCGTACGGCCACGATCCGCGCCGCATCCTCCAGCGACAACGCCCCGGCCACGCAAGCGGCGGCGATCTCGCCCTGGGAGTGACCGACCACCGCGTCCGGCACGACACCCACCGACACCCACACCGCCGCCAGAGCGACCATCACCGCGAAACTCGCCGGCTGCACGACGTCCACCCGGTCCAGCAGATCGACATCACCGCGCAGGACGGCCGTCAGGTCCCAGTCCACCCACGGCTCCAAGGCCCGGGCGCACTCCCCGACCCGCTCCGCGAACACCGGCGAGGACTGCAGCAGTTCCCGGCCCATCCCCAGCCACTGCGACCCCTGACCCGGGAACACCAGAACCGTACGGCCAGGCGTCCCCGCACCACCGCGCACCACGACGGGACTGCCCTCGCCGCCCGCCAACGCGGCAAGCCCGGCCACCGCCTCCTCCCGCGACCCGGCGACCACCACGGCCCGCTCCGACAGCACCGCCCGCCGCCGCACCAGAGCACCCGCGACCTCCGTCGGCGAGGCGTCCGTGTCACCGACGAACGCGGCCAGTCGCTCCGCCTGACCGGACAGCGAACCCTCCGACGCCGCCGAGACCACCAGCGGAACCACTCCGTCATGCGGCTCGCGGGGAGCGGCGGGCTCTTCCGGGGCCTGCTCGAAGATGAGGTGGGCGTTGGTGCCGCTGAGGCCGAAGGAGGAGACGCCGACGCGGCGCGGACGGCCGGTCTCCGGCCACTGTCGGGCCTCGGTGAGCAGTTCGACGGCGCCGGCCGACCAGTCGACCTGCGGGGTGGGTTCGGCCACGTGCAGGGTCGGGGGGAGGACGCCGTGCCGTAGTGCCTCCACCATCTTGATGACGCCGGCGACACCGGCGGCGGCCTGCGTGTGGCCGATGTTGGACTTCACCGAGCCCAGCCACAGGGGCTCTTCGCGGTCTCGGCCGTAGGTCGCCAGCAGGGCCTGGGCCTCGATCGGGTCGCCGAGAGCGGTACCCGTGCCGTGGGCCTCCACCGCGTCGACCTCGGGCGCGGTGAGCCCGGCCGCCGACAGCGCCCGGCGGATGACCCGCTGCTGCGAGGGGCCGTTGGGGGCGGTCAGGCCGTTGGAGGCGCCGTCCTGGTTGATCGCGCTGCCGCGCAGCACGGCGAGGACCCGGTGACCCTTGCGGCGCGCCTCCGAGAGGCGTTCCAGGACGATCACGCCGACGCCCTCGGCCCAGCCGGTGCCGTCCGCGGTCGAGGAGAAGGCCTTGCAGCGGCCGTCGGGGGCGAGGGCCCGTTGCCGGGAGAACTCCACGAAGGTGCCCGGGGTCGCCATGATGGTCGCGCCGCCGGCGAGTGCGAGGGAGCACTCGCCGCCCCGCAGGGCCTGGGCGGCCAGGTGCATGGCGACCAGGGAGGAGGAGCAGGCGGTGTCCACGGTGACGGCGGGACCCTCGAAGCCCAAGGCGTACGAGACCCGTCCCGAGGCCACGCTCACCGCGGAGCCGGTGGCCGTGAAGCCGCCCAGCTCGGGCGGGATGTCTCCGCCGATGCCGTAACCCTGGGTCATCACACCGGAGAACACGCCGACGTCGGTGCCCTTCAGCGCGGACGGGTCGACGCCGGCCCGTTCCAGGGCCTCCCAGGACGTTTCGAGGAGGAGCCGCTGCTGCGGGTCCATCGCCAGCGCCTCACGCGGGGAGATCCCGAAGAACCCTGCGTCGAACGAGCCCGCCTCGTGCAGGAAGCCGCCCTGGTCGACGTACGAGGTGCCGGCCTTGTCGGGGTCGGTGTCGAAGATGTCGTCCACGTCCCAGCCGCGGTCGGCGGGGAATCCGGAGATGGCGTCGCGGCCCTCGGCCACCAACCGCCACAGTTCCTCGGGACTGTTGACTCCGCCGGGCAGGCGGCAGGCCATGCCCACGACGGCGATCGGCTCGTCCGGGTCGGCCAAGACGACCGTGGGGGCCGCCGCGCCGGTGGCGTTGCCGTTCAGTCCGTTCAGCCCGTCCAGCTCGTCGCGGAGGAAGCGGGCGAGCGCCAGCGGGGTCGGGTAGTCGTAGACGAGGGTGGCGGGGAGGCTGAGCCGGGTGGTCTCGCGGAGCCGGTTGCGCAGTTGGACGGCGGTGAGGGAGTCGAAGCCGGCGTCCTTGAACGCCTTGTCGGCCTTGACCTTGTCGGGGCCGCTGTGACCGAGCACGGTCGCGACGTGGGTGCGGACCAGGTCCAGGAGCAGGGTCTCCTGCTCGGCCGGGGTCAGGCCCGCGAGCCGGCCGGCCAGGCCGCTGCCGCGTCCGGCGGCGATACGGGCGGCGGCGCGCCGACTGTGCGGGATCAGTGTGCGCAGCAGGGACGGTATCCCGCCGCCGGCCGCGGCCTCGGCGCGTATCGCCCTCAGGTCCAGCTTGATCGGGACGAGGAGGCTGTCACCGGTGCGCAGGGCCGCGTCGAAGAGGTCCAGTCCCTCACCGGGGGCGATCGCCTGGAATCCGCCGCGGTTCAGGCGGGCCTGGTCGGCGGTGTCGAGGTGGGCGGTCATGCCGGTGGCCTGCTCCCACAGACCCCACGCCAACGACACACCCGGAAGCCCGGCGGCCCG
>NZ_JBVKBI010000055.1:0-4102 GCF_055639035.1 Streptomyces sp. NPDC107654
TGCAGATGTCGCAATCCACACCGAACCCAGAAGGCCCTCACCTGTTCAAGCACCCAGCACGCGTGTCACCAACGTCCCGGGACAGCACATCTAGGAACGGCAGCAGCCGATAGAGGCTGTCGGAGAAGACGATCTCGGAGAACCCCTCGGCCTTGAGGGTCCGGTGCGAGTCGACCATGTCCTTGTGCTGCTTGATGACCACGTCCTCGGGAAGCGTGCGGTTGGCCGGCCGCGGGCCTTGCCGCTCGATGCAGACGCTGCCGGGGGTGGCGACCATGACCGCGATGGGCAGCATGTCGTGCCGTTTGGCTGCGGCGATCAGCGGCTCCCTGGCGGACCTGGTGATGTTGGTCGCGTCGACGACGGTGAACAGCCGGCGGCGCATCCTCGCCTCCAGGAGCAGGTGCAGGGCGGCGACCGCGTCGCCGGTCGCCGTCTGGTCACCCGCATCGTCGCTGACGACCTCGCGCAGCGCGTCCAGGGACAGGACCTGGGAAGCGGGCCAGGTGCGCGCGATCGTGGACTTCCCGGCGCCGGACGGGCCGATCAGGACTACCAGGCTGTGCTCGGGCATCTGCGGGTAGATCAGCTCGGTCATGCGAGATCTCCTTGCGGGTGAGGGCGCCGGGCAGCCCGGATGAGGCGCTGCCCGGCGTGGGCGGTGAGCAGGGGCGGGGCTTCGTGTAGCGGCGTCAGCGGACGATCATGTGGTCGGGGTGGCCGTTCTTCATGTGGTCCACGCACTGCGGGCAGTCCTCACGCGGACCGAGCCCGGCGTGGGCCTCGCGGCTGGCGTACGCGTGAAACCAGCACTGCGTGCACTGCCCCCGGGGCGGGTTCGTCGCCTTCGCGCTCGGCATCAGATGCCTCCCTGCTGCGGGTGAAGGGCGCGGGCAGCCCAGATGAGGCGCTGCCCGGCGTTGTCGGTGATCAGGGCGGCGGCCTCGTGCAGGGGGCACGAGGCGTCGCCGTCGCGGTCCGGCTCGACCTGCTCGGCACGACGCGCGGCGGCGGTGAGCAGCTGCGCGACGGCCGCCATGAACCCGCCGGGCGGGTCGGTGTCCTCGATGAGCTCGCGCAGGATCGCGGCGAGCCCCTCCTGGTCGACGTCGTCGGCGCGAAGGTCGTCCTCGATCTGCTGGAGGGCCAGCGAGGCGATCCCGGCCGAGGCGCGTACGCGTTCCAGTCGGGTCCGGGGCTCGCCGGTCACCGGGTGGTGGCCTTGGTCGTGGCGATGAGCGCGGCGACGGTCTCCCAGCCGTGGTGCCAGGAGTTGTCGAGGTGGAAGACGCCGTTCATTCTGTGCGAGGCCAGCTTGTAGAAGTTGGTCTTGCCGGTCTTGTCGGCGAGCTTCTCCAGAACTATCGGCAAGGTCGGATATCTCGGTGTGCGGAATAGAGCCATCGCTTTGCCCTCTCAATGGTGAGCGTTGTCTGACGTGGGGAGGCAGCCCGCCACCGCCGAAGTCGATGGTCACGAGAACGGGAGGCATCCCGTCCCTGGTCGGTGCGGCTGTGGGGCCCAGCCCGTTGATGAGAGTGAGGCTCGGGCTGGTGGCTTGATCGGTCTGCGAGTCTTGATCGCTGCCGAGCCTGCTGCTTGGGTGGCTGGCATGACTGAGCTCGGACCCGTCGCCTGGCCACCTGTCCCGATCAAGACCGAAAGGCTCGTGCTCCGTGAGCCCGAGGCCCGGGACCGTGCGGCGTTCATCGAGCTGCTGGCGTCGCCAGAGGTGCACACCTACCTCGGTGGCCCCCGGCCACGTGACGAGCTTGAGCGCGAGATACCCGAGGTACCCGAGCAGTGGCCGGGGAGTTTCGTCGTAGAACTCGACGGGGTGATGATCGGCCAGATCCTGCTCAGGAGAGCATCGGAGCGCCATCGCCCGGCGGCCGCGGGGAAGGCCGACCTCGGCTACCTGTTCCTGCCGCGGGCATGGGGATTCGGATACGCCGCCGAGGCGTGCGCGGCGGCACTCGACTGGTTCGACAGCGTCCTCCCCGGCGAGCCGGTGGTGCTCGCCACCCAGACCGCCAACGTCGGCTCGATGCGCCTCGCGGCAAAGCTCGGGTTCACAGAAGTCGAGCGGTTCCATGCCTGGGACGCCGAGCAGTGGCTCGGCATGCGGTCCCCAGTCACGCCCTCCGATTGAGCTCGCGCTCGACAGAGTGGACCCGCGACTCGACAGCACTGCCAGGACGAAGCCCAGCGCTGTTGAGGCTCGCGAACATCTCACCAGGCGGAGAGGGCCGAACGCCTTCGAAGCACTGTCGAAGCGCTGTCCGTTCTCGTGGATGAAGCCACTCTGAAACCCAGCGTCAGGGTCCTGGCCGCCGGGCCACCTCAGCTGCGTAGGCCATCCTCACTGCCCCGGCAGACCACCGCTCTGCCGCCATAGGGCTGATGCCGAGCAGCCGTTGCAGCACGGCTGGCGGCATCTGTGTGCAGAGGTCGAGCAGGGCGGCGCATCGTCCAGCCTCCGGCGGAAGGCCGATGTTCCGCAGGCGGGTGGCGAGGCGACTGCTGGTCAGTGCCCGCCCCGGACGCTGAGTCGGGAAGAGCCAGGGTGCGTTCAGCTCGTTGCTGTTCACCGCGTGCTCGTGGCTGTGTGCGATGTCGACGAGTTGCAGAACGAGAGCGTCCAGGGGTGGTGGCAGCCTGAGCGGCGTTTTGTTGATGCGGAGGGCGACGCCATCCTCGTCGTGCAGGACGTGGGCGGTGGTCAGGCGGCAGGTCCTGGCGGGGGTCTGGCCGTAGAGCAGGACCATCAGACCGGCGACGCGGTCCTTGGTCTCGAAGGAGTCGTCGTTGAGGAGCCGACGGGCGATCTTCCATCGTTCGTCCGCGTCGAGCGGGCGGTAGCAGATCCGTCGGGCCCGGGTGGGGATGCTGATCTGGGAGGCGAACTTACTGCGGACGGCCCAGGCCACGAACGGGCCGGCGGCGTAGGGGCCCTGGTGAGGCTCGGAGGTGAGCCAGAGATCGATGTGCGTCTGCCGGCAGGTCGTCAGCGTTTCGCCCTGGTCTTTGAGCCAGGACAGGAACAGCACGGCCTTGGAGATCTGCGTCTGCGTGACGTCCGCTGCCGAGGCGGCGATCGGCTTTCCGCGGGCACGGCGCCGAATCCGAGCGACCCGGTCCCAGCGAGCGTAGGCGGTGATCAACTGTCGGTGGTCGGGATCGTTCAGGGCCGCGGTCTTGAACTCGATCCACCGTTCCAGGCGGGCGAGGTACTCGTCGCGGACGGGCAGAATGCCGGCGGCGACCAGGACGGAGCGGAACCAGTCGATGGCCAGGTCGCGGCGGTGGTCTGCTGTGCGGGCGTCGAGAGCCTCATGGCTGAGGTCGCAGGCCCCGGAGGCCAGGTCGTTCAGGAGCTGTGCGGCCGCCTTCGACTCGCGCGTATAGAGCAGTGCCCTGCGCGGATTGTGGTCGAGCAGAGCGGTTGCGATCTGGTCGAGCTCGGGACGCGGCTTGCCGTCCGGCGGCGTCAGCAGCGTCCGCAGATGCCGCTCACCGGCGCAACGACGGCACCGGCCGAAGTGGAACAGCCTCTCGACGCGGCCGCAGTCTTCGCAGGGCTTTCGTGCCTCCGGAGCTACCTCCCAGCAGTTCTCGCAGAACGGGCCGCGGGCCACCCTGGCGACCACCCGGCTGATGCGGCCGCAGTCCGTGCAGGGTTCCGGCGTGGACAAGCAGGCCCGACAGCGGGGGGAGTCGGTGGTGCTGTGGAAGCAGGGACGCAGCTTGCCGCAGGAGGTGCACGTCATCGTGGGCGGCTTGCGGCAGGCCGAGCAGATGGGCCCCTGAGCTGTGCGGGCGGAGACAGCCCGGCTTTTGCCGCAACCGAGGCACGTCTCCTGGCAGGTCGCCTCCTTGTCGCGGCAGCTGTTGCAGAACGGGGCCCCGCTGACGTCTCGGCCGGCAGGGGTGCGGGAGCGACCGCACCACTTGCAAGGCTCGGCCAGGGAGCGGTTGTAGCAGTTGCCGCAGACACGGAGCCGCTTAGAGGTGCTAACAAAGGCGTTGGACGTGCCGGTGGGTGATCAGGCAGGTCGCGAGGCCGAGGAAGGCTTCGTGGATGTCGTCGCGCCGTTCCCAG
>NZ_JBVKBI010000056.1:0-3579 GCF_055639035.1 Streptomyces sp. NPDC107654
ACCCGTTGGAACAGCTCCCACAACTCGTCCGGCACCAAACGCGTAACGATCTCCGCCACGACCGGCAGCCTACTCAGCCAAATGAGATGGCTTCTTAAGCTGTGGCCCTTGTACTCAACGACCTTGGTGGGCACGGTCTCGGGAGTGGGTGCTGATCTTGTTCCTGACGGCTTGGGGGAGCGAGTCGCCCCGCTGCTGCCCCCTGCGCCCGAGCGGTGCCGCCGTCCGGGGCGGTTGCGTGTTCCGGACCGGGCGGCGCTCGCGGGTGTGATGTAGGTACTGCGGACCGGTGTGGCCTTGCGGGACGTACCCGCGTGGGTGGGCTGCTCGGGAGTCACGGCCTGGCGCCGACTGCGGGATTGGACCGAGACCGGCGTCTGGCCCGGCTACACGCCACTCTGCTGAGCGGGCGCGCCGCGCCGGCCTGTTGGACCTGGACGAGGGGCGCTGTTTCAACGATTGTTGAAGGAGGTCTGGACGTACGGTCAGTCGAACAGCGTGGCTGACCCGTAGCCAATTTAACGCCGGCTCTAGGCTCAATGGGCGATACGGTAGGAGATTGCCGTGCGCCCAGGGCCCCGGGCTACGGGCATGGTGGGCACAAAAGCGACCTCGTCGCCTGCTCAACTTCACGATCATGGCCGGTACTGGTCGGTCCGGCCGAGCTGGATCCCCACTATTGTTGACATGGCTGCTCCCGGAGTAGCAACATCACAACGCATCGTGGGAGACCGACTGTGCCTTCCGAACTGATTCGGCCCAATAGTTCTGCTCTGTGTCGATGAAGAGATTGAGCGTGAGTTGTTTTCGTGCTTGATCACTGGTTTCGGCTAACTCGTCACAGACGGTGTGACTTGGTGGTGGGCCCCGGGACGCCTGCCTGACCACCACTGTACATACCTGCACTGACCTACGAGATCCCGTCCCTTTGGAGCATATGACAAGGACCTGGATACTTACCTGACGGCACCGCTGCCCTTCGATTCACGGTCAAATGAAAAGCGTTCATTACCGGTTCCCGCCCGGAGGTGAAGCAATGTCCGATCCCCTCATACTCCTTGGAGCTGGGTCGCTGGCGACTGGAGGGGAGTTTGCCCTCGCGAGTGTTGCCGCCGCACAACCAGTGGTGCTTGTCGATTCCACAGCGCCGGCCTGGGCCAGGCCCTACCTTGTGAACCACATTGCAGCAGACATATCCCAATCAGTGGACACGCTGCATGCCGTCAGGAGCTATGCCTCGAGTCACGAAGTTGGCGGCGTTCTCACCTTCATGCCGGAGCATTCAGTCACGGCCTCATCCATCGCCGACCAATTGGAACTTCCGACAGCCTGTTCCGCATCGTTGAGAACGCTGGACGATCTAACCGAGCTTCGCGCGCTCTTGGCACAGCACAACCTGGCGCAGCCTCGCTGGGCGCTTGCACTCGACGCTAAATCGGCCGCCACGCGTGCGCACGAGATTGGATACCCTGTCCTCCTCAGACCCCGGCACGGCAGGCCTGACGAGGCTGTTCTGGCCTCCAATCGTAAGGAGTTGCTGAACGCGAGCATGCGGCTACTTCAACAGTCGTCCCGCAGTACATCGAATCTCAGGGGTGTCGTAGTCGAAGAGCAACTCGACGGTCCTGCTTTCTCTGCCGAGACGGTTGTCTACGGTGACGGCGAGATCAGGATAGTTGCCATTGCCCGGACTGCTTATTACCCGATACCCAGCCAGAAGGCAATGCGGCACTGCGTCTACGCTCACGATGCATTGCTGCACAACCCCATCCTCCGCCGGGTCGTCACGCGCGCGGTGGAAGCCGTTGGTGTGGTGCCAGGCGTGCTGCACATTGGCATGAAGTTGACAACAAGGGGCCCGCGAATCACGTACGTTCAAGCCTCTTTGGCTAACGACTTTATTCCCTTGTTAGTCAAACGGGCCAGTGGGATCGACCTTCCACGGATTGCAGCACAACTGGCAGTCGGGAAGACTCCTGACCTAGCCCCCACCCGGCAGCGCGCGGCGGCAATCCACTTCGCTTACGCACCGGTGGCTGGACGTATAGAGCACCTCGCCGTATCCGCCAAGGCTCGCCGCCACCCGCTCCTCGAACGGTTGAACCTTCTCAAAGAGGAGGGTAACCGCGTCGGATCACTACGTGAGGCAAGAGCGGACGACAGGTTAGCGTATTGGGTCGTGCTGGGGTCCAATTCCGCAAGTTGCAGCACCTCGCTTGACGAGGTAACAAAACTTTTCAGCGTCGACATCCATGAGTTCGGCCCTACCGGCACAGCCATCGCTGACGCTATGGCCGGCGTGAGATGATGACCGTAGCCTGACGCACGTCGTCGAGCACCTCATCGGCGTCCCACTCGATCCGGTTCAGCATCCGGTGAATGCGGTCCGGACCCGCGTGACCGGCTTCCTCAGCCAGCGTCCAGCCGTTCTTCCGCTGCAACGGAGCGATCAGACCCCGCATATAAGCCAGCGCCGACTCCCGCGGCTCCGACCTGCTGAAACGGTGCACGAACCGCTCATGCACGGCTTCTAGTTCACCCGCCCACAACCTGACATCAGCAAGGTCCCCACCCATAACCACACCAACGACCGACCTAGCCATCAGTCACGGCAAACACCGTTGCAGTATTAGAGGTCATCTCATTTGGCGAGCCTGCGGTAGCAGATGAGGGTGCAGGCGAGGCTCGTGAAGGCGAGGAAGTGCTCGGCTTTGCGCTCGTAGCGACGATGGAGACGACGGCATCCAGCGAGCCAGGCCATCGTGCGTTCGATGGTCCAGCGGTGCCGGCCGAGCCGTTGCGAGGTCTCGACTCCCTTGCGGGCTATGCGGTGTCGGACGCCCCGCCGGGATAGCCATCGCCGCAGGTGACAGTAGTCGTATCCCTTGTCGGCGTGCAGTTTGCCGGGCTTGCGTCGGCGAGGGCCGCGTCGGGATCGGATCGGGGGTATGCCCTTCACGAGCGGGATCAGGGCCTGACTGTCATGAACGTTGGCACCAGAGATGCCGACAGACAGGGGCAGGCCGGTCCGCTCGGTGATTAGGTGGATCTTCGAGCCGTACTTACCCCGGTCAACAGGATTCGGACCCGTTAACTCCCCCTTTTCAGGGCCCGCACGTTCACCGAGTCGATCGCGCAGCGAGACCAGTCCAGGTCGCCGCGGGAGCCGAGTTCGTCGAGGACCAGGCGGTACAGCTTGGCCCACACGCGAGCCTTCGTCCACTCGGTGAACCGGCGGTGAGCCGTCGCCCCGGAGGGTCCGAACGATGCCGTGGGCAACTGCTGCCATGTGCAGCCCGACGTCGCTACGAACACGATCGCTGCCATTACCTCACGGTCACCGTGCCGGCGCCGGCCGCCACCTTGAGGGCGTGATGGAGCCTCCGGCACCACTCGCTGGAACAGTTCCCACAGCTCGTCCGGCACCAGCCGCTCAATGATCCATACCACGACCGATAGCCTACTCAGCCGCATGAGATGACGTCTTAGAGGTGCTAACAAAGGCGTTGGACGTGCCGGTGGGTGATCAGGCAGGTCGCGAGGCCGAGGAAGGCTTCGTGGATGTCGTCGCGCCGTTCC
>NZ_JBVKBI010000057.1:0-3273 GCF_055639035.1 Streptomyces sp. NPDC107654
GTGCAGATGTCGCAATCCACACCGAACCCAGAAGGCCCTCACCTGTTCAAGCACCCAGCACGCGTGTCACCAACGTCCCGGGACAGCACACCTAGGCGCTGCGGGGTCGTCGGCCGGCTACCTTCTTCGTGGCCGCCTTCTTCGCTGTGGTCTCCTTGGCCGGCTGCTTCTTCCCAGCAGCCTTCTTCGGCTGCGGCAGCTCGTGCACCTGGGCCGGGCCGACGGACTCGCCCCGAGAGGCCTTCGCCTTCGACACCGATTCCTGCAGCGCGGCCATCAGGTCGAGCACTGGCGCCGGCTGCTCCGGCTCCGGAGTCTCAGGCAGCGGCCGACCCCGAGCGCGACGCCAAGCTCGACCGCATCGAGCACGTGTTAACGCTATCCGCCAGCAGAGGCGCCCGTACGGAGTTTCGCCTGTCCAGACCCGGCACTTCCAGGTCTTGGTGCGCTGGAAGGTGATGCCGCGGCGCCGGAGCAGGCACCGTAACGCTTCCCGGCCGATGCGGAGCCGCCCGGAGCGAAGTCCATCCGTCTGTCAGGTGCCCGTCACCAGGCCCTCGGACTCGACCTGCGGCTTGAACTGGTTCGACCGCCGGGTCCGCAAGCTGGCCGCATGGCCCCGGTAGTATCCTCCTCCGGACTATCCCCGTAATTCCCTGCTGCGTAGCAGCTGCTCGTCGTCGACCGGTGGGGTGGGCGAGGGTGCACGGCATCGTCGGCGCGCGAACCGGTGCGCCTGATGCACCGAACCGGATGTCGGGATGTCCTGCATTCCCCCACCCACCGCACCCGTAGCGCACCACCGTGGTCTTCACTCTCCGAGTGGACTCCACTCCCCACTCAGCCGCCGATCCGCGCCCGGGTGCGCGGTGGAGTTCACCGTGCGCACGCATCCGCAGCGGGGGCCCCGCACGGAGCGCCACGGGTTCGGCCGATCGCCGTGGTACTGCCGTAAGCGGGAGCGGCGCCGGACGGCGGGCGGCGGCTTCGGTGGCGGATGCAGCGCCGCGCGCAGCCGGGCCGCGTCGGCGAGCTGCCCCAGAGGCTCGCGCTGTTCCGGCGAGTGGTGCGGCAAGGACGGGGGGGACCACCGGGGCCTCCGTGCTTGGGTGGGTTCGATCCCCTGCACCTTCGCTGTCTGCGTCGCCTGCGGGGGCGCTCGAGCGGCCCCGTCCCGACCGGCGCTCCGGCGACTTCGCCCGTCGTCCCGTGACGCGGGCACAAGGGGACCGGGCCCTCGAAGACACAAACGCGCCGAGTGGCTGCAGCAGCACCTCGTGCAGTGACACGTAAATGACCGGCCCTCGGGCCCGGGCCCATTACGGCGTAATAGCCGTCCCGCGAAAGGTCAGCCCAGAAGGGAAGCGAGTGAAGGGGACCACCCTTCTCGGCTGTAGCCCCCTTCGCTCGCGTTGTACTCCCCTCAGTCGGCCGGGGCAGCCGCTTGCTAGAGGTTGTCCCGTAACCGTTGGGGCGGTTGGTGCTTGGCTGGGCATGGGTGGGGTGATCTCAGCAGATGATGCGAAGTGGATCGAGCCGTTCTCCGGGTTGACCGAGGTGCAGTTCGCCAGGCTGGTGACGTTGGTGCGGCGTCGCGGTGGTGATGTTCAGAGGGGCAGGCCGTGGCGGCTGTCGCTGGAGGATCGGGTGTTGCTGGTGGCGACGTACTGGCGGACGAACCTCACCTTGCGGCAGGTGGCGCCGTTGTTCGGGGTCTCGAAGTCGGCGGCCGACCGCATCCTCGATCACCTGGCACCTCTACTGGCCATTTCGCCGGCCCGCCGGCCGCGCAAGGACACCGTCTACATCGTGGACGGCACGCACCCTCGTGCCTACCCGCGACCGCGGCATCGCCGCCTCGAGCAAGAACTATCGGTACTCGACGAACCTGCAGGTCGTCATCGATGCCAACAGTCTCCTGGTGGTGGCGATCGGCCTGCCGTTGCCCGGCAGCCGCAACGACTGCCGGGCGTTCACGGAGTCCGGCGTCGACCGGGCCTGCCGCGGCACCCCGACCATCGCCGACGGCGGCTACCAGGGCACCGGCCTGCTCATCCCTCACCGCAAACGACGAGGTCAATCACATCTCACACCGCAACAGGAAGCGGAGAACGCCGTCCACCGCCGAGCACGAGCACGCGTGGAACACGTCCTGTCGCGGCTGAAGGAGCGGAAGATCCTTCGAGACTGCCGGCTCAAGGGCAGCGGCGTGCACCAGGCCATGCTGGCATCGCTCGGCCCCACAACCTGGCCCTCACCGGATGACCCACACCCCATACGGACAACCTCTAGTTGCATACCTCGAGGGTTATCCGATGGGCGAAATCTTGCCAGCGCTCAGTTAGTTGCCTACCTGGAAACTATGTGCCACTCTTGCAGCATCGCATCGCTACTGCTGGAGGAGGAATGCGATGAGCACGCATGACGACGCTCGTGCAGCGCTGGACACGGCCGCTACCTTGCGATCGGCTGCCCGCGCACGTCCTGTCGCAGCGTGGCACCCGTCTTTCGTCGGACTCAGCTTTGCTGTCGGACTGTCCGCGCTCGGCCTAGCCGACGAGGTGCATCGCTGGCAGTGGGGAATCCGCGCCGTCGCTCTCCTGCTGATCGTCGCGGCCGTCGCCGTTCCTGTTGTCGCCGCATGCCATAGCGGCGTCAAGGCTTGGTCCGCAGGGCCGGAGAGTACCGACCGCTGGAAGAACAGCGGTGCGACGCTCCTTGTCGTGGCGGTTGCGCTGCTCGTCGATACGGCAGTCGATGGCCCCTGGTTCCTCATCATGCTGGGCTGTGGTCTTGGGGCCACCGCGTGGATCCGCCTGGCCGGCGCACGTAAGGCCTGAGAACCGATGACAGGAAAGCTGCATGAGCAGATCCATCACCCCACGCGTCTGGCCATCGTCGCCTTCCTGTCCGGTTGCATAGAGGCCGAATTCAAGGCGGTGCAGGAGTGCTGCGGCGCTTCGGCCGCCACGCTGTCCAAGTTGGTCACAGCGCTGGAGGGTGCTGGATATGTGGCCGTGCGCAAAGGGTATCTCGGCAGGCGACCTCGCACGTGGCTGTCTTTGACACCCGACGGCAGGAAGGCGCTTGAAGAGCATCTCGCAGCGCTGAACGCGCTGGTGAACACAAGTGTCGAGCAGGGCCGACAGCATGACACGGCCACTGGCCGAGACACCTAAGAGGTCCTAACAGAAGTCGCTGATGGTGTGACTGTCGGCTCAGATGCTCGTTGCTCTGTTCGTGGGGAAGAGGAACTCTCGTCCGTGGATCGTG
>NZ_JBVKBI010000058.1:0-3236 GCF_055639035.1 Streptomyces sp. NPDC107654
GACGCGAACTCCCACAAGCCCTGCGCCATCGCCTCGCACACCGCCACGTTCAACCAGCAGTTCCGCACCCCGAACCGCCGCATCTCCCCCCACTCCGGCATGGGGCGCCCATGGCGCTTCGCCTTGGCGACGTAACCGCCCATCAGGGCGGCGGTGTCGGTGTCGTGGCCGACGGCCGCGGCGGGCAGGCCGGAGCGCAGCACGGTGGGAACCAGGCCCGGCTGGGTGGCCACCACCACCTCGTGGCCCGCCGCACGCGCCGCCGACGCGAGCGGCACCAACGGGTAGTAGTGCGTCACCCAGTTCCAGACCGTGAACAGCACGCGCAAGGGGTCACCCTTTCTTGGTTGGCGTTGCGATCGCGACCAGTTCGTGAACGGCGTCGGCCAGTGAAGGCTGGGCGCGGATCTCGTCACGCAGCGCGCGGGCCGCGGCCACGTGGGCGGACGATCCGACGAGTTCCTGGACGTGCTCTGCCACCCGTTCTGGGGTGGCCTGCGCAAGCGGGATCATGCCCGCCGCTCCGGTTGCCTGCAGGGCCCGGGAGGTGAGCACCTGTTCGCTGGTGCGCGGCACGGTCAGCTGCGGTACGCCCGTGTGGATCGCCGTCGTGGTCACGCCACCCCCGCCCTGCGAGACCACCAGGTCACAGCTGTCGAGGAAGAGGTGCAGCGGCAGGTCCTCGATGATCCGCGCGTTTTCCGGCACGCTCCCGAGTTCGGCGCGGTCGCGCGCGGACACGGCGGCGACCACCTCGACATTGAGCGGGGCCAGGGCGTCCAGCACTCGGCTCAGCGGCACGATGCGCCCGCTGAACAGGTGCGAGACCGTGCCCCAGGTCACGCAGACCCGGGGCCGGCGCGGCCGGTCGAGCACCCAGCGGGGTACCCGCGCAGAGCCGTTGTGTGGGGGATGACACACCGGCAGCCGGCGGACTGAGTCGCGTAGTTGCATGCTCGGCGGGCAGGGGTCGAGCGTGGCACTGCCCAGCACGTCGACCTCGTCCAGTCCAAGCCGGACACGGTGGCGGGCGAGGGCCTCCTCGGCGAACGGGGCGAGGCAGGCGCTGAAGTCCACACCCCAGATCTGCCGTACCGCCGGGACGCCGCACGCGGCTGCCGCGAGGGGCGCGGCGTAGTGGACGCCGTCGTACACGATCAGGTCCGGCCGCCAGGAACGTACCAGCCGGAGCAGCGCGTCCTGCATGACGTCAGCGAGCAACGCGTAGACGGACAGCGGCTGTTCGCCGCCCTGCCGCGCGCGCTCCCAGTCCACGTGCTCGCCGCGTGCGGCGGTCTCGGCGATCGGCGATGACCAGTAGTACTTCGCGATCACCGGCGCAACGTCGTAGTCGGCCCCCGTGGCGACGGCCGGCAGGCCGGCGCGGATCACGCCGCTCACCCCGGCCGGCGGCACGGCCACGAGAACGTCGTGGCCCTGGGCGCGGCACGCCCAGGCCACCGGTGTCAGCCAGTGGTAGTGGGTGGGCCACGACCAGGCCGTCAGCAGGATGCGCATGGTGTGTCCTCGAGAATGTCGGGCGCAACCGGGAGGCCCGGGTGTGGCTGACGGTGCGTTCGCCCTCCGGCTACCACGACGCCCGCCGCCTGGCCTCCCACGCCGGTCCGGGACCGGTGCCCCGCGGCTCGGGGCGCCGCACCGGCAACCGCCACCGCACCAAGCCCAGCGGGCCTCCGGGCCGGCCGTTCCGCATGTCCGCCCGGTCCGCGATGACGCGGCCGCTGTTCACACCCGCCTGGCGCCGGGTCGATGCGCTGTGGGCGATGCTGCGTGACAAGGTGCTGTCCACGTCCGCCCCATCGGTGAAGCAGACCGCTTGACACGATCACTGAGGTTCTCTCTCGCCGAGTGTCCGGCCCGCCAGTCGATCCAGGAGACGGACGGTGCTCACCGGTGACGGCTGTGCGGCCATCTCCCCACGGAGCCGACGCGCGGCCCGCGTGTGACGCTTGTCGTCGAGCAGAGTGGTCAGGGCCTTCGCCACCCGTTCCCGGCTCACCTCGCGTGATGCGACGCGCAGCCCGGCTCCGGTCGACTCCAGGCGTTCGGCGGTGGCTTCCTGGTCGGGCAGCAGCGGTACCACCATCTGGGGCAGTCCGGCGGCGACCGTGGTCAGTACCGTGCCGGAGCCGCCGGGGCTGATCACCGCGTCGCAGTCTCGCAGCAGCTGGTTCAGCGGCTGCATGACGGCGATGTGCCAGTTCGGGGGCAGGTCCTCGGGCACGCTCTCCTGGCCTGTGGTCGCGAACAGTACGTCCATGTCCAGGTCGGCGGCGCCCCGCAGGACTTCTGTGAGCACCGGATCACCGCCGATCGCGCTGCTGGTGGTGCCCCAGGTGACACACAGCCGTGGGCGCTGCCGCGGCGGCAGCGGACGGGGCTGCCGGTGCCCGGCCCCGTTGTAGGGGAGGTGGCGCAGGCGGTGCGCGGAATAGGCGACCGGTACCTGCAGTGCGGGCGGGCACGGGTCGAGCGTGGGCGTGCTGCCGCTCAGGACGGGCTTGCCCAGACCGAGGCGCTCCCAGAGTGGTCCGAACGCCTGTGTCTCGAAGTCACGCAGCAGGTAGGTGAAGTCGACGCCCCATAGATGCCGGACGGTAGGGATTCCGCACGCCCGGCCCACGGCCGGGGCGGCGTAGGTGGTGGCGTCGTGGACAATGACGTCGGGCTGCCAGCGCCGTACGAGGTCGAGCAGCCCGTCGGCCATGGCGTCGGCCATCCTGGCGAAGATGTCGAGCGGGGTCGGCGGCCGGCCGGTGTCCCGCGGCCGGTGCGGATACCGTTCGGAGCCGCCCGGGCTGGCCCGGTCGACCATCTTTCGCACGGTCGGTGTCATGTCGACGTCGCTTCCCACCGCGGCGGTGGGCAGCCCCGTGCGTACAGCGACCGGTACCAGCGACGGCGGGCAGCACAGCAGCACCTCGTGTCCCGCCGCCCGCGTCGCGCCGGCGAGCGGAACCATGGGGTAGAGGTGGGAGGGCCAGGCCCAGGTCACGAACAGGGTGCGCATGAAGCTCCTCAGGGCTCCTTCAGCGGGGCGTGGGCGCGGGGTACGCGGACGCGCCGGAACGGCCGTCGCGCACCAGTGCCTCCAGCTCGGCCAGGATTTGGTTTGGCGTAGGCAGGGTGTCGTGTTCTTTCTTCAGTTGCCGGGCGTGGGTGGTGTGGTGGGGGTCGGTGAGGATCTGGGTCAGGAGGTCCTGGAGCGCGGTGGG
>NZ_JBVKBI010000059.1:0-3159 GCF_055639035.1 Streptomyces sp. NPDC107654
GCTACGAACGCAAGGCCGAGCACTTCCTGGCCTTCACCGCCATCGCCTGCACCCTCATCTGCTACCGCAGACTCACCAAATGAGATGACGTCTAATACTGCAACGGTGTATGCCGTGACTGTTGGCCAGGTCGGTCGTTGGTGCGGTTATGGGTGGGGACCTTGCTGAAGTCAGGTTGTGGGCGGGTGAGCTGACCGCTCTGCATGAACGGTTCGTGCACCGCTTCAACCGGTCGGAGCCGCGTGAGTCAGCTCTTGCCTACATGCGGGGGCTGATTGCTCCGCTGGAGCGCAAGAACGGCTGGACGCTGGCCGAGGAGGCCGGTCACGACGGCCCGGACCGGATCCAGCGGATGCTGAACCGGATCGAGTGGGACGCGGATGAGGTCCTGGACGACGTCCGTGACTACGTTGTGGAACACCTTGGCGATGGGGACGCCGTGCTGATCGTCGACGACACCGGCTTTTTGAAGAAGGGCCTGCGGTCGGCCGGGGTGCAAAGGCAGTACTCCGGAACCGCTGGCCGCACCGAGAACTGCCAGATCGGAGTGTTCCTCGCCTACGCCACCGGCCGCGGCCGCACGCTGATCGACCGGCGGTTGTATCTGCCCGCGTCCTGGACGGACGACCGGGAACGCTGCCGCCGGGCTGGCATCGGCGACGAGGTCGCCTTCGAGACAAAGGTGGCCATGGCCAAGGCGATGGTCCGCAAAGCGATCGCGGACCGGATCCCCTTCGGCTGGGTGACGGCGGATGCCGCCTACGGCTACAGCAAGGGCTGGCGTTTCGAACTCGAGCAGGCCGACGTCTTCCACGTCGTGGCCACCACCCGGCACGACACGGTCGTCACCCGCTGGTCCATCGATCACCCTGTCCACGAGCTGTTCCCCGGCCTGCCGCGGCAGAAGTGGAAGCGCCGTTCCTGCGGCGCGGGGGCTCACGGGCTGCGGATCTATGACTGGGCCCGCGTCGAGGTGCGGCCCTGGCACCGCGAAGACCGCCGGCACTGGGTCATCGCCCGCCGCAGCGTCAGCCGGCCTGACGAGATCTCCTACTACATCGCCTACTGCCCCGCCGACACCACGCTGGACGAGCTGATCCGCATCGCGGGCAGCCGCTGGGCCATCGAGGAGTGCTTCCAGAGCGCGAAGCAGGAATGCGGCCTGGACGACTACCAAGTCCGCCGCTATCCCGGCTGGCACCGCCACATGACCCTCGCCATGGCAGCCCACGCCTGCCTCACCGTCCTGCGAGCCCGCGAGCTGGACGCCGGGAAAGCAGAAACGGATCCTCCCAGCTCATCCACCTCAGCCTTGCCGAGATCCGACGGCTGATTACCCGCCTCACCGACCGCCGGCCCGCCCCCGTCGAGCACATCCTGCACTGGTCGACATGGCGCCGCAGACGGCAATATCAGGCTCAGCTCAGTCACTACAAACGACGCGGACACAGCCCTTGAAGACTGCCCAGCAATCAGAACAGACACCGTTGCAGTACTAAGTCCCTGACGTGCGAGGAGTAGACCACACAACGGGACCAGTCCAGTTGTGAAGCCGCGTTCAGCTCAGCCGGCAGCACCTCGTGCAGACGCTGCCAGACGTCGGCCTCGTTCCAGTCCCGCAGTCGACGCCAGCAGGTCATGCCTGAGCCCAAGCCCAGCTTCTCGGGCAGGTACTCCCACTGGATCCCTCCCGGTGTGCCGCACGTACAGGAGGGCCTCATGAGTGACCGATCGCTTTCGCCCGCCTGGCTGGCCTCATGGACGGACAGAGTCTCAAGGACTCTCGCAGCCATGACAGGCGAGTTCGAGGATCGGTACGGATTTCTCCCTGGGACCAACGAGGTTCGGTCGGCTGACCACGATGATCGAACCGCGGCTCGTAGGCTTGCCCAAGTCACCCCTGTCCCGGCTGACCCGGTCACCTTCCACGACAGCAGCGGGGATGTCACCTGGGCGGACGTCGGCAACGCCTACTTCCTCGAGCCAGCCAGTAACGTCCTGCAGCGGCTCCAGGAGGACGGTATCGTCGATGCTGGCACAGACCGAATGGTCCATGGCCGGGTCATCGGATTGAACGGCGGCGGCCTGGCTAACGTCGCGGGCCCTGATGGGGCGGTCTACCGGACGCGGGCCGATGACCTAGGGCAGTTCCTGGAGCTGCTGGAGCACTCCCTGGCACGGTTCATGGCTGGCCGACGGCGAGACGGGAAACGTGTAACTGCAGGCACCAAGCGCCCATTCTGTTAGGTGCTGCTGTCCGCCACGACTTCAGTCGCGCGACGCCGCGCTCGACCGGTGCTCGTGCTGCAGACAGCGCTCGGTTGACGGTTTGCTGTGTCGGCGTGAGGTCACGGCCCGGTGGGCGTCTGAGTGGTGTCGTCACCCAGGGGCCGGCTCTCTGTAGGCGCGGTCGGCGAGGACGGGGACGCCCTGGCGTTCGCAGATGCGGGTGATCCGGTGGACGCGGGCGGCAGTGAGATCCTGCGCACGGCCGGGCAGCGCCGACGAGATCCACAGAAGCTGTCCAACCGGATCGGTCACCACTTGCACGTTTACCCCGTGTCGGCGGTGCTTGTGGGAGAAGTCGGCCCAGCTGTCGCCGCCCCGGTCGCACTCCGTCAGGGTGCCGTCCAGCACGACGTAGTCTGGGTCGGACTCGCGCAGCACACGCAGCAGGCCAGGTGCGCGATCGGCATGCAGGTCGACGACGGCTGTCGTGTAGGCGTGGGCGGTGCTGACGGAGGTTACGAACCCGGCAGCAAGCTGGGCGAGGGTGTCGTGTCGACGCCGGTACACCAGCCCGACCAGGGCACGCTGGTGCGGCGGGAGCTAGCAATGACGGTCACCCTCCCTGGTGACGAAAAGCATGGTGACCCCCTCGACCAGGGCGTGGGGCAGGTCGAGTGCCGCAGAATACGGAACCACCGCGGCTCCCGTCCCTGTGGGTTGAGACTTCGAACACCTCCTCAACGGCACGGGAGCCTCGTGCGTTGCGGGCACCGATCCCATCATGCGATCAGTGGCCACGCTGAAAGAGCTCACTGAGTCTCCGTCCTCTTAGACGTCATCTCATTTGGTGAGTCTGCGGTAGCAGATGAGGGTGCAGGCGAGGCTGGTGAAGACGAGGAAGTGCTCGGCCTTGCGCTCGTACCGCCGATG
>NZ_JBVKBI010000060.1:0-1542 GCF_055639035.1 Streptomyces sp. NPDC107654
CTGCTGAACACATAGGCAGTGTGGAGGGAACGCGGGGAAGTGAAACATCTCAGTACCCGCAGGAAGAGAAAACAACCGTGATTCCGGGAGTAGTGGCGAGCGAAACCGGATGAGGCCAAACCGTATGCGTGTGAGACCCGGCAGGGGTTGCGCATGCGGGGTTGTGGGATCTCTCTTTCACAGTCTGCCGGCTGTGAGGCGAGTCAGAAACCGTTGATGTAGGCGAAGGACATGCGAAAGGTCCGGCGTAGAGGGTAAGACCCCCGTAGTCGAAACATCAGCGGCTCGTTTGAGAGACACCCAAGTAGCACGGGGCCCGAGAAATCCCGTGTGAATCTGGCGGGACCACCCGCTAAGCCTAAATATTCCCTGGTGACCGATAGCGGATAGTACCGTGAGGGAATGGTGAAAAGTACCGCGGGAGCGGAGTGAAATAGTACCTGAAACCGTGTGCCTACAAGCCGTGGGAGCGTCGGATACGTGCTTGCACGTATCTCGTGACTGCGTGCCTTTTGAAGAATGAGCCTGCGAGTTTGCGGTGTGTTGCGAGGTTAACCCGGGTGGGGAAGCCGTAGCGAAAGCGAGTCCGAACAGGGCGATTCAGTAGCACGCTCAAGACCCGAAGCGGAGTGATCTAGCCATGGGCAGGTTGAAGCGGAGGTAAGACTTCGTGGAGGACCGAACCCACCAGGGTTGAAAACCTGGGGGATGACCTGTGGTTAGGGGTGAAAGGCCAATCAAACTCCGTGATAGCTGGTTCTCCCCGAAATGCATTTAGGTGCAGCGTCGTGTGTTTCTTGCCGGAGGTAGAGCACTGGATAGGCGATGGGCCCTACCGGGTTACTGACCTTAGCCAAACTCCGAATGCCGGTAAGTGAGAGCGCGGCAGTGAGACTGTGGGGGATAAGCTCCATGGTCGAGAGGGAAACAGCCCAGAGCATCGACTAAGGCCCCTAAGCGTACGCTAAGTGGGAAAGGATGTGGAGTCGCACAGACAACCAGGAGGTTGGCTTAGAAGCAGCCACCCTTGAAAGAGTGCGTAATAGCTCACTGGTCTAGTGATTCCGCGCCGACAATGTAGCGGGGCTCAAGCGTACCGCCGAAGTCGTGTCATTGCAGCATGTACTCCCAACGGAGGCTGTGATGGGTAGGGGAGCGTCGTCTGCCGGGTGAAGCGGCACTGGAAGGTAGTCGTGGACGGTTGACGAGTGAGAATGCAGGCATGAGTAGCGATACAAACGTGAGAAACGTTTGCGCCGATTGACTAAGGGTTCCTGGGTCAAGCTGATCTGCCCAGGGTAAGTCGGGACCTAAGGCGAGGCCGACAGGCGTAGTCGATGGATAACCGGTTGATATTCCGGTACCCGCTGTGAAGCGTCAAACATCGAGCATCGTGATGCTAAGGCCGTGAAGCCGTTCCGGACCCTTCGGGGAAAGGAAAGTGGTGGAGCCGCCGAACCAAGCGGTTAGTAGGTGAGTGATGGGGTGACGCAGGAAGGTAGTCCATCCCGGGCGGTGGTTGTCCCGGGGTAAGGGTGTAGC
>NZ_JBVKBI010000060.1:1638-2970 GCF_055639035.1 Streptomyces sp. NPDC107654
GTCTGAGACCTGATGCCGAGCCGATTGTGGTGAAGTGGATGATCCTATGCTGTCGAGAAAAGCCTCTAGCGAGTTTCATGGCGGCCCGTACCCTAAACCGACTCAGGTGGTCAGGTAGAGAATACCGAGGCGTTCGGGTGAACTATGGTTAAGGAACTCGGCAAAATGCCCCCGTAACTTCGGGAGAAGGGGGGCCACATCTGGTGATGAGCTTCGCGCTCTGAGCTGGGGGTGGCCGCAGAGACCAGCGAGAAGCGACTGTTTACTAAAAACACAGGTCCGTGCGAAGCCGTAAGGCGATGTATACGGACTGACGCCTGCCCGGTGCTGGAACGTTAAGGGGACCGGTTAGCTCACTTTCGGGTGGGCGAAGCTGAGAACTTAAGCGCCAGTAAACGGCGGTGGTAACTATAACCATCCTAAGGTAGCGAAATTCCTTGTCGGGTAAGTTCCGACCTGCACGAATGGCGTAACGACTTCTCGACTGTCTCAACCATAGGCCCGGTGAAATTGCACTACGAGTAAAGATGCTCGTTTCGCGCAGCAGGACGGAAAGACCCCGGGACCTTTACTACAGTTTGATATTGGTGTTCGGTTCGGCTTGTGTAGGATAGCTGGGAGACTTTGAAGCAGGCACGCCAGTGTTTGTGGAGTCGTCGTTGAAATACCAGTCTGGTCGTGCTGGATGTCTAACCTGGGTCCGTGATCCGGATCAGGGACAGTGTCTGATGGGTAGTTTAACTGGGGCGGTTGCCTCCTAAAGGGTAACGGAGGCGCCCAAAGGTTCCCTCAGCCTGGTTGGCAATCAGGTGTTGAGTGTAAGTGCACAAGGGAGCTTGACTGTGAGACCGACGGGTCGAGCAGGGACGAAAGTCGGGACTAGTGATCCGGCGGTGGCTTGTGGAAGCGCCGTCGCTCAACGGATAAAAGGTACCCCGGGGATAACAGGCTGATCTTCCCCAAGAGTCCATATCGACGGGATGGTTTGGCACCTCGATGTCGGCTCGTCGCATCCTGGGGCTGGAGTCGGTCCCAAGGGTTGGGCTGTTCGCCCATTAAAGCGGTACGCGAGCTGGGTTTAGAACGTCGTGAGACAGTTCGGTCCCTATCCGCTGTGCGCGTAGGAGTCTTGAGAAGGGCTGTCCCTAGTACGAGAGGACCGGGACGGACGAACCTCTGGTGTGCCAGTTGTTCTGCCAAGGGCATGGCTGGTTGGCTACGTTCGGGAGGGATAACCGCTGAAAGCATCTAAGCGGGAAGCCTGCTTCGAGATGAGGACTCCCACCCACTTGATGGGGTAAGGCTCCCAGTAGACGACTGGGTTGATAGGCC
>NZ_JBVKBI010000061.1:0-2196 GCF_055639035.1 Streptomyces sp. NPDC107654
CAAGGCCACACCCTTGGGCCTGCCGGTGGAACCGGAGGTGTAGATGACATACGCCAGATCATCCGGCGAAGCCACCGGCTCAAGGTCGCACTCCGGACCGGCCGGCCACTGGGCGTCGACCAACAGACGGTCGAACGTGTCGGGCAGGCGGTGGGCCAGATCGGTGCTGGTGATGATCAACGGCGTGCCGGTGTCGTTGATCATGTAGGTGATGCGCTCGCTCGGATAGTCCGGGTCCAGCGGAACGAACGCGGCACCCGCCTTCAGAATGCCCAGCAACGACGCGATCAGATCGGGCGAACGGTCCAGGCAGACCGCGATCAGCGTGTCCGGAGTGATGCCCGTCTCCCGCAGATGATGAGCCAGCCGGTTCGCACGCGCGTTGATCTCCCCGTACGACCAGTGACGGTCGCCCCAGGTCACCGCGATCGCGTCGGGATCCGCGGCGACCCGCTCCTCCACCAGCTGATGGATCGTCGCCGTCTCCGGGTAGGGGCCCGTGACACCGTTCCAGTCGACCAGGACCTCCCGCCGCTCCCCCACCGTCAGCATGTTCAGCTCGGACAACCGCGCCCGCGGCGTGGCCGCCACCGACGCGGCGAGCGTCGCGAAATGACCGGCCAACCGCTCGATCGTCGCCCGCTCGAAGAGGTCCGTCCGGTACTCCAGGGCCGCCAGCAGCTCACCACCCGCTTCCGCGGCGGTCAGCTGGAGATCGAACTTGGCGTCCTGACCGCCCACACGGACGTGCTCCACCGTCAGGCCGGGCAGGCTCCACGCGTCGCCGTCCGGGGTGTTCTGGAAGACGAAGAGGGTCTGGAAGAGGGGGTTGCGGGACAGGTCCCGGTCGGGGGCCAGCTCGTCGACGAGGCGTTCGAAGGGGAGATCCTGGTGGTCGTAGGCGCCGAGGGCGGTCTCCTTGACCCGGTCCAGCAACTCGGTGAACGTCGGATCTCCGGACAGGTCGGTCCGCAAGACCAGCGTGTTGACGAAGAAGCCGATCAGATCCTCGGTCTCGGCGCGGTTGCGGCCCGCGATCGGAGTGCCGACCGCGATGTCGTCCTGGCGGCAGTAGCGGGCCAGCACGATCTGGAACAGGGCCAGCAGGGCCATGAACAGGCTCGCGCCCTGCCCGCTCACCGTCGTCCGAAGCACCTCCGTCACCTCCGACGGCACCGAGAAGTACACGGTGTCGCCCTCGGCGCCGTCCCTCTCGGCGGGCCGGCCATGGTCGGTCGGCAGCTCCAGGGTCGGCACGCCCGCAAGGCGCTCGCGCCAGTACGCCAACTGCCCCTCCAGTACGTCGCCGCTGAGTCGCTCCCGCTGCCAGACGGCGAAGTCCGCGTACTGCACCGGCAGTTCGGGCAACGACGCCTCGCGCCCGGAGACCGCGGCCGCGTACAGCTCGCGCAGTTCGCGCGCCAGGATCCTGGACGACCAGCCGTCCGACACGATGTGGTGCAACGTGATCAGCACATACTGGTCGTCGTCCGCGACACGCACCACGTCCACGCGCAGGAGCCGACCGCCGTCCAGCTCGAACGGCCTCCGGGCCTCGGCCGCCATGAGCTCCGACGCGGCCCGCTCCCTGCCGTCCGCCGGGACGGCCCGGACGTCGTGCACCACCGGAGTGACCGACCACGGCGCGTCCACGACCTGCGTGGGACGGCCTGAGTCGTCCGTGACGAACCGGGTACGCAGCACCTCGTGTCGGGCCACCAGACCGGTGAACGCCGTACCCAGCGCACCGGCGTCGAGCACGCCCCGCACCCGCAGCCCGAACGGCACGAGGTATTCGGCGCTGCCCGGCGTCAACTGGTCGAGGAACCAGAGCCGTTGCTGCGCGAACGACAGTGGCAGTGGACCGCTGTCACGGTCGACCGGTACCAGCGGCACCTCACCGGCCGTCTCCAGCTCGCGCACGACCACGGCCAGTGTCGCCACCGTGGGCGAGGTGAAGAGGGCTCGCACGGGAACATCCACTCCGAGCCGTTGCCGCAGACGCGACGTCACCTGCGTGGCGAGCAGTGAATGTCCGCCCAGTTCGAAGAAGTTGTCGTGGATGCCGACGGTGTCGATGCCGAGGACGTCGCACCACACGCCGGCGATGGTCTCCTCCGTCGCGTTGCGGGGTGCGGTGTAGGTGGTGGCGAGTTCGGGTCGGTGGTGGTCGGGTGCGGGCAGGGCTTTGGTGTC
>NZ_JBVKBI010000062.1:0-1982 GCF_055639035.1 Streptomyces sp. NPDC107654
CGGCCGTCGTCGTGCGGGGCCGGCTCACGCGGAGGCGGGCGGCGACTGGGCGCCGAGCGCATCGGCGACGGTCCGGCCGCGGTAGGTGAGGGTCGGCGCCAGCTCGCGGGCGAGGCGGAGCGCCGTGTCGTGGTCGAAGAGATGCGCCGCTAGCCATGCCTCCTGACCGTCCGAGTTGGTCTCGGGCCAGTCCGGCGCGTGCTCCCAGGCGCCGTCGGTGCCGTAGTACTTCAGGCCGGACCTAACGGCGTACCGGCCGCTGCCGCCGTACTCGACACGGACGGTGTACGTGTACCGGTTGTCGTGACCTTCGGGCAGGCAGCTCACGACGTAGCGGGTGGGCAGGACGGTGGGTTCGGGGATCTGCATGACTGGCTCCTTGTGGTCATACGGCGAAGGCGAGTTGCCTGGGCTCGCGGGCTCCCTGCTCGGCGGCGGCGAGGATCCGCTGATGCCACCGCAGGGCGTAGGTCGAGCAGTTGGCGCAGTTCTTCGCCCGGTGCGTGCAGCCGGGCAGCTTCGGGTCGCGGCGACCGCCGACGGACCAGGCCATCGAGTCGGCGGACACCAGCTGGTCGCCGTAGTCCGCGAGGCCTTCGGTCTTCACGCCGAAGCCGTGCAGGCGCAGCCCGCGGGAGGCGAACCGGTCAACTATGCGGGCTATCTCGTCGGTGGCCTGCCGCCGGCACACGGAGCCGAGCCCGACGACCGGGGCCGCAGCAAGGTCAACGCCGGCGGCGGCGTACATCTCGGCGCAGCGTTCGTAGTCGGCGAGGCTCCAGCCTTGCAGGACCGGTATCCACGGCAGGTCGGAGGCGACCCGCTGGAGTTCGAGGTAGTTCTGCACGGTGTATTCCTGATGAACTCGGACAGCGGCGTCGAAGTCATCCGGCTCTCCGGGGTTGATGCCGCGGGCTTCCTGGGTGCCGGTGAAGTGCAGTCCGTTGTGCACGCCGCCGTGGATGACCCAGGGTTCGCACATCCAGTCCTGGGGTGCGGCCCACTGCAGGCGGCCGAGCTGGTCGCGGTAGCGGCGTACTTCGGTGGCGTACTCCTCGGGGGTGGTGCGCCAGCCGCCGTGGTCTTTCAGCTCGGTGAACCCGCCGGAGTCGAGGGCCCAGTCGCGGCGGGCGGCCGGGAAGGGGCTGACGCGTCGGGCGAGGCGGTTCCGGGAGATGAACAGCGTGATGCCGTCGAGGCGGGGGTCGTCGTCCCAGAGCCAGTTCGCCATGTGGGTGCCGAGCATGAAGCGCATGGCTACGCCGTCACCGCCACAGCGCGGCGCCGCTGCACCAGCGCGATGACGGCAACCGCGGCCACGGTCATCCACGCCTTGCCGACGACCTGGCCCGCCAGATAGTCCAGCGACCCGAACGCGATCAGCAGGAAGGCGACCGAGTCGACGATCAGGCCGGCCGCGTTCGACAGGCCCATCGCCACCATGAGCCCGCGGTCCCGGAGCCACTCGTAGACGAAGAAGTCCAGCGTCTCGGAGATCGCGAACGCTGCGGCCGAGGCGGTGGCGAGCGCCGGGTCGGCCAGCAGGTACGACAGGGCAACGCCTGCCACCATCGCAGCGAGGACGGCGGCCCTGCCCGCTGCCCGGCGGAGCAGGTCCCGGCAGACGAGGGCGATGCCGACGAAGTACACGCCAGCCGGGGCGGTGAGACCGAACCCGACGGGGGCGTTCTGCCAGTGCTCGACCGCCAGGTTCGCGGCGGGGATCGTCAGCAGGTAGGCCAGGCCCCAGCCGGCGGCCTGTGCGGTGATGCGGGGGATGTTCACGGGTCTCCTTGGGTGCTGTGGTTGTGGTGCCGCGGGTCAGGCGCCGGGCTGCGACTGGGCGGCGGCGTCCTGCGTGCAGGGCCAGGGCGCGGCGTGGGTGAGCTCCTCGAACCCGTCCTCCGCGGTCTGGAAGCGGGAGTGGGTGGCGCAGACGGTTTCCTCGCGGACCTCGTCGCAGTACGACTCCTCCAGCCCGT
>NZ_JBVKBI010000064.1:0-1379 GCF_055639035.1 Streptomyces sp. NPDC107654
GGCCTCCGCCAGATCCAGTACCGCAGCAACCTCATCAACGGCTGCCTCACCGAAACCGGACTCACATTGACGACATCACGGCAACAACGTCAGTAACTGGTCTGCTGCTCGTAGCTAAAGCCTATTCCGCAAGCCTCCTGCGCGGCGTCAGGCTTCGTTGCGGTCCCGTGCGGCGCCCAATTCACGCAGCTGTGTGTTGGAAGCCTCCGCCATTCCTCGGCGACGTCGCGGGTTTCATCCATGCTCACCTTCGGCGTGCCCTCGGGCGAGGCGGCCGCCGCCGACCACCTGCGCAGCAACGGCTGAGCCTGCCCGCCCACAACGGTGACGTGCTCAGCTCGGGTACGAGGCACTGCCGTCAAGAAACTCCTCGATCAGGGCTACGCCGTGGCGGTGACCGACTATCAGGGCATCGGCACACCCGGAGCCCACACGTACATGGACCGCGAGGCGCAGGGCCGCGCTGTCGTGGACTCCCTCCGGGCGGCCGAGCGCCTGGACGCCGTGGATTTGGCGGACGCCGGCCCGGTCGCGCTCTACGGCTACTCCCAGGGCGGCGGCGCTACGGCGTCCGCCGCGGAGCTGGCCCCCACCTATGCGCCCGAACTGAAGATCAAGGGTGCCGTCGTCGGCGCTCCGCCCGCGGACATGAATAAGGTGGCCGACAGCATGGACGGCTCCGCCTACGGGGCGTTCTTCGACTACGCCCTCTCCGGGCTCTCCCCCGCCTACGGCATCGACATCGACCCGTACCTCAATGCCCGCGGCAAACGCGTGACGAACGACCTGCGCGACCACCTGTGCACCTCTTACGAGTTGGTGCGTGATAGCGGGTGAGATTTCACGCCAGATGGATGGCATGATCCCGCTGTGGCGATCATGGTCAATCGGGCGGTGCTGGCGCATCGGCTGTTCACGGGGCTCTCTCGACAGCATCTTGCTCTCCTGGTCGAGGAGTTGGCCGAGCCGTGGCAGGCCGGACTTGAGGGCCGACGCCACGCCGCACGTGGAGGAGCCCGGAAGCGGGCGGCGGGTGCCGGCGCCCGCCATCGGCTGGTGTTCGTCGACAGGCTGGTGGCCACGCTGATCCATCTGCGGCACGACCTGTACCGGGACTGTTGTTTTGCGTCGACCGCTCGACCATCACCCGCGCCATCGCAGAGATAGGCATGCTCCTTGCCGAGCGGGGGTGCGCGGTTCCCGACCGACCTGGCCTGCGGCTTCGGACACTGACGGACGTGTTCGCCTACGCCCAGGCCGAAGGCATTGAGCTGCGTTTGGACGCCACCGAGATCCAGGTCCGCCGGCCACCGGCCAACCGCGGCGGACGCCGCGCGTTCGTCTCGGGCAAGAAGAAACAGAACACCATGAAGGCCACC
>NZ_JBVKBI010000065.1:0-1369 GCF_055639035.1 Streptomyces sp. NPDC107654
CCTGCCGTTCAGGCGTCAGCCCACCACCCTGCGGATATCTCACACAACCGGCATACCGCAACGATCACCCATCGTCAGCCCGTAACGACAACACGTCGCAAAGGTCAGTAGTTGGCCGGTTGACCTGCGCACGCGATGAAGCTCCTGGTAGACGGGTTCACGACCAAGATCGCCCGTGCCGCCAGGAGCTTCATGTGCTTGTTTACCCGTCCGCCCTCGACCTGTCCACCCGGCATCTGCGGTTCCTGACCGACCGGTTGGCCGCGCATCGGGAGGCGCGCGGGACGCGGTGGCGGCGGCTGTCCGCCGGCCGCCAGGCGCTGCTGGTGCTGGCACACCTGCGCCTGGGGCACACCTACGCGCAGCTCGCGGCCGGGTTCGAGGTGGGCGTGAGCACGGTGTACCGGTACATCACGGAAGCGGTCGGACTGCTCGCGGCGCGGGCGCCCGACCTCGCCACGGCGGTGACGGCCGCCTCGGGGAAGGCGTTCGTGATCCTGGACGGGACGCTGCTGCCGATCGACCGAATCGCCACTGACCGGCCCTTCTACTCCGGCAAACACAAGAGGCACGGCATGAACGTGCAGGTCATCGCCGATCCACACGGCAAGCTGTTGTGGGCCTCGTCCGCCCTACCCGGCGCCGTGCACGACATCAAGGCCGCCCGAACCCACGGCATCATCGACGCCCTCACCGAGGCGGGCCTGGCCTGCTGGGCGGACAAGGGCTACCAGGGCGCGGGCGGCACCGTGCGAGTGCCCTTCCGCGGCCGGTGGGACCGGCTCTCGACAGGTCAACGCGCGGTCAACGCCGCGCACGCCCGCATCCGGGCGCTCGGCGAGCAGGCCATGGCGACCTTGAAGACCTGGCGCCTGCTGCGGAAACTTCGCTGCAGCACCACTCGAATCACTAGCCACCTCCAAGCCGTCCTCAACCTCCACCTGACCTGCTCAAACTGAGGTTGGCAAAGGCTCACTAGCTCATAGGCTGCACGAACTTCGCCGTGGTTTCGTGCTTGCACCGCAATCGCCCGGGTCTTGGTTGATGACTTGACCAGCATTGGGTAACCGATCAGCTCTGCACGGACGGCTACCAATCCGGCGTTGGGCGCTCCTGCCCAGTTTGGCTGCGGCAGCTTATGTCTTGTGAGCAGCCTCCTGAGCCGGGTGAGGTCACCGCAAGGTGTTAAGACGTCATCTCATTTGGCAGCCCGGGTAGGCTGTAGGCCGTGGTGGGGATCGTTGAGCGGCTGGTGCCGGACGAGTTGTGGGAGTTGTTCCAGCGAGTGGTGCCGGAGGCGCCGGTGCGGCCTCAAGGTGGTGGCCGTCGTCGGCACGGTGACCGGGAGGTGCTGGCCGCGATCGTGTTC
>NZ_JBVKBI010000066.1:0-1311 GCF_055639035.1 Streptomyces sp. NPDC107654
ATCACCGGGAAGTGGAACGCCATGTGGCACTCGTCGCCGCCGCCCCGGAAGTCACCGAAGTAGTCGACGACGTCCTCCGGCCACTGGTTGGCCTCGGCGAGGAGCACCTTGTCGGCGTACTGGGCGTCGATCTCCTTGCGCACCCGCTTCAGGAACTCGTGGGTCGCGGGCAGGTTCTCGCAGTTGGTGCCCTCCTGCTGGTACAGGTACGGCACCGCGTCCAGCCGGAACCCGTCGATGCCGAGATCCAGCCAGAACTTCAGCGCGGAGATCATCTCCTCCTGCACGGCCGGGTTCTCGTAGTTCAGATCCGGCTGGTGCGAGAAGAAGCGATGCCAGTAGTACTGCTTGCGCACCGGGTCGTACGTCCAGTTGGAGGCCTCGGTGTCGACGAAGATGATCCGGGCGTCCTGGAACTGCTTGTCGTCGTCGGCCCAGACGTAGTAGTCCCCGTACGGACCGTCCGGGTCCCGCCTCGACTCCTGGAACCACGGGTGCTGGTCGCTGGTGTGGTTCATGACGAAGTCGATGATGACGCGCATGCCGCGCTGGTGGGCGGCGTCCACGAACTCCACGAAGTCGGCGAGGTCACCGAACTCCGGCAGGACGGCGGTGTAGTCGGAGACGTCGTAACCGCCGTCCCTGAGCGGTGACTTGAAGAACGGCGGCAGCCACAGGCAGTCCACGCCGAGCCACTGCAGATAGTCGAGCTTGGCGGTCAGGCCCTTCAGGTCGCCGACGCCGTCGCCGTTGCTGTCCTGGAAGGAGCGGACCAGGACCTCGTAGAAGACGGCGCGTTTGAACCAATCCGGGTCCCGGTCCCCCGCGGGAGTGTCCTCGAAGGTGTCCGGAACGGGCTCGTTGACGATCATATGGTGGGTGACCCTCCGATCTGCGGGGTGGACGGTCGCAGGACGGTGAAGACGTGCGCGGGCCTGTGACCCGGTTCCAGGCGCACATAGTTGGCCCTGCCCCAGTAGTAGGTCTCGCCGGTCAGCTCGTCGCGCACCGGCACGGACTCGTGCCAATCCAGGCCGAGTTGCGGCATGTTCAACGAGACCGTGGCCTCCTGGGTGCTGTGCGGGTCCAGGTTGGCCACCACCAGAACCGTGTTCGACCCGCTCCGCTTCGAGTAGGCGATCACCGCTTCCTTGTCGGCGTGGTGGAAGTGCAGGTCGCGCAGCTGACGGAGGGCGGGACTGCGGCGCCGGACGTCGTTGAGCCGGGTGATGAGCGGCGCGATGGTCCGCCCCTCCCGCTCGGCGGCCGCCCAGTCACGCGGCCGGAGCTGGTACTTCTCCGAGTTCAGGT
>NZ_JBVKBI010000067.1:0-1308 GCF_055639035.1 Streptomyces sp. NPDC107654
ATCACCGGGAAGTGGAACGCCATGTGGCACTCGTCGCCGCCGCCCCGGAAGTCACCGAAGTAGTCGACGACGTCCTCCGGCCACTGGTTGGCCTCCGCCAGCAGCACGGTGTCCGGGTACATCGCGTCGATCTCGCGCCGGACCCGCTTCAGGAAGGCGTGGGTGGCGGGCAGGTTCTCGCAGTTGGTGCCCTCCTCGGCGTAGAGGTAGGGGACCGCGTCCAGGCGGTAGCCGTCGATGCCGAGGTCGAGCCAGAAGCGCAGGGCGGCCAGGATCTCCTCCTGCACGGCCGGGTTCTCGTAGTTCAGATCCGGCTGGTGGGAGAAGAAGCGGTGGAAGAAGTACTGGCCGCGGACCGGGTCGAAGGTCCAGTTGGAGGCCTCGGTGTCGACGAAGATGATCCGCGCGTCCTCGTACTGCTTGTCGTCGTCGGCCCACATGTAGTAGTCCCCGTACGGGCCGTCGGGGTTCTTGCGGGACTCCTGGAACCACGGGTGCTGGTCGCTGGTGTGGTTCATGACGAAGTCGATGATGACGCGCATGCCGCGCTGGTGGGCGGCGTCCACGAACTCCACGAAGTCGGCGAGGTCACCGAACTCCGGCAGGACGGCGGTGTAGTCGGAGACGTCGTAACCGCCGTCCCGCAGGGGCGACTTGAAGAACGGCGGCAGCCACAGGCAGTCCACGCCGAGCCACTGCAGATAGTCGAGCTTGGCGGTCAGGCCCTTCAGGTCGCCGACGCCGTCGCCGTTGCTGTCCTGGAAGGAGCGGACCAGGACCTCGTAGAAGACGGCGCGTTTGAACCACTCCGGGTCCCGGTCCTTGGCGGGAGTGTCCTCGAAGGTGTCCAGTACGGGGTCGTTGACGGTCATGACGCTGCGGGCCCTCCGATCTGGGGCGTCGATCGCCCGACGTGGAGCACGTGCGCCGGCGTCCGGCCGGGAGTGAGACGCACGTAGTTGGTCCTGCCCCAGTGGTACGTCTCGCCCGTCAGTTCGTCGTGCACGGACAGGGCGGCGTGCCGGTCCAGGCCGAGTTGCGGCATGTCCAACGAGACCGTGGCCTCCTGGGTGTGGTGCGGGTCGAGGTTGACGACCACGATGACCGTGTCCGAACCCGTGCTCTTGCTGTAGGCGAGCACGGCGTCGTTGTCGGTCTGATGGAAGCGGAGGTTCCGCAGGCGCTGTAGCGCCGGGTGCTGCCGTCGGATGCTGTTGAGCCGGGTGATGAGCGGCGCGATGGTCCGCCCCTCCCGCTCGGCGGCCGCCCAGTCACGCGGCCGGAGCTGGTACTTCTCCGAGTTCAGGT
>NZ_JBVKBI010000068.1:0-1159 GCF_055639035.1 Streptomyces sp. NPDC107654
GTTGAGCCGGGTGATGAGCGGCGCGATGGTCCGCCCCTCCCGCTCGGCGGCCGCCCAGTCACGCGGCCGGAGCTGGTACTTCTCCGAGTTCAGGTACTCCTCGCCGCCCTCCCGGAGCGGGGTGTTCTCGCACAGTTCGTAGCCGCTGTAGATGCCCCAGGCGGGGGAGAGGGTGGCGGCGAGCACGGCCCGCACCTCGAACGCGGGCCGCCCGCCGTGCTGGAGGTAGGCGTGCAGGATGTCCGGGGTGTTGGCGAAGAAGTTGGGCCGCATGTAGGCGGCCGCCTCGCCCGACAGCTCGGTCAGGTACTCGGTCAGCTCCTGCTTGGTGTTGCGCCAGGTGAAGTACGTGTACGACTGCTGGAAACCGATCTGGGCCAGGGTGTGCATCATCGCGGGCCGGGTGAACGCCTCGGCCAGGAAGATCACGTCCGGGTCCCTGCGGTTGACCTCGCCGATGACCCGCTCCCAGAACACGACCGGCTTGGTGTGCGGGTTGTCGACCCGGAAGATCCGCACCCCGTGCTCCATCCAGTGCCGCAGGATCCGCACGGTCTCCGCGACCAGACCGTCCATGTCGGCGTCGAAGGCGACGGGATAGATGTCCTGGTATTTCTTCGGCGGGTTCTCGGCGTACGCGATCGACCCGTCGGGGCGGTGGCGGAACCACTCGGGGTGCTTGTGCACCCAGGGATGGTCGGGGGAGCACTGCAGGGCGAAGTCCAGGGCGACCTCCAGCCCCAGCCGCCCCGCCTCGGCCACGAAGAAGTCGAAGTCCTCGATCGTGCCCAGGTCCGGGTGCACGGCGTCGTGGCCGCCCTCCGGGGAACCGATGGCCCAGGGCACGCCGACGTCGTCCGGACCGGCGGTGAGCGTGTTGTTGGGGCCCTTGCGGAACGTCGTACCGATCGGATGGACGGGCGGCAGATAGACGACGTCGAAACCCATCCCCGCGATCGCCTCCAGCCGGCGCGCGGCCGTCCGGAACGTGCCGTGCGGCCGCTCGACGGTCCCCTCCGAACGCGGGAAGAACTCGTACCACGAGCCGTACAGGGCCCGCTCGCGCTCCACCAGCAACGGCATCGGATCCGAGGCGGTCACCAGCTCCCGCAACGGATGGCGGGCCAGCAGCGCCTCCACCTCCGGGTCCAGCGCCGCC
>NZ_JBVKBI010000069.1:0-1138 GCF_055639035.1 Streptomyces sp. NPDC107654
GCTGGAACAACTCCCACAACTCGTCCGGCACCAGCCGCTCAACGATCCCCACCACGGCCTACAGCCTACCCGGGCTGCCAAATGAGATGACGTCTAAGAGGGCATCTGATCTAGGTAGTTGGTGTTCTGGGATGGTTTTGTGACTGGCGCCGTTGGCGGTCGTTGGATGAGGGGTGAGTGTTCGTCGTCCGTACCGAAGTGATGTGTCCGACGCCCGCTGGGCCTTGATTGAACCGGTCTTCAACGACTGGCGGGCGAGACGGACCGGCCCCGGAACGGCAGCCCGGGTGCACGACCTGCGAGAAATCGTCAACGCGATCCTCTACGTCAACCGCACCGGCATCCCGTGGGAGTACCTCCCGCACGACTTCCCGCCCTACAAGACCGTCTACGACTACTACGCGAAGTGGGAGACGGACGGCACCACCCAGCAGGTCCACGACCTGTTACGCGACAAGACCCGCCGATTCCACGGCCGCCGTGCGGAGCCGACCGCGGCCGTGGTGGACGCGCAGAGCGTGAAGACCTCGGCAAACGTCGCGGAGACCAGCCAGGGCATCGATGCCGGCAAGAAGATCAAAGGACGCAAGCGGCACCTGATCACGGACACCCTCGGCCTGGTCTTGGCCGTCCTGGTCACCGCCGCGAACGTGCACGACACCACCGGCGGCAAGCTCCTGCTCGACGACCTGGCCGCGACGCATCCCAGCGTGTCCAAGGTCTGGGGCGACGGCGGGTACCAGAACAGCATCTTCAACCACGGCGCCGGTCTGGGCATCGATGTCGAGGTAGTGCAGCGGCCGCGGGCCAAGGGATTTGAGCCGCTGCCGAAACGGTGGGTGATCGAGCGGACCTTCGGCTGGCTGATGCAGCACCGCCGACTGGCGCGGGACTACGAAGCCCTCCCGCAGAGATCCCGGACGATGATCCACTGGGCCATGGCTAACAAAATGTCCCGCGAACTGACCGGAGAATCCGCACCAACCTGGCGAATCGAAACAGACATCCCACTCACATCCGCGTGAACACTGATCAGATGCCCTCTAAGAGGTCCTAACAGAAGTCGCTGATGGTGTGACTGTCGGCTCAGATGCTCGTTGCTCTGTTCGTGGGGAAGAGGAACTCTCGTCCGTGGATC
>NZ_JBVKBI010000070.1:0-1065 GCF_055639035.1 Streptomyces sp. NPDC107654
GGGAACCGCCAGCTCAAACGCGCGATGTTCCTCTCCGCGTTCGCCGCCCTCCACGATCCCCCCTCCCGCACCTACTACGACCGCTGCCGAGCCCGCGGGAAGACCCACACCCAGGCACTTCTCCGCCTCGCCCGCCACCGCATCAGCGTCCTGTTCGCCATGCTCCGCGACGGCACCTTCTACGAACCCCGAACCCCACAGCTCGCTTGACGAAGGACATAGAGGCACCCCCCCCCCCCCGCATGGAAGCGATGCTGCACGCACGACTGGCCCGCGCCTACGCCCGTGCGGGCGAGGGCCGGGCCTCCGCCCACGCGCAGAACGCCGCACTGGACGCCTACGACCGGGCTCGCGACCGCTCGCCGGACGAGGACCCGGACTGCGTTTACTGGGTCAATCTGGGCGAACTGCGGATGCTGGCCGGGTCCAGCGCTCTCAACCTCAACCGCCCCAACGAGGCCCTGACGCATTTCACCGCCGCCGAAGACAGGTGCCGCAGCGCAGACGCCTACAAGGACAACGACTTCCCGCGCGGCGCCGCCATCTACCTGGCGCGGGAGGCAGAGGCCCGAATCGCGCTCGAAGAACTCGACGGCGCCGTGGAGACGGCACACAGGGCCGTCGAGCACATGGGCGGAGTCACCTCCGCCCGCGGCACGACCACCCTGAGCAATCTGTGCTCCGAACTCACCGCACGCAAGGACGTGCCGCTGGTGCGTGAGTTTCTAGAAGGCACCGCCTAACTGTTGCGGCTCAGGACGTTGTTGACGGTGGCAGCGCTACTCGGGATCGGTGGCGGTCATGCCCGTGTGCTGCGGACGATTGCGCTGCTTGCCGGGCGTTCTGCGACATCGGCGGGGGCTGCGGCGATGACTTTGTCGAGCGCGGCGCGGGAGGTCTGCAAATCGATGATGGCTTTGGTGATGCGCTCGCGTTCCTTGGTCAGGTCGGCGAGGAGGTCGGAGCAGGTCGGCACTAGGACTTGTCCGGCCGATCATGCCCGGAGCCAGATGACGAGGGTTGCGGCGGTCGCGGTCCCGAGGAAGACGTAACCGCGCTTGTCGT